>JBCKNM010000068.1:0-7855 GCA_038902775.1 Polaromonas sp.
CCACAGGCCCGCTTCACGCAGGGTCACTGGTAGCCGCACTCGCAAGCTGGCTCGACGCACGCGCACACGGCGGTAGCTGGCTGGTTCGTATCGAAGATGTTGATACGCCGCGCTGCGTTGCGGGTGCAGACAAAACAATTCTTGGGCAACTGGCAGCCTGCGGTTTGCTGCCAGACGAGCCACCCACTTACCAGTCAAAACGCAGCCACCTTTACCAACAGGCACTGGCGCAGCTGGTAGCGCAGGCTCAAGCCTACCCCTGCACCTGTAGCCGCCTTGACATTACTGATGCCCTGGCAGCCAGCGGCCAGACCAGACAGCGCCATGCCGAGCTGGTGTACCCCGGCACCTGCAGGGCCAAACTAGGAGCCTGTTTGACTGAAAAACCTCAAACTTGGCGATTTTTGACCTCAAAAACATCCCAAAAAATGGCTGTAGACCAAATCGTTTCATGGACTGATCGCCGCCTTGGCGTGCAATCGCAAAACGTCACGCAGCAGGTCGGTGACTTCGTGGTGCAGCGTGCCAACGGCCTGTGGGCCTACCAGCTGGCCGTAGTGGTTGATGACGCAGCGCAGGACATCACCCATGTGGTGCGGGGCGAAGACTTGGCTGGCAATACAGCGCGGCAGATCTTGTTGCAGCGCGCCCTCGGCTTGCCCACGCCGCAGTATCTGCACACACCGCTGGTATTGGCGGCAGATGGCGAAAAACTCTCTAAACAAAATGCTGCGCAGGCACTTGATGCCGCGCAGCCCATCAGATTGCTCCAAACCACCGGACAAACACTTGGCATAGCTGCACCAGAGGCCAGATCTGTGGGCGACTGGCTAGCTGCTGCCGTGGGTTATTGGGCCGATGCTTTTAAACTACGAACATGATCGCTATCGCACCCATCCGCGCCATCCGCAGCTTTGTGCGCCGTACAGGCCGCACCACCGCAGGCCAGGCCAAGGCGTTTGCCGATGTAGGGCCGCAATTTTTAGTCCCCTTCTCAGACGCGCCCGCTGACTTTGCAGCCATTTTCAAACGCAGCGCCCCGACTATTTTAGAAATTGGTTTTGGCATGGGCGAGGCCACCGCCCACATCGCAGCCGTGATGCCAGATGTCAATTTTTTATGCTGTGAAGTCCACACACCGGGTGTCGGTGCGCTGCTCAAACGCATTGAAGAACAATGCCTGAGCAACATCCGCATCCTGCAACATGATGCGGTTGAAGTGATGGACGAGATGCTGGAGCCCGCCAGCCTGGACGGCATACACATTTTTTTTCCCGACCCCTGGCACAAGAAAAAGCACCACAAGCGTCGCCTGATTCAAGCCCCGCTGATTGCCAAACTCGCCACGCGCTTAAAACCTGGCGGCTACCTGCATTGCGCAACCGACTGGCAAGCGTATGCAGAACAGATACTGGAGGTTTTGAGCGCCGAGCCTTTACTTGAAAACAGTGCTGACGCATCGAATGGCGGCTACGCAGCCAAGCCCGTCTATCGGCCACTGACCAAGTTTGAGAATCGTGGCATCAAGCTCGGCCACGGCGTGTGGGATATTGTTTTTAAACGAGTGCCATTTCAAGTGTGAGTAAAACCCTCAAATACGCTCAGCATGGCCTGCCCACACGTAACGGCGTTGGCCCCAGCTGCATAGGCTTGCCTAACCCACCCGTCAAGGGCCAGTGGCTGAGCATCACGGATTTTCTGGTCGAACGCTTTCCCGCCATTAGCCGGAATGTCTGGCTACAGCGTATGCAAGCTGACCTGGTAGCTGACGAATTTGGCGTTGCCGTCACAGCCACGCGCCCCTACCAAGGCCACATCCGCATCTACTACTACCGCGACCTACCCGAGGAAGCACGCATACCGTTTGACGAGACCGTGCTGTATCAGGACGACCATCTGGTGGTGGCTGACAAGCCGCATTTTTTGCCAGTAACACCCTCGGGCCACTACCTGCAAGAAACCCTGTTGGTGCGGCTTAAAAACAAGCTTGGTTTGAACGACTTGATCCCGATTCACCGCATAGACCGCGAAACCGCAGGCCTGGTTTTGTTCTCAGTCAACCTGGCCGAACGCAATGCCTACCAGTCGCTTTTCAGGCGGCATGAAGTCGTCAAACATTACCAAGCTATTGCGACCAGCAACAGCGATTTAGTTTTTCCACTCACTCGCAAAAGCCGTATCGTGGAAGACACCCCATTTTTCAGGCAACGTGAAATTGAAGGCCCAGCCAACAGCGAAACACACATCCGTGTGCTGCAAGTCATGGCCAGGAAAGCGCTCTACGCTTTAAGCCCCGTCACAGGTAAAAAGCACCAGTTGCGGGTACACATGAATGCGCTGGGTTTACCGATAATGAATGACCGTATGTACCCACCGATTGAAAACACCCCACCTGACGACTACAACGCGCCGCTGCAATTGCTGGCTAAGTCGATTACTTTTACTGACCCGGTCACGGGGCAGTTGCGGCAGTTTGAGAGCCAGTTGCAACTGCGTCTAGACCCTGCTACCGCTGACTTAAAAAGCCGATATTCAGTACTGCCCACGCGTGACGAAGTTGTTACGACAGAACATGTTCGCAGGCTATTGGACAAATTGGAGGAGGCGGAGGGTGATCCCCTTTAGGTCACAAAAAAACCGCTCCAATCGCAGCGATTTTTTCTAGCTGCAGGAAACACAACGATTCTGGCGTTTGACCTCGGCACCACGACAGGCTGGCAGTACGAGGCCAAGGGAATTTTGGTGGGGGCTTTGGGTGTGCTGGCGGTGCATTACGGCCACAGGTGAAAACTAAACTGCCATTGGTAGAGAATGACAGCAAACATAAGGGGGAATTCTGTGACTGTCGTTTTTGCCAACCGAACTGAGAAGAAAGACTTTGTCGTTAACGAGATTGAACGACTTGGAGCCTCTGGCCGTGACGTGTATATCGCAGTCGCCTTCTTTACCGAGTCTGGTGTCATCAAGCGGCTAATAGAAAAAGGGTGCCGGGTGCAGATGGTGATCAGACTCGGCTTTCCAACAAGCCCGAGAGCCATTGAAGAGGTTATGGGGTTACCAAATCTTCAACTTCGTGTTTATACGGCCCGCACATTCCACCCGAAGCTCTACATCTTTGGAAATGAGGTGGCGCTCATCGGATCGGCGAATCTCACGCATGCTGCCATTTGGTCTAACCAAGAAGTAGTCGTAAGTGTAGATGCCGAGGATGAGCGTTTCTCAGAGCTTGCATTGGTGTTCGACGAATACTGGGATGGAGCGGAAGTTCCAACCCAAGATCAGCTGAAGCTTTACAAACAACTCTATTCGAGCTTCTCGAAACTTGAAGACGCAGCTGATGCTCTCGCAATTGATGCAGCAAATAAGCTGGGCAATACCGCGCCAGCAAACATAAACCGTGGTGAAAAAAAGCGTGGAAAGCAATCGCTTTTTCTATCTCACTTTCGGAAGGCCTACCAAGAGGGTGTGGCAGCCTTCGACGTGATTCGCAAGGTATATCAAGCCAGCGGATATAGAAAGGTAGATGAGTCCGCAATTCCACTGCGGCTAGAGATCGACTCTTTCATCAGCTTTGTGCGGGAGAGGGTTGCAACAGGTGAGTCTTGGGAGGCAACTATGCTCAGAACTCCAGCGGAACAGGAGCCACTGATAGTTGAGTTGATTGAACGCTAGAAGACAACGCCTTGGCCTCACTTTGAAGACAAAATCGTAAGTGAAAACTACCCGCGTCTCAAACGTGTTTTTGCGTCAGTCGATTCGATCATGACCGCTGACGATGGTGAACTGTTTGACGGCCTTGCGACGTTGCATTCGTTCTACGACAGATTTCGATTCTTTGATGGCGGCCTTTCCACTTGGAAGAAACGGTTCCCAGCATTCAATGACCCAAAGCGAACGAGAGAAGCGCTTTCATACCTGGTCTATGGGGAGGGTGACATTGTGGAGCGCATGGCAAGCGCGATTTTTGATCCTCGATACAAGCTAGAAGAGTTCGGACGAGCGAATGTGCAGGAACTCGTCGGCTGGTGTAACCGGGAAGATCTGCCCATCATCAACGGCAGGACGACGAAGGTTCTAAGGTATTTTGGTAACAAGGTTGTGCAAATCAAATGAGACATTTCGGATCTGTCTGCAAACTTTTGAACGCTCTGCGCTTCGAAAACTGGAGCAACTTGATTGGTCCTCTGTTTTGGAAGACCTGCGCGTACCACCAGGCAATAAACTAGAAGCCTTGAAAGGAAATCGCAAGGGGCAGCACAGCATTCGCGTTAATGATCAATGGCGTGTTTGCTTTGTGTGGACTTCTGAAGGTGCGAAAGATGTAGAGATTGTTGACTACCATTGAAGGAGTTTTGACATGCGTAATATTCCCCCTGTCTCCCCTGGCGAAATGCTGGAAGAAGAATTCCTGAAGCCGCTTGGCCTGACAAAGTACCGTTTGGCCAAGGACATTGGTGTGCCCGCCCAACGTATTGGCGACATTGTGGCGGGCAAGCGTTCGATAACCGCAGACACGGACCTGCGACTCTGCCGGTACTTCGGACTCAGCGACGGTTGGTGGCTTCGCGGCCAGGCTAACTACGACACCGCCATAGCGCGTAAGACCATGGGCGAAGCTCTGGCGCGGATTGCGCGTTGTCAGTTGCTGGCTGCCTAAAACGCACGCCATGTTTAGCTCCCACTCACCTCAGTTCATCAACCTCTGCGACACCGGCGCTTTGCCCAACGTCGAGATGCAAGAGCTGGCCCTCGGGCTATGCGCGGCGCAGGCGGTGGTACAACCCAAATATTTTTACGATGCGCTGGGCTCCAAACTATTCGAGGCCATCACTGCACTTGACGAGTACTACCCGACCCGCGTTGAGGCCAGTATTTTTGAAGCGCACCACGGCGAGATGGCCGCGGCCCTGCAACAGCACGGCATCCACAAGCCCTGCCTGATTGACCTGGGCGCGGGCAACTGCGCCAAGGCCGCGCGCCTGCTGCCGCACTTGCTACCCAGCCAGTACGTGCCGGTCGATATCTCAGTTGATTTTTTGCGTGCTGCTGCCGAGCAATTACAAAAAACTTTTACGGCGCTCGACATTGTGGGCGTGGGCATGGATTTTTCAAGCCGGCTTGAATTGCCAAAAGAAGTGCAGCGCGAGGGCCGTGTGTTTTTCTACCCCGGCTCCAGCCTGGGCAACTTTGCGCCAAGCCAGGCACTGCAATTTTTACAACGCATCACAAACCCGGCCCAAGGCAATGCACGCGGTCTGCTGCTGGGGATTGATCTGGTGAAAGACAGCCAAACGCTGCAAACCGCTTACGACGACGCGCTGGGCGTGACCGCCGCTTTCAACAAAAACATGCTGCTCAACATCAACCGCTTGTTGGGCGCAAACTTTGATGTTCGGCAGTGGCAGCATGTGGCGCTGTTCAATCAAGCCGAGTCACGCATTGAGATGCACTTGGAGGCGAAATGCGACCTCAGCGTCAGTTGGCCCGGCCTTCATCGTCACCATCAGCGTCACTTCAAAAGCGGTGAGCGCATTCACACCGAGTCTTCGTACAAATACACGCTGGATGGCATGACCGATTTGCTCAAGCAGGCCGGTTTCAGCCAGCTACAGCACTGGACGGACCCCAAAAGCTGGTTTGCAGTGTTCTGGGCGGCTGTTTAGGGCACGGCGCGCTTTAGGCTTGCAAAGGCATATCAAACCCGCTCGCTCACCCAGGCCTGCACGGATGCCAGCGCCGCAGCGACTTTGGATGCGTCGGTGCCACCCGCCATCGCCATGTCAGCCTTGCCGCCGCCCTTGCCGCCCACCTGTTGGGCGACAAAGTTGACCAGATCGCCGGCCTTGACCTTGCCCACACTGTCGGCAGTCACGCCGGCTGCGATTTGCACCTTGCCGCCATCGACTGCTGCCAGCACGATGACAGCGGTTTTCAGCTTGTCTTTGAGCTTGTCCATGGTCTCGCGTAGCGTCTTTGCATCAGCACCCTCAAGCTTGGCAGCCAGCACCTTGATGCCCTTGACATCAACCGCTTGCGCCATCAGCTCATCGCCCTGGCTGGAGGCCAACTTGCCTTTGAGCGCGGCGACTTCTTTTTCCAGTGCTTTGACCTGATCGAGTACCTGGCCGATGCGGCCTTGCAGCTCTGACGGGCTGGCCTTGAGCGATGCGGCTGCCGACTGCACGCTGGCTTCCATTGACTGCAAATAGGTCAAAGCGTTTTCGCCCGTCACCGCTTCAACCCGGCGCACACCAGAGGCCACGCCACTCTCGGCGACGATTTTGAACAAGCCAATGTCGCCCGTGCGGCCAACGTGAACGCCACCGCACAGCTCTTTGCTGGAGCCAATGCTCAAGACGCGAACCGTCTCGCCATACTTCTCGCCAAACAGCATCATGGCGCCGGTTTTTTGCGCGGCCTCCATGTCCATCACGCTGGCATCGGTCGCCAGGTTCGACAAAATCTCAGCATTCACACGCGCTTCAATGGCACGGATTTGCTGGTCCGTCACGGGCGCGTTGTGCGCAAAGTCAAAGCGGGTGCGCTCGGCATTCACGAGCGAGCCCTTTTGCTGAACATGCTCACCCAGCACCTCGCGCAAGGCCTTGTGCATCAGGTGCGTGGCGCTGTGGTTGCGCACCGTGGCAGCGCGCACGGCGCTGTTGACCTGGGCCGTGATGCTGTCGCCGACCTTGAGCGTGCCTTCGGATAGCGTGCCGTGATGGCCGAATACGTCGGCTTTTATTTTCAGAGTGTCATCAACCACAAACTCCGTTCGTCCTGAGCCTGTCGAAGGGCCAGCAGTGAGGCGACCTGAGTCTCCGATCTGGCCGCCGCTCTCTGCGTAAAACGGCGTGCTATTCAAAACCACAACGCCGCTTTGTCCGGCATTGAGTTGCTGCACCGCTGCACCTTCGACGTAAAGCGCGACAACTTTTGCCGACGCTTCAAGCAATTCATAACCGGTAAACGCATTGCCCTCGCCGGTGTATTCCAGCGCCTTGTCCATCTTGAACTTGCCTGCCGCACGGGCCTGGGCTTTTTGTTTGTCCATGGCGGCATTGAAGGTAGCTACATCCACCTCTAGGCTGGTTTCCCGACAAACATCCTGCGTCAAATCCAGCGGAAAACCGTAGGTATCGTGAAGCTTGAACGCTAGATCGCCATCAAGCTTGAACGAGAGTTCACCTTCAGGAATTCGTCCCTCTGCAGTCTTCGCGAGAAACAGTTCGCTAATCGCACGATCCAGACTCTCCATGCCGTTGGCTAGAGTCTCAAAAAACCGCTCTTCCTCAACCCGCAGCACCTCGGTAATACGCTTTTCATCAGCCTTCAGGCGGGGATAGGCATCACCCATCAGCGGGACCAGGTCGGCCACCAGCTTGTGGAAGAACGGCGTTTTTTTGCCCAGCTTGTAGCCATGGCGAATCGCGCGGCGGATGATGCGGCGCTGCACGTAGCCACGGCCTTCGTTTGACGGGTTTACGCCGTCGCTGACTAAAAATGCGGTGGCGCGAATGTGGTCAGCAATCACGCGCAGGCTCTTATTGTTCAAATCCTTCTCGCCGGTTTCACGTGATGCGGCTTTGATAAGGGCAGCAAAAATATCAATCTCGTAGTTGCTGTGAACCTGCTGCAAGATGGCAGCCAGGCGCTCCAAGCCCATGCCAGTGTCTACACACGGCGCGGGCAGCTTGACCAGGCTGCCATCGGCCTGCATGTCGAACTGCATGAAGACGTGGTTCCAGATTTCGATGAAGCGGTCGCCGTCTTCACCCGGGCTGCCCGGTGGCCCGCCGGGGATGTGCTCGCCGTGGTCGTAAAAAATTTCCGAACAGGGGCCGCAGGGACCGGT
>JBCKNM010000069.1:0-7709 GCA_038902775.1 Polaromonas sp.
CTTTGGCGAGCGCAACCCCGATCTGCTGCAATGGGTGGCGCGCAAGCTGCTCAATGAGCTGGGCGAGCAGGACGAGCAGTACAAGGTGGGTGATGTGGTGCAGTTTCCCACGCCCGACGGCATGGGCCAGTACGCAGGTGCTGTGCAGCAGGTCGGTGATGTGGCGGGTGCCGTGCAGTTTGACTTTAATCACCCATTGGCGGGGCAGTCTGTTGTGTTTGAAGTGCAGTTGATAAGGGTGCTCTGATATGGCTACAAAACCACAAGAAATAATACTTGCCGAACCACGCGGCTTTTGCGCTGGTGTTGACCGCGCGATTGAAATCGTCGAGCGTGCGTTGACCAAATTTGGCGCGCCGATTTACGTGCACCACGAGATTGTTCATAATACCTATGTGGTGAATGACCTGAAACAAAAAGGTGCCATCTTTATTGAAAATCTGGCTGATGTACCGCCAGGCGCAACGCTGGTTTTTAGCGCGCATGGGGTGAGCAAGGCAATTAAGCTTGAGGCCGAGCGCCGTGGGTTCCAGATTTTTGATGCCACCTGCCCGCTGGTGACCAAGGTGCATGTTGAAGTTGCCAAGCTTCACCGCGAAGGCTATGAGTTCATCATGATTGGCCACAAGGGCCACCCTGAAGTCGAAGGCACCATGGGCCAGTTAGAGCGCGGCATTCATCTGGTTGAAAGCGTGGCTGATGTAGCGCGCATTTCACCGCTGCAAACTGAAAAACTGGCCGTGGTCACGCAAACCACCTTGAGCGTTGACGATGCGGCTGAAATTACCGCGGCGATCAAGGCCCGCTTCCCGCAGGTGCGCAGCCCTAAGATGCAGGACATTTGCTACGCCACACAAAATCGGCAGGATGCTGTCAAGATGCTCAGTAGCCAGGTTGATATCTTGATCGTGGTTGGCAGCCCGACCAGTTCCAACAGCCTCCGCCTGCGCGAGCTGGGCGCCAAGCTGGGCACTACGGCCTACATGGTTGACGATGCCAGCGAGCTGCAAGAAAGCTGGTTTGACGGCATGGCCACTGTCGGCCTGACCGCAGGCGCATCGGCACCCGAGATACTGGTCAAGCAGGTGATTGACCGCATCAAGGCGCTGGGCGCGGTGTCTATCCGCAAAATGGACGGCATTGTAGAGACCATCAAGTTCCCGTTGCCCAAAGGCCTCAAGCTCGATGCGCAGGGCCATGAGATGGATGTGACTGTCAGCCAATTGCATCAACTTGGCTGACCCATTCATCGAAAAATAAAATCACCTCGTGTTAGATATCAATCTGCTCCGCAAAGACCTGCCCTTTGCTATTGCACGCCTGGAGACTCGCAAAAATCCACAAGCCTTTTTGAACGTCGAGGCCTTCCAGGTGCTGGAGGCCGAGCGCAAAGCCCTGCAGTCCCGCACTGAAGAGTTGCAGAATCAGCGCAACACCCTTTCCAAACAAATCGGCCAGCTCAAGTCCAAAGGCGAAGATGCGACGGCTGTGATGGCGCAGGTGAGCAACTCAAAAGCCGAGCTTGAAGCATCAGCCGCGCGGCTCGATGCGCTGCAAACAGAGTTGCTGTCTTTGTTGCTGGCTGTGCCCAATCTGCCGCACGAGTCAGTGCCGCAGGGCAGTGACGAACACGGCAATCTTGAAGTGCGCAAATGGAGTCCGTCCGAGGGTATTGGCGGTTCCCCCGCAGCCATGAGCTTCGAAGCCAAAGATCACGTTGATGTCGGCGCGCCGCTGGGGCTGGACTTTGAAATGGGCACCAAGCTCACAGGCTCGCGCTTTACCGTCATGCAAGGCCCGCTGGCGCGACTGCACCGGGCGCTGTCGCAGTTCATGCTCGACGTGCAAACGGAACAGCATGGTTACACCGAGTGCTATGTGCCCTACATAGTCAACGCCGACTCATTGCGCGGTACCGGGCAGTTGCCGAAGTTTGAAGAAGATTTGTTTCGGGTTCCGCGCAGCGGGATGGTACCAACTACGCATTTGCTAGCGCAGCCCGAAGGATACGTTCGAGGCGGTCTCAACGAACTCTTTAAACCTGCCCCAGACCAATACCTAATTCCAACCAGCGAAGTACCGTTGACCAACTTTGTGCGTGACGAGATCGTGCCCGAGGCGAAGCTGCCGCTCAAATTCACAGCCCACACACCGTGCTTCAGGTCTGAGGCTGGCAGCTATGGCCGCGACACCAGAGGCATGATCCGCCAGCATCAGTTCGATAAGGTCGAGATGGTGCAAATTGTGCATCCCGACAAAAGCTACGAAGCGCTGGAAGCCATGACGGGCCACGCCGAAGTCATCTTGCAAAAGCTGGGCTTACCCTATCGCGTCATGCTGCTGTGCACCGGCGACATGGGCTTTGCCGCGAGCAAAACCTACGACCTTGAAGTCTGGCTACCGGCGCAAAAAACCTACCGCGAGATCAGCTCGGTATCCAACTGCGAAGCCTTCCAGGCCCGGCGCTTGCATGCCCGCTTTAAAAATGCGCAGGGCAAAAACGAGTTTGTACATACGCTCAACGGCTCGGGTCTTGCAGTCGGACGCGCCCTGGTGGCCGTGCTGGAGAACTACCAGCAAGCCGACGGCAGCGTCATCATCCCCGAAGTGCTGCAGCCCTACATGGGCGGCATGAAGGTACTGACTGCCTGATAGAATGAGCGACGTGGGAGAGGTGGCAGAGTGGCCGAATGTACCTGATTCGAAATCAGGCGTACCGCAAGGTACCGTGGGTTCGAATCCCACCCTCTCCGCCAGTTAACCTTTGTAAGTCTTTGATTTACAAAGGTTTTATAGTTTTTAGGTTGTGCATAATTTGTTTTTCCCATCAATGTTCCCATCAATATGGCAAGTGATTGGATTGTCGAAGCGCCAGCGCCGCTTTCCCCGGTATCGCGCTGACTGAGGGAGCCCCCTTGGGGGGCAGACGGGCAGTTCAGCGCGCAGAGCCGAAGCCGCGTAGCGGCAAGGCCGAGGGTGGGCGGGGGCAGACACAAGATGAATGGCCGTAGGCCACTGACTAAAACACTGCGCAAAGCGCCTGACTAATGCCACGGCGCAGGCAGATCACAAGGGCGCATAGACGGCGGCGCGTAGGGCGCGCCAGCGAACGGGGAGCGCCGACGGCTGTGCGACCGTACCCAGCGAAGGCCACTTTGCAACGCCTTATTTGGAAACCCGTGAGGGCGCGTAGCGGTGCAGGGCATCAAGTGGCGCTTTAGCGGAATGACTGCCCTGCATTTTCTGAAATGCGGCCTTATGTAAAAGCGAAGCGGGTGGCCGTAGCGGGGATGCGCCACAGGTGCCACGATCAACGCGGTTTTAATCCAGCACGATGCGCAAGCGAGCCGACACCAATATCTGCGCTCCAGCGCACTGGCTGACACTTGCGAAGCACTGGCGATGTATCTCCTCAGCACTTGCGCGTGGTGAAGCCGAACCGCGCGCACTGACCAACACTACAACGCCGGCAAACAGAAAGCGGTGATGTTGGGTGTGGCTGGCAATGGTGGTACTCCGCTGTTGCCAGGTGCGCACGGCATGACCGCGCTGGTGGTGGGCAGTGCTACGGCCGGTGTTTACATGCGAGGGTGTGGACGCTATGCCGGACTGGGATATGACCAGCCAATCAGCACCCGACTACCCCGAAGATCAGCGCACAGACTGGTGAACCTGCTGACCTAAAAAGCGACGACTGCGCCGGGGTAGGGCTGTGCCCACGGGGTCACCAAAGGCGTCGTTGCTGACTATGGGGCGCAATTTCTTGGGTAATTAGGCCGGCGACTGAGAGTCAGCACGTATTTTGAGGCCACTTTTCGGTGGGATACTTGGCCTCATGCGGTTGAATTTCCTATCCCTGCCTTCAACGCCGCGCTGCTCAAATAGTTTGCGCCAGCCCCGGATGGTGTCGTCGTCGAGCAAAAACGCTTTGGCGACATCGTTCACGCTCCATCCGGCATCCAGCAGGACAATCGCGTTCGCGCGCCGCGTCACCCGCGAAATCGTTGATCCATCGCGCGCCAACGCAATTAATCTTTCACGGCTCTCATCGTCCAGGAAACCAAATCGGATCGTCATGCCCCATCCGAATCCTCATTCCGGCCAAATGCAAGACATTTTTCCCGATCTCTCAATGAGTCGGGGTATATATGTCAATATTCCTACAATTTTAAATAGAAAAATCCGTGTCGAATCAAATTCGCCAGTGCGTTCATTTGTCTGCCGGTCAAATCAGTTTACCGCTGCGGAAAAAAGGGACGCCTGACTCATGCCGAAAATCACGACCAGCCGGGCCGCGTGGATTGTCTTGGCGACCGGCTTTCTCATCATTTTCATAGGCGGCGGCGCAAGATTCGCCATTGGCTTGACCCTGAAACCCATGGTCGAAGAATTGAACTGGTCCCGCAGCGATATCGGCGTCGCCGTTCTGGTGTTCCAGACGATCACCGCATTCGCCATGTTTTACTCGGGCCGGCTGGCGGACAAAGCGAGCCTGCGCGCGATACTCGGCTGGGGTATGGTGATCAGCGGAGCGAGCATTGGCGCGATGAGTCTGGTGACCCAGCCCTGGCACGCCATTGTGCTGTTTGGAATTGTCTATGCATTCGCCAATGGACTGATTTCGCTTTCACCCGTCGGCGTCATGGTGACGCGCGCATTTCCCGACCGGATCGGCTTTGCCAATGGCGTGGCGAGCGCGGGCATGAGTGTGGGACAACTTGTCATCATCGCGGTGCTTGCGGCGGTGCTCGTGACGATCGGCTGGCGCTCGGTTTTCGTTTGGGCCGGGCTCGCGCATCTGCTGTTCCTGCCGCTCATATTTTATGCCGTGCCCGGCAAGGAGGCCACCGCAAGGCAGGCGGCCGGTCCGGTGCGCGAAGGGATGAGCCTGCGCCAAGCCATGCGAACGCGCCAGTTCTGGCTGCTGATATTGATTTTTGCGATTTGCGGTCTGAATGATTTTTTTGTCTCCACGCATGTTGTCGCCTTCGCGATGGATCGCGGTGTCAGCCCATTTCTCGCCGGTAATCTGCTGGCGGTGATGGGTATTGCCGGACTGGTCGGCGTTATCGCTTCTGGGATGTGGGGCGACTGGACAGGCCCGGTTATCGCCACAGCGGCGGCCTTTATCGCGCGCATCGCGGTCTTTCTTCTTGTCATGATCGATCAGTCGCATCTGTCTGTTGCGATTTTCTCACTGGTGTTTGGAGTGACGTTTTTAATGACTGCGCCATTGCTCGTGCTGTTCATCCGCGATTCCTTTGGCCTCAAGAACATGGGCGCAATAGGCGGGATCATTGTGATGGTGCATCACATCTTCGGTGGTTTGGGTGGCTGGCTGGGCGCTGCAATATTTGATCGCGATGGCAATTACACTGCGGCGTTCACAGTGATGTTTGTCGCAAGTCTGATCGCGCTGGTGGCGACGCTGATGTATAAACCGCTGCGTCGCAAGGCGGGCTAGCTGGTGCTGCCGCTTATGTGGCTGGCGAAACCGCTGCCCAGCTCAATAATAACTCGCCCAGTTCAGTGTCGGACACTGCCATGGCGGCCTGCTCAAGGGGAAACCATTTGGTTTTTCGCTGCGCCTTCTCCGGCCAGCTGCGCCGCTGTTCTTTGACGCGCAACGCAAACACATCAACCCGGCAAAGCCAAACAAGCCGGGGCAATGCGCTCCGCGATTCAAAGGAGACAGACATGAGGAACTCGAGACGCGACGCCGTCGCCGCCCTGTTGCTGGCCGGGGGCGTGCTTCAAAATCGGGTAACACTTTTTCGGGTGGCAGCACCCACTGGCGCACGGGCAGACGGGGATGGGCGCTTTCACGCTCAAATCGAGGGATCAGAACAGACGCATTGCCTTGTTGGGAAGTCATCTCGGGCAACCCCCGGCCAACCCGCCCTCGCGCGCAGCCGCCTTCAACGACATCACTGACACCGCATCTCCGGCGTCAACTTCATCCACCTCATCAACCAGTTCTTCGCCCGCTCCCGCGCATGCCGCGCGGCAATCTTCTCCTCCGGCGTCTGGTCCGCACGGAAATCGAACGCACGCCGCGCCATCGGATAGACCTGGTATTCCACCGGCACGCCGCGTTCCCACAGCGCGTAGAACGCGCGGCCGCCGTTGATGCGGCGCAGCTCAAAATCCTGCTCGCCGATGAGATACAGAATCGGCGTGGTGAGTTGCATCACTTCGGGTGCGACGCGGAACAGTTGGTCCGGCTCGGACGCGTTGGGGTTTTGCATGTGGCCGTAATAGCTGACGATGGCGGCGATGTCCTGGCCGCGTTTGGCGGCGAGGCGGATGGCGTAATAGGGCCCGCGCGACAGGCCGACAATGCCGACCGGTTGCTTGCACGCATTCGGCAGCGACTTCAGGTAATCCAGCCCGGCTTCGACGTCGAGTTCGGTTTCGGGATTGTGCGCCGAGGGCCAGCGTTCGATGAAGCGCCCGCTCTGCCAGTCGGGCGCGACGACGAGAAAGCCCTGAGCGGCGAGTTCGCGCACGTGGGCGCGTTCGTCGCCTTCGTAGCCGCGCTTGGCATGGATGAACAGCACCGGTGGGAAGGGGCCCTTGCCTGCGGGTTTGGCGACTTCGACCGGCACTTCGGAGCCGTCGGCAGCCTTAATCGTGGTCTTGCTCAGTTCGATGGTGTCGGCGAAGGCTGGCGCGCTCAGCGCCAATGCCAAGATGGCGTCCGCTATAGTGCATATTTTCATGGTCTTCTCCTTTTGTTTTTTGGCTGGCCAGGTCAGCGACGGATAACAGACAGGAAACCCGGTTCAAGTATCGCACCCTGGTGCTGTCGTGAAAAGTGAAAATTCCGGCGTGGTTCAAAAAGCGCCGCTTTTAGGTAACACTGACAATGTGACTTTTGAACGCTTTGCCCATGGCTAAATCGATGGCCACACGAAAAGTGTTACACGGTTTTGAACCACACCATTACCCTTGACAAAGGCCGCTAACGACAAACCGTTGGCGGCCTTTTGTTTGGGCAATCCTAACCAGCGCATAAAAATAGCCCCATGGCAACCATGCAACTTCAAGACATTCTTTTCTCCCAGGGCTTTGGCACGCGGCGCGTTTGTGCGGGGCTGGTTCAGCAGGGCTTGGTCATGGTGGCGGAGCAGGTGTGTGTCGAGCCTGCCATGCCGTTTGAAGCAGAGGCGCTGCACTTCACGGTGCAGGGCGTGGTCTGGCAGTATTTTGAAAAAGCCTATTTGATGCTGCACAAGCCTGCGGGCTACGAGTGCTCGCAAAAGCCCAGCACCTACCCCAGCATTTACACGCTGCTGCCCGCGCCGATTCGCCAGCGCGGTGGCGGTGCGGCTGCCGGTGTGCAGGCCGTCGGCAGGCTGGACCAGGACACCACTGGCCTGCTGCTGCTGTCAGATGACGGCAAGTTCATTCACCGCATGAGCTCGCCCAAGCACCACGTACCCAAGGTCTATGAAGTTACCGTCAAACATGCGGTGGATGACAAGCAAATTCAAAAGCTTTTAAGCGGGGTGGTGCTGGATGACGACCCCAAACCGGTTCGTGCGGCGGCTTGCATCAAGACGGGCGACAACACCCTGAGCCTGACGTTGACTGAGGGCAAATACCACCAGGTCAAGCGCATGATTGCGGCGGTCGGCAATCGGGTTGAAGGTGAGGGCGGCTCGGGCGGCCTGCACCGCTCACGCATAGGCGAGCTGGCCTTGCCT
>JBCKNM010000070.1:0-7345 GCA_038902775.1 Polaromonas sp.
GATCGATGGCATCCTCGCCGTCGAAACAAAATGTAATACGCCAGTTTCCGGTTACCGTTACCGAGTAAGTGCCTTTTCGATTTCCAGTCAGCCGGTGAAATTTGAATCCAGGAATATTCATATCCTCTGGTTTTACTGCGGTGTCGAAGCGGTCAAGCAGGCGCTCGATGCGAGCCTCGCTTTTGGCGATGATGCCCCTGTGATCTCCTTGCCTGAAAAACCGTTCAAGCCCTCGATGTTTGAATGTCCGAATCATGACGGCGTGTAATATATTTTAATACACTGTAATGAGGTAGATTGCATCTGTCAAGGGATTACGATTCCGCCCCGAGGCAGCGGGCGATCTCGGCGCGTGCCGCCTCGCGCAGCTTGACTGCGGCCGCGAACAGGTCGGCCGTGTCGGCCGGTGGCATGATGGGCGCGCCGATCTCGACCTCGATCGCCCCACGCCGCGGCCACCAGGCGAACTCCGGAAGAATCGTCCGGCTGCCGCGGATCGTCACCGGCACCACGGGTACGCCGGCGCGTGCCGCCGCCAGAAAGGCGCCGAGGTGAAACGGCAGCAGGCCCGGCCGGGCGACGAAGGTGCCTTCGGGAAAGACGGCCAGCGATCTGCCTTGCAGCACCGCCTCGGCCATCCGGCTGGCATCCTCGACACTGCGTTTGACATCGAAGCGCTCGACGAATTCGGCACCGAGCCGCCGCAGGAAGTGACCGGCGACGAACTGGCCGTGCAATTCGCGCTTGGCGACAAAGGCATACGGCCGCGGCAGCGCCGCCACCAGGATTATGCCGTCCAGGTAGCTGCCGTGGTTGCTGACCAGCACGCACGGCCCGCTCGGCAGGTGCTCCAGCCCGCGCACCGTCAGGGGCGTGGCGGTCAAGCGCAGCAGCGTGCGCGCGGCCCCGCGGCCGAGGGCCCAGGCGGCGGCCGGATTGGGCATCAGCAGGGTCAGCAGCCAGGTCAGCGGTGCCAGCAGCCAGAACAGCCCCATCGCGTGCAGCCCGAACAGCACGCGCCCGAGCGCGCTGCCCAGTTGCCGCAAGCGTAGAGCGAGCGCACCGAGCGCCAGCCGCAGCACCTGCCGCCCGGCGGTTGGAAGCGCGGCACCGACACCGCCGGCCTCATACAGTGCGCGGCAGTCCGAGCGCCGCACCTTGCCGCTGGAGGTCTTGAGCACGCTGTGCGGCGGCGCCAGCACGATCTCGTCGGGCGGCTCGCCGATGGCGCTGATCACCGCGCGCGACACCGCGGCGCGCAGCAGCGCCAGGGCGTCGGCAGGGCCAGGCCGCGCCTCGGCCAGTACCACCAGGCGCTCGGTGCCGGAGGCTGGGTCAGGGCTGCCGAACACGGCCACGCAGCCCTTGCGCACGCCGTCCACCTGCCCGACCGCCTCCTCGATCTCTTGCGGGTAGAGGTTGCGCCCGCCGCGGATCACGATGTCCTTGACGCGGCCGGTGATGTAGACGTCGCCGTCGGCGCTGTAGGCGCGGTCGCCGCTGTCGAGCCAGCCGTCATGGAACAGCTTAGCAGTCTGCTCGGGGTTGCGGAAATAGCCGCGGGTAGCCGACGGCCCTTGGAACTCGAGCCGGCCTTCAATCCGCTCGCCGACCTCCTGGTCGGCCTCGTCCACGATGCGGATTGCATGGCCCGGCAGCGCCCGCCCGCAGGCGACGAAGCGTAGCGCGCCAGCATCATCAGGCGCGGCCGGGATAGCACGATGCTCGCGCGTGAACGCTTCGCGCTGGACCCGGTCGATAGGCGCGATGCGGCCTAGCGGCGGAAACAGCAGCCCGACTGAGGCTTCGGCCAGACCATAAACCGGCACCACTGCCTCCGGCACCAAGCCGCAGGCGGCAAAGCGCTCGGCGAAGCGCCGCACGGTGTCTGGGCTGACGGCCTCGGCACCGTTGAAGGCTAGGCGCCATGAGCTCAAGTCCAGCCCGGCGAGCGCCGCATCGTCGATGCGCTTGAGGCACAGCTCGTAGGCGAAGTTCGGCCCTGCCGACAGCGTGCCGCGGTAGCGGTGGATGGTCTGCAGCCAGCGCAGCGGCTTGGCCAGAAAGGCCAGCGGCGACATAACCACCAGCGGAAAGCCGACGTACAAAGGGGCCAGCCAGGCGCCGATCAGCCCCATGTCGTGGTACAGCGGCAGCCAACTGACGAACACGTCGCGCGGCGTGGCCTGCACCGCCTGCACCATCGCGCGAATGTTGGCCAGCAGGTTGGCGTGCGTCAGCGCCACGCCCTTGGGGTTGCCGGTGCTGCCCGAGGTGTACTGGATGAAGGCGATGTCATCGCCACGCACCGCCACCGGCGTCGGCGTACCGCCTTTTTCGGCCAGTTGCTGCGGCGTGAGCACATGGCGCAGGCCCGGCACGCGCGCCTGCAGCAGGCGCGCCACCACCATCGCCTCGGCCACGGTGACGAGCACCACCGCCTGCGCGTTGGCCAGGATGCCGGTGTGCCGCAGCACATGGTCTTCGAGCTGCGACGGGCGCGCCGGCGGATAGATCGGTACCGGAATGGCGCCGACCATCAGGATGCCGAAGTAGCTGCTGAAGTACTCGGGCGAGGTCGGCAGCATGATGGCCACGCTCTGGCGCGGCGCCACGCCGGCGCGCTGCAGGCCGGCGGCAACCGCCGCCGCCGCGTCGGCGAGCTGGCGGTAGCTGATCCGCTGCTCGCTGTCGTCTTGCAGATAAATGATCTGCGTCTGTTCGGGATGGGCCTGCACATGCCATGCCAGCACCTCGATCAAAGTGGAGGCGGTCAGCGGCGCGCCGTCCTGAGCGGTGTCGGCGTCGGTCAATGGGGCCGCAACGGGCAAGGGCGGCGTCAGGGCGCCGCCACTGCGGTCTTGGTCAGGCGCGGCAACACCGCGTTGCACCGCATCCAGCAAGTCGGCCACGGTCTCGGCGCGTTGCAGCGTGTCCTCCGGCAGGGCGATGCCGAAGGCCCGTTCCGTGCGCAGCAGCAGTTCCATGCGCGCCAGACTGTCGAAGCCGAGGTCCTGGTCCAGCACGCTGGCTAGCGTGACCGGCGGCAGGTCCGGCCGGCCCGCATGCAGGTCGCGCAAGGTGGCTTCGACAACGGCCAGCAGCGCAGATGCCGCTGGCACGTGCGCGGGTTTTTCCATAGTCGCGGCTATCGTCGCTTCAACTGTCATGCCTTGCCTCTCTGGTGGATTGCTCCGCAGGAAATGCAGCGCTCTGGCAACACACACCCGGAACGTCGTCACCGAGTTGTGTCAATGCCCTTCGCGTTGGCCGTCTGGTGGACATTATGACGGCGAGCAACCCTGAACGTCTATGGCCCGACACCCGGCTTGATTTTAGGCAATAGGGGCAATAGGAGGGGCGATAATAGAATAATAATAGGGGACAGACCCAATGCTGTTCACTTAATTAAGAAGCGATTCGCAACAACGCAGGGCACCCGAAGCTGGCGCGCCAAATGTGCAAGTTATTTCTGAGCGAGCCCTAAGCACCCCGCTTGTGCCCAATGGGGCAAAAATTCTTGGGCAGAGTCAGCCTGCCGCCTGAGGGTAAACACGTTTTCCACGTTTTCTGAGGACGCGATACGGTGGGATACTTGGGCTCATGCGGTTGAATTTCCTATCCCTCCCGAGGTCTACACCTACCTCGTCGAATCGATCCGGCGCTTCCCCGACTAGCGCGAATTCAAGGCGCTGCTCGAAGAGGCGGGTTTTGCCGAGGTCCAGTACCGCAACCTCTCCTGCGGCATCGCCTGCATCCATGTCGGGCGCAGGCCGCTCACCGCCGGAGCGAATGCATGAACGCTGAGCAGCACGGCTCGGGGGTTGCGGTACGCCCCGGCCGCACTGCCGCCTGGATCGCCGCGCTGCGCCCGCGCAGCCTGCTGGTGGCCGTGAGCCCGGTGCTGGTCGGTGCGGCGTTGGGCTGGCAGCGCACCGGCGCCCTCGACCCGCTGGTCTCGCTGATCATCCTGGCCGCGGCGCTGCTGGTGCAGGTCGTGACCAACCTGCAGAACGATGTCGGCTACACCGTGCGCGGCGGCGACGCCAGCGGCACGCGCATCGGGCTGCCACGCGCCACCGCCCTCGGCTGGCTCGCGGTGCGCACGGTGCGCATCGCGATCGTGTTCGTGGCGATCACGGCCACCGCGCTCGGCCTGCTGCTGTTCGCGCAACGCAGCTGGCCGGTGCTGGCGATCGGCGTGGCGTCGTTGCTCGCCGCGCTGGCCTACATGGGCGGGCCGCGGCCGATCGCCTACACGCCGCTCGGTGAGGCGACGGTGTTCGTGTTCTTCGGGCTGGTGGCGGTGATGGGCACCGACTGGGTGCTCACCGACAGCATCGGCGGCGTGACGATGCTCGCCGCAATGGCCATCGGCGCGCTCGCTGCGGCGGCATTGGCGGTCAACAACCACCGCGACATGGTCCATGACGCCCTGGTCGGCCGGCGCACCTTTGCCGTCACCTTCGGCGCCGCCGTCTCGCAGCGGCTGTACACGCTGCTGTTGCTCGTGCCCTTTGCGCTGACGCCGCTGATGGCCTGGCTCGCCGCTACGCCCCTGCTGCTGCTGCCTTGCCTGTTGTTGCCGGCGGCCTGGTCCTTGCGGCGCGACTTCGTGCGTTGCCCGCCCGGCCTGGCGTTCAACGAGGTGCTGTTCCGCACCTTCAAGATGGAGCTGCTGTTTGCCGTGTTGCTGGCCGCGGGCGCGGTGCTCGGTCGGCTGTGGGGAGTCGGATAAAGACAGCTTAACCGAACAGTATTGAGACCTGACCCCGAATCCCGTGAGATCAACGATGTTTTGTTTCAAGGAACCGCCGGATACGTGACCCGTATGTCCGGTGGTGTGGGAGGGAGGGGCCGTGAGGCTTCTTCCTATCCCGATTGCCAGCAATGTTGACATCGAGATCGGGTTCATCTTGGGCGTGAAGCTTTCGTGCCCGGCCAATCAAGAGCATGGCCAGGTCATACCAGATGCGCCCGTCGCGTCGCTCGCTGGCATCGGCCAGCGTTGAGCGGCGCACCGTTTGACGAAAGCCCATGCCGTAGAGTTTGCTTGAGTTGGCCCCCAGCGTGGCCTCGATATCGCGCAGTGATTCTCGCCACGTGAGCTGTGCGTAAGCCATGGCGCGAAAGTGCTCGGTGCATGGCAGTGTCATGGCACGTGCATCGCCTGAATAAGTGGCAACGCTGCGAGCAAAGCTCGTCCACAGCACAAATTCCATGAGTTGCGCAAATAGCGTTTTTCCAGAATTCACTTGAAGTCCCCAGAAATATCAATCCAGGGAAACTACCAAGAAAATCGACCTCCAATTTCAAATCGGCACCAAACAAAAACAACCGCAACCCAGCGTCAACATTGGGCTTTCTCGGAATCCTGTAGCTATTCACCGGACACTAGTGATCCCTGATCATGAAATACTGCAACCGCGAGCCAATAGGTTCGCCCACTGCGGCCTGATTGATCTATATCAAACTGCCCGGCGAGGGCAGAAGTTAGCATTTCGAATGACGTCATCGCTCTGCCCGGGGCCTGACAACGATAGGAACTTGAAAACCTCATGAGCCCACCGCCACCCATCGCCATGCACTCCAGAGACAAGCTTCCCGCACACACGCGGCTTCGCGATAACCGAACGCTCTTGCACGACGAAGGCGCGTGCCTGCCGCTGCGCAGCCGCCACGGCCAGTGCCGCGCGTGCGCCGCAGCCTGTCCGGTTGGTGCGCTGACCGTGTCGGTCGAGGCGGTGGAACTGTCCGAAAGCTGTATCGGTTGCGGCCGCTGCACCGCCACCTGCCCGACACAGGCGCTCGCCCTGCCCGAACTGGCCATGCTGGCCGATCCGGTGCCAGCGGCAGCGCCGCCTGAGGTGCTTCGCATCGAATGCCGCAAGGTGCCGGTCGGCCATCTGGCGCCCGACACCCTCGTCGTGCCCTGCCTGGGCGCGCTGATGCCGGGGCATCTGCTGGCCCGTCAGGCTGCCGGGATCGTGGTGCATGTCGTTGACCGAGGCTGGTGCGCCGGCTGCGAGGCGGGCTGCACCGAGGCCCACCCCGACCACCCGGCGCAGGCCGCGCTCGATGCGACGGTGCTGTGGCTCGATGCCATTGGCGAGCGTCGCAGGCCGTCGATCGTGCGCGAAGCGCTGCCGCTCGACCAGCGCCCGGACGCGATTGCGCCCGCCACCGAGGAGGCGCCGAGGGTCGACCGCCGCTCGTTCTTCCGCGAAGCGCTGCAGCGCCCGACCGGACGCCAACGTCCGGCGGCCGTGCCGATGGGGGGCAGCGGTCGCGCCGCCTACACGGCCAACCAGCGACGGCCCTCGCCCGAGCGCGAGCGACAACTCGCCGCGGTCGCCGTGCTGGCGCAGGCTCACGAGACGGCGATTCCGGCCGAGATGTACCCGCAGTTGCACGTCGATGCCCGCTGCTGCGATCGGCGTATGTGCGTGGCCCTGTGCCCGACGGCAGCGCTGTCGGTAGTCGACGACGGCTTGGCCGTGCATCTGCAATGGTCCAGCGAGCGCTGCATCGCCTGCGGCACCTGCGTGCGGGGCTGCCCCGAAGTCGCGATCCACCTGCAGGCACACGGCGGGCGGCCCGGCGTGCAGGTGCTGGCCTCGCACGGGCGCGCCAGCTGCTCGTCGTGCGGCGATGCCTTTACCCCGGTCCCCGGCCAGGAAGAGCAGGACCTATCGGCGCTGTGCCCCTTGTGCACCAAGTCCCGCCGTTTCACGGACGACGCCCGGCGCCAATTGTTTGGCGGACTGAACTGACCCACTCACCCCACTCACCCACCCACCTTGAGGAGACTATGACTATGGGCTTTATTGAACGCATTTTCCAACCCGCCACTTCGCGCCGACGCTTCCTACAGGCCACCGCTGCGACCGGCGTGATCGGCGCTGGTGTGCTGCAGACGCTGCAGCCGGTGCCCGTACAAGCGCAGGCCAAGCCAGCCGGTGAGACCAAGATCACCAAGAACATCTGCGGCCAGTGCCCGGCGCGCTGCGGCATCGATGTCTACACCACCGACGGCAGGGTGCACGCGATCTATGGCGACTCGGGCAACCCCGTCTCCAACGGCAAGCTCTGTCCCAAGGGGCATCTGGGCACGTACTTCCTGTATGACCCGGACCGCTTCAAGGGGCCGATGAAGCGCACCAATCCCAAGAAAGGGCGCAACGAGGATCCCAAGTTCGTGCCCATCTCCTGGGACGAGGCGTTGAAGACCGTCGCCGACCGTCTGAACACTCTGCGCGACAAGGGCGAATCGCATCGCGTTGCGGCGCTCTACGGCCGCGGCTGGGGTCCGCTGGACGCCGGGCTGTTCGGCACCTTCGCCAAG
>JBCKNM010000071.1:0-7285 GCA_038902775.1 Polaromonas sp.
GTCTTTGGCCGCTTGCTTGATGCTATCCACCGCCTTGCCGAGCGATACCCCGGCTGCGGTGTCAAAGCCCAGCGTGGTAGCGGGGTACTGATCAACCCGGGTGACTTGCAAGGGCGCGGGCCGCTCGGTGATGATGGCAAATGCGGAGAGCGGTGTGCTGCTGCCCGCGCCCGTTTTAAGCGGCAAGTTGCCCAGCGATGCAATGCTGTTCAGCTGGTTGGGCATGGCCTCCAGAATGACGCGGTATTGGTTGGTTTCGGTAAAAATAGTGGACACAATGCGCTGGCCGAACGAGCTGTAGAGCGCGTCGTCAATCGACGCGGTGGTGATGCCTAAGCGCGCAGCGGTGTCGCGGTCTACCGAGATGTAGGCCGATGGGCCGCTTGAGCCCGCATCAGACCACACATTGCGCAAGCTACTGGATAACTTCATTTGCGCGGCCAACTGGTTAGCCCATTGCGTGACCACTTTGTCGTCTGCGCCTTCAATCGACAAACGGAACTGCGTGGGGCCAGTTTCAGCGTCAATCGTCAAGTCTTGCGTCGGCTGCAAATACAGCGTCACACCGGCGATTTTGCCGACGCGTTCACGCAACCTGTCCATGGTGTCAATCTGACTGCTGGAGCGCTTGGCCTTCAGGTTAATCAGCATACGCCCGGTGTGCAGCATGGTGTTGTTGGCTGCGTCCACGCCGATGAAGGAGGCGAGTGTTTCAACATCGGCATCTTCAAGAATGGCTTTGGCAGCAGACAGTTGCAGCTCAGACATGCGGGCGTAAGAGACCGACTGCAGGGCCTCGATGCGGGCCTGCAACTGGCCGGTGTCCTGCGTCGGGAACAAGCCCTTGGGTATCAGCACATAGAGCAGCACCGTCAGCAGCAGGGTAGCCAGTGCCACCACCAGAGTCAGGCCCTGGCGCTTGAGCACCCAGCCCAGTGCGCCGTCATAGCGTTGCATGACATTGCCGAAGAACTGTTCCAGTTTCCAGCTAGTCGTATCGCTGGATTTTTCTTCTGGTTTCTTTAACCAGCGTGCCGACATCATCGGCACGAGTGTTAGTGACACAACGGCTGAAATCAAAATCGCAATGGCCAGCGTGACCGCGAACTCGCGAAACAGCCGTCCGACCACATCATCCATGAACAGCAGCGGTATCAGCACCGCAATCAGCGACACCGTCAGCGAAATAATCGTGAAACCAATTTGCGCTGCGCCCTTGATAGCAGCAGCCATGGGCGCCTCGCCTTTTTCGATGTAGCGCGAGATGTTTTCAATCATCACAATCGCATCGTCCACCACAAAGCCAGTGGCAATGGTGAGTGCCATCAGGCTTAAATTGTTCAGGCTGTAGCCCAGCAAGTACATCGCGCCGCAAGTGCCTATGAGCGAAATCGGCACGGCCAAGCTGGCTATCACGGTGGCGCGCAGGCTGCGTAGAAACGCAAATATCACCAGTACCACCAGCAGCACGGCCAGCGCCAGCTCAATCTCAACATGCATCAGCGATGCGCGTATGCCGGTGGTGCGGTCACTGAGCACTTCAACTTTAAGTGCAATGGGCAGACCCGCTTGCAGTTCGGGCAACCTGGCTTTAATCGCATCAACGGTAGCGATGACATTAGCCCCGGGCTGGCGCTGTACGTTCAAAATAATCGCCGGATCTAACTGGCCCCAACGTTGCCCCCCGGCATCAGCAGCCACACCGCGCCAAGCACCGAGCTTGGTGTTTTCAGCGCCATCAACCACTTGGGCCACATCACTCAAGCGAATGGCTGCGCCGTTACGGTAAGCGATGATGAGGTTTTTATAGTCAGCCGCCTGCGCGAGCTGGTCGTTGGCGTTGATGCTGTAGGCGCGGGTTGGGCCGTCAATGCTGCCTTTGGCGGCGTTGGCATTGGCAGCCGTAATGGCCATGCGCAAGGTATCAAGGCCCAAGCCGTAGGAGGCCAAGGCGCGCGTGTCGACCTGTATGCGCACCGCAGGCCGCTGGCCACCACTGAGGGTGACCAAACCCACACCATTAACCTGACTGATCTTGAGGGCAAGCCGCGTGTTGACGAGGTTTTGTACCTCCGTCAAAGGCAAGGTGTCTGAGGTGATCGCCAACGTTAAAACAGGTGCATCAGCCGGATTGATTTTTGCGTACACGGGCGGTGCGGGCAAGTCAGCGGGGAGCAGCGAGCCACCGGCGTTGATCGCGGCCTGCACTTGCTGTTCAGCCACATCAAGTGCCAAGCCCAAACCAAATTGCAGCGTGATGATCGACACACCCGCCGCGCTGGTTGAGCTGAGGCGACTTAAGCCCGGCATTTGCCCAAACTGCCGTTCAAGAGGAGCACTCACCGTTTGCGCCATCACCTCAGGGCTGGCACCGGGGTACAGCGTTTGTACTTGAATCGTCGGGTAATCGACTTGCGGCAGTGCAGAGAGTGGCAAAAACTTGAAACCTATCAAGCCGGCCAGCACGATGGCGACCATCAGCAGCGACGTGGCAACGGGCCGCTCAATGAAGGGCGTCGAGGGACTCATTGCGCAGGTCGCTTGCCACCAGCCCTACTAGCCCCACCAGCCCCACCAGCCACATTAGCCCCACCGCCAGAGCCGCGCGGCGCATCACCTGCCAGCGATACGCGAGAGCCATCTTTAAGCCTGTCAGCACCTTCGGTAATCACCTTTTCGCCTGCCCGCAACCCTGCTGCCAGCACAACCTTTTCAACCGTGGCTGGCCCGCGCGTGACTAGCCTAAGCGACACGCTGCGATCAGCGTTGAGCACATATACATAGTCGCCCGCACTGCCTTGGCGCAAAGCGGCAACCGGCACCACCACGGCGTTGTCAAGCGTTTTAAGCAACAGCTGCACATTGACAAACTGGTTCGGGAACAGCGCGCCTTGTGCGTTGGCAAAACGCGCTTTGGCCTTGACCGTGCCCGTCGTGGTGTCGATCTGGTTGTCTAGCGATGCAAAGCTGCCCACTTCAAGCACGGCGACTCGGGTTCTGTCCATCACGGTGACTTTGATGGCAGCAGCGCCAGTTGTTTTTTGCAAATCACCCACACGGTCTTGCGGCACGGCAAACACCACATCAATCGGTGCGATTTGCGTGATAAGCGCTACGCCATTGACATCACTCGGGTTAACCACGTTGCCCACATCGACCGTGCGCAAACCCACCCGGCCACTGATGGGGGCCGTCACGCGGGTGTAGCTGAGGTTGAGCCTGGCGATGCCCTCGTTGGCCTTATCAACCATCACTGTGCCTTCGAGCTGCTTGACCAGCGCGGTTTGCGTGTCAACGTCTTGCCGCGCAATCGAGTCTTGCTCAAGCAGCGTTTTAAAGCGTTGCAAGGTGACTTTGGCGCTGTCGAGTTGCGCACTATCACGCTGTAACTGGCCCGATGCCTGCATCAAAGCCAGCTCAAACTGGCGCGGGTCAATCAGCGCCAAGAGCTGCCCGGCCTTGACCACTTGGCCTTCGCTAAACAGCACTTTCTCAAGCACCCCCGATACCAGCGGGCGCACCTTGACCGTGGCCTGCGGCGTGACCGTACCCAAAGCATCAATCAGCACCGGGACGCTGGCTTTTTCTGCCGTGGCCACGCCCACCGTAGACGCACTACCACTATCGCGCCCACTACCACTATCGCGCCCACTACCACTATCGCGCCCACCACCGCGCCCACCAGCGCCAGGCCCACCCGGCCCGCCGCCTGCTGCACCGGCAGCAGCTACCCCAGGTGCTGCCGGACGGGTGAGATACCAGCTCAAGCCACCTAGCGCTGCCAGCAGCACGGCGGCCACCAGCGCCCCAATAACTCTCACGGATCGTTACCGAGCAGGGGCTTGCCGGCATCGAGCAGCGCCGTAAACGCCTCCGGCGGGAGCGGGTAGCTGAAATAATAGCCTTGCATGAGGTCGCAGCCGTACGCCAGCAGAAACTCCTTCTGCTCCAGGGTTTCTACCCCTTCGGCGGTGGTCTTGATGCCGAGACTGTGCGCCATGCCGATGATGGCCTTCACAATCGCAGCATCGTTCGGATCGGTGATGAGGTCTCGAATGAAGGACTGATCGATCTTGAGACTGTTAATCGGGAAACGCTTTAAATAAGCAAAGTTCGAGAAGCCGGTGCCGAAGTCGTCAATCGCAAAGGAGAGGCCGAGTTCGCTGAGCTGATAAAACACTTCCTGTGCCAACGTTTCCCCCTGCATCAGGACGCCCTCGGTGATCTCGAGATCGAGGGCACTCGGGGCGAGCCCGGTCTCTGCCAGGATCGTCGCTATGGTCTTCGCCAGGTCGCCATGCCTGAACTGGCGTGGCGAAACATTCACCGTCATACGCAACAACGCGCCATTGGGCTTGCGCCAGGCCATCGCCTGGACACAGGCCTGGCGCAGCACCCATTCGCCGATCGGCAGGATCAGACCGGTCGTCTCCGCCAGCGAAATAAATCTCGCCGGCGGAATCAGTCCGCGCCGACCGTGCTGCCAGCGCAGCAGGGCCTCGGCGCCCACAATGTTGCCGCCAGCGTCCACGATCGGCTGGTAGTTCAGGAAGAACTCACCGCGTTCAAGGCCCTGGCGCAGTTCGTTTTCCAGCGCCAACACGTCCGCAGCCTGGGCGGTCATCTCTGCGGTATAGAACTGATAACGGTTGTCACCTGCCTCCTTGGCGCGGTACATGGCGAGATCGGCGTAACTCAGCAGCTCGTTAGCGTCGCCCGTGTGAAGCGGGAATATCGCGATGCCAAGGCTTGCGCCCATGGCCAACTCGCGTCCGGCGATGAGAAACGGCGGCTCGAAGGCGTGGAGAATCTTCTGCGCCACACGCGCCGCATCGTCTACCTGCCCGATATCGGCCAGCACGATCGTGAACTCGTCGCCCGACATCCGCGCTACGGTGTCGCCGCTACGCACAGTCTCTAGCAGGCGCCGGGCCACCTCTATGAGCATCTGGTCGCCAGCATCGTGCCCGAGCGTGTCGTTGACGTTCTTGAAACGGACCAGGTCCAGAAACACCACCGCCACCAGTCCTGCGTGACCTTTGGCCGCTATCATGGCCTGTTCGAGACGCTCTTTGAACAGCACACGGTTGGGCAGCCCGGTCAGAGCGTCATTCTTCGCAAGGTAATTCAACCGGTCTACGGCCTGCTTGCGCTCGGTGATGTCCACAACCAACACCGTGAACAGACGCCGGCCGCCCACCCGAACGTCAGAAAACGTCATGCTGGCCGTAAATTCGCTGCCGTCCTTGCGCAGGCTCCGCACTTCACGGCCGGCTATCCTGAAGGCTTCGGGCTGCGCCGCCAGCGCTGCGGTGATGTCCTTGTACTGGCGGCGGTGGCGTTCGGGCACCAGTTCCGAAGCATCGCGGCCTATGAGCTCGCTTTTTTCATAGCCAAAGAGCTGTAGCGCTGCCGCATTGGCCTCCAGCACGATGCCCTCCGTCGTCGTGGTGATCACGCCTTCCGCCATGCCCTCGGTGATGCTGCGGCTCATCATTTCGCTGTCGCGCAAACTGGCACTCAGCTCGCGGGCTTGCGCTTCCGATCGAACCAGCCTGAGCACCAGCGGGGTGAGTCGCCAACGCAGCAACAGCAGCGCGATGATAAGCACGCCAGCCAGAAGCGGGATCAGATAGCGCAGTTGATTCCACACGGGTGCATGCAATTCGGCGCTGTCCATTTTCAGCACCATCCCCAGCCCGAGATCGCCAACCGGCGCGTAGGCCGCCACCACTTCCTGGTGGCGGTAATCCTTGGCGATAACGAATCCGGTTTCGCCCTCAAACGCGTGAGTCATCGGCAACCGCACACCTTGGGGTGATCTTTGAGGTGGCGTGAAAATTTTGGGGTTGAGCGCCGTTGGAAAGCACTGCATGTTGATACCGAAGGGCGCGCACAGCGCCATCTCTCCCGTTTTGCCCAGACGGTTGGCATCCTTGAGCGCTCCCATGCTGACAGGCAGCGACGTCTCCGTCATCACCTTGCCGATAACGCGCCCTTCCTTTTTCATTTCTACCACTGCACGCAATAACAGTTGCCCATCCCACATCAGTTGCACATGTCCCGGCAAATTAAGTGGCACCGCCAGTTCGGGCTGCTGCGCAAAAACACCGACACGGGTCAGCTCTTGCCCGTCCTCGCCATACAACGCAATGGCCGTGATTCCGCCCCGGAGAAAGGATAGCGCGACCATATCGAGTTTGTTCCGGGCAGCGGTGTCGTCCGCGCGCGCATCTACAAGCTGCAATTGATCGGTCAAAAGAGGGCGAGTTGAAATGAGCACCGTTCTGTCAAAACCTGCTCGAATTTCAGTCTCGGTTAGTTGTACGCGACTTTGCAGGGACAACTGGAGGCTCTTGCTCAGCAACGCCTCGGCGTGGCGCTGCATAACAACAAAGACGGTGATGCCCACCAGCAAGGTCACGCCAATCAGAATTGCTCCAGCAACCAGCCTAATTCGCTGTTGAATATTTTGTTTCGTGAACATGTTTTTCCGGGTCGGATCGGTGCTTATACTCGACTGATTTCTGTCTTGACTGACGGCATCACTTTAACTCTACTCAATACCAAAGGAAAAAAATACTGAAATGCGCTTTCCTGGCGATGATTGATTCAGTCGTTTTGCAGCGGGGTTATTGGGGTCTGACCCGAATAACCCACTAGATTTTTTTAGCTCAAGAAAGGGCTCAAAAGGGCTCATAGGTATGGCAACAGCAGACACTGGCGTTTGATCGGCTCTATCGGCGGACCGAAGAGAGCAACAGACTTGCCAGGGCGCTGGAGAAAGACTTAAAACTCCCTGCCTGAAAAGGGTTTAATTCCAATTCGCATTAGAAAGGAGAACAAGGCGCGAAGCTGCTGACAGTGCTGTAGCACGGCAAAGCGAAGCAACGCAGTTATCGTTTTTAATGCGGATTGGAATAAGAACTCCATTGGTAGACTTCAACTCCGTCCACTGTTTCGTTCGCCGGCCTGAAGCCCTCCTTGGGAAGCGGCGCCAGCATTTTGACGATCGCTGGAGACGTGAACACGCTATCGGGCGCCGCGTATTTTTGCATGTGTCCCGCGATATCGATCACACGGTCGCTCATTTCCTCCATCGGAATCGATGGATCGTAATAGACGCGCCCTGCATTGACGCCGCAGCGCACTTGGAATTCGGCACGGACGGTTTTTACTTCCTTGTTGAAGCGCCGCAGTCCGGATATCACTGACTTTGCGGACCCGATGGCGTCATTGGCAGTCGGATAGCAGACCATAACGCCATCTGGCGTCCAGGCTGTGG
>JBCKNM010000072.1:0-7174 GCA_038902775.1 Polaromonas sp.
CGGTGAAGACGTCGATGATCTGCCCGTCGGTCGTGATCGCCTGCGACACAAGCTGCCGAATCGCGGCGTCGATCTGCTCCGGTGACTTGCGGTTCTCGCCGAACTTCTTGTTCAGCGCGGCCTGGATGGCCTGGAAGAAACTCACGTCATCGCGAATCGCCGTCGCATCATCGCTTGCCGCGCACAAAGCGAAGGCGCGGGACAGTTCCGTCACCACCTGCACGAAGCGCTTCTTGCCGTCGTCCTGCGCCAGGATGTGCTCCTGACCGGCGGGGATGAGCGCGAGGCGTTCCACGGGTTTTCCGGTCGTCCACTTGTCCCGGTTGAAGCCATGCAGCAGGTCGCAGGCGATACCGTGCTTTTCCAGCATCACGGCGATGGCTTGCTGCATGTCGTAGGTCGGGCTGCCCTGGCCGCCGCTCTCGGTGTAGATGGCGAGCGCGTGCTTCAGTTGATCGGCAAGGCCGAGGTAATCCACCACCAGGCCACCGGGCTTGTTGCGGAACACGCGGTTCACGCGGGCGATGGCCTGCATCAGCCCGTGGCCTTGCATCGGCTTGTCGGCATACATGGTGTGCAGGCAGGGCGCGTCGAAGCCGGTCAGCCACATGTCGCGCACGATCACGATGCGGAACGGGTCGCGACTGTCCTTGAAACGGTTCGCCAGCTTGCGGCGCTTGTCCTTGTTGCGGATGTGCGGCTGCCACTCGGGGCCGTCGTCGGCGCTGCCGGTCATCACCACTTTCGCCACGCAGCCCTTGCCCTTCTCGGTCTCAGAGTCGTCGTCCTTAGCACTGGCCCAGCCTGGGCGAAGCTTGATGAGCGCGTCGTAGAGGTCCACGCAAATGCGGCGGCTCATGCAGACGATCATCGCCTTGCCGTCCATCGCCTCCACGCGCTTCTCGAAATGCGTCACCAAATCGGCAGCAATCAGCGCGATGCGTTTCGGATCACCCACCATCGCCTCCAGCGCGGCCCACTTGGTTTTCAGCTTCTCGCGGCTGGTCTGTTCTTCGCCTTCGGTAATCTCGTCGAACTCTGCGTCGATCTTCGGCAGCGCGGCGGCGTTCAGTCCCAGCTTGGCGATGCGGCTCTCGTAGTAGATCGGCACGGTGGCCTTGTCGGCCACGGCGCGCTGGATGTCGTAGATGCTGATGTAGTCACCGAAGATCGCACGCGTGTTCGCGTCGGTCTTCTCGATGGGCGTGCCGGTAAAGCCGATGAAGGAGGCGTTCGGAAGTGCGTCGCGCAGGTGCCGGGCCAGGCCGTCGATCAGGTCGTATTGGCTGCGGTGCGCTTCGTCGGCGATGACGATGATGTTGCGCCGGCCGCTCAGCTCGGGCATAGTCGTGCCCTTTTCGGGTAGAAATTTCTGAATCGTGGTGAAGACCACGCCGCCGCTGGCCACGCTCAGCAGTTCGCGCAACTGCTCCCGGTTTGCGGCCTGCACCGGCATCTGGCCGAGGATGTCGTGACAGCGCTGGAACTGACCGAAAAGCTGGTCGTCAAGATCGTTGCGGTCGGTCAACACCACCAGCGTCGGGTTCTGCATCGCGCTCTCGCGGATCACCCGCGCAGCATAGAACAACATGGAAAAGCTCTTGCCGCTGCCCTGCGTGTGCCAGACCACGCCCGCGCGCCGATCGCCCGGCTTGCCGCCGTGCATCCGGCCTGCCCAGTAGGCGCCCGGTGCTTCCTCGCGCGCCACGTTGCGATCTCTCATGCCGCTGGCGCGCACGGTTTCTTCCACCGCCGCGTTCACCGCGTGGAACTGATGGTAGCCGGCGATGATCTTGTGCAGCACGCCGTTGTCCGGGTCTTCATCGAAGACGATGAAATGATGCAGCAGGTCAAGAAAGCGCTGCCGCTCGAACACCCCGCGCACCATCACCTCCAGCTCCAGCGTGGTCTTGGGTGCATCACGCTCGCCGTCTATCGTGCGCCAGACCTTGAACCACTCCTGGTTTGCCGTCAGCGAACCGATGCGTGCCTGCAAGCCATCGGATACCACCAGCGCCGCGTTGTAGTGCAGCAGGCTGGGAATCTCTGCCTTATAGGTTTGCAGTTGCGCGTAGGCGCTCCAGATCGTAGCGTCCTCGTCCGCCGCGTTCTTCAGCTCGATCACGGCCAATGGCAGCCCGTTGATGAAAACCACAATGTCCGGCCGCCGGTTGTGTTGCCCCTCGATCACCGTGAACTGGTTCACCACCAGCCAGTCATTCGCACGCACATCGGCAAAATCCACCAGCCGCGTCTTGTCGCCTTTGATCGAGCCATCCGCCCTCGGGTATTCCACATCCACGCCATCGCGCAGCATCCGGTGAAAAGCCCGATTCGTCTGCACCAGCGTTGTCGTCGCCACGCGCAGCACCTTGCGCAAGGCCTCGTCCCGCGCCTCTTGCGGCATGGCCGGGTTCAGCCGGTGAATCGCCTCGCGCAAGCGCCCCACCAGCACCACGTCGCCGAATGATTCCCGCTCCGCCGCCGGTTCACCGGGTGCAATCTGCGGCCCGTGCACGACCGCATAGCCCAATTCCCCGAACCATTCGAGGGCGGCTTCTTCGACGTGCGATTCGTTCAAGGCGCTCATGGCTTCTTGAGAGCGTAACGGCCAGTCTTTTTGCCGCCCACTTTTTCGACCAATCCCGCTTCCAGCAGAGGACGGAGCAAATCCATCGCGCCCTGGCGCGAGACGCCAAGGGTGGCCCAGATTTCCGTCGGGGCCAGACTGTGATGGTCGCGCAGCAGATTGAGCAACTGTTCCTGCTTGGGCCGCAGCACCAGCTTGGCCGATGCATTCACGCTAAGCGTCTGCACCCGCAACCACGCCCGTTCCAGTGTCTGCCGCAGCCCCTCGGCGCAATACTCCAGCCAGCCCGACAAATCCTCGCCCGCCTTACGCACCGCTTCCAGCTCCTTGTAATAGCGTGGCCGGTCTTCCCAGTAGTATTCGTCAACGGAAAAAATGTGGTGCGTATCGAAGCCGCGCCGATACAGCTCCCACAAGGCCAGCGCCCGGCCCGTTCGCCCGTTGCCGTCGGCAAAGGGGTGGATGGACTCAAACCGGTAATGCAGAATCGCCGAACTCAAGACCGGCGAAAGCTTCACCGACGCCTTGTTCCACCATTCGAGCAGTTCGAACATCAGACCGGACACCTCCAGCGGAGGGGGCGGCACATAACGTCCCACCCGCACCGCGATCGTCCGGTAACGCCCCGCCTCGCCCTGATCCATCACCTCGCCGGCGAGGATGCGGTGCAGTTCAAGGATATGGTCGTGGCCGATACGCTTCAGCGAAGCGCGTTTTTCCACATAGCGAAGCCCGGCGAAATAATTGACCACCTCACGCTTGGCACGCTCGCCAGTGGTAGCCAGTTCGCGCCCTTCCTCCAGTGCCCGCACCTGCTCCAACGTGAGCGGATTGCCCTCGATGGCAGTGGAAGCGTGGACATTGCGCGTGCGGGTGTCCTTTTGCAGAGCCGGAATCCACGTCAATTCAACCGCCGCCCCCAGAATCCGCTCGCGCAACGCGGCCACGGCTTCCACCTGCGAAAGCAGGCTGGGCGTAATGGTGAATTGCGGTTGATAAGCCATGCGATAAGTAAACTGTAAGTCAAGTCATAAGTCAAGCTGTGGTGGGTGTTCCATGGTTTCGGTAGTTATGAACAAGTACCGAGACTATGGAACGGCGCTGGCTACGATGTTGTGACCCGTGGCCAACGGCGTAGCCCAGCTCCCCGAACCATTCGAGGGCGGCTTCTTCGACGTGCGATTCGTTCAATGTGCTCATGATTTTGGAGGCTTTGGTTTCTTCGGCGTCGGCAGCTTTTTCACCTCGGCCTCCAGCAGCTTGAGCATGTCGGCTTCTCCCTGTGCTTCCAATTGAGCCCGACGACGGTCGGCGAAGCGCTCGTATTCCTGCTCGGCGAGCGCAGCGGCCTGCTCATGGCTCACCTTCCCGGCATGAGGCAAAATCGCGCGCTCGTTCAGACGCAGAAAGTCATCCAGCCGCGTCTGCCAGTTCTGGAGGAAGATTTGCTTGCGCCGCCGGGCCTGATCCTCAGCGAAATCGAGGAACATCACCACCAACCGGTTCAACTCCTCGATCTCTTCTTCCCACAGGTAGTTCTTGGCGACGGTTACGTCTCCCTTGCGAACAACGCCGCTTCTCCATGCGGTCAAACCCATGTTCGGCTGCGTGGCATCCACCCGCTCCGCAATCAACTCCGCCGCCGTCTTCCCGGTCGCAGCGAAGTGCAGCTTGTTCTGGATGGTTTGGAAGAACACCTGCGTCTCCGGTTCCGTGGCCTCGTAATCCGCTGCCAGCGCCAGAATTTCCCGCACCCGCAGATACACCCGGCGCTCGCTGGAGCGGATGTCGCGGATGCGCTCCAGCAACTCGTCGAAGTAATCCACGTGCCCCTTGCCCGGCGGATTCTTCAGCCGCTCATCGTCCATCGTGAAGCCCTTCACGATGTATTCCCGCAGCCGCTGCGTGGCCCAAATGCGAAACTGCGTGCCGCGCTGCGATTTCACCCGGTAGCCCACCGAGATGACGACATCCAGGTTGAAATACTCCACCCGGTAGCGCTTCCCATCGGCGGCAGTTGTTGCAGATTCTGCAACAACTGAATCCCGCACCAGTTCCCCTTCCTCAAACAGGTTCTTGATGTGCCGCGAGATGACGGACTTATCCCGCTGGAACAGTTCCGTCATCTGATTCAGCGAAAGCCAGGCCGTCTCCGTCTCAAAGCGCACCTCCAACCGCGTGCGGCCATCCTCCGTCTGGTAGAGGATGAATTCGGATTTTGGCAAGGGTTCGCCGCTCATGGTTTCATCTCCCTTCGGGTTAAGTTTTCAACGATCCGAAAATCCCGGATGGTTGCCCGCCCCTCTTCGGGCATGGCCGAGTTCAGCCACTGGATTGCCGCGCATAAGCACACCATCACGCCGAACGAATTACGTTCCGCCTCCAGCTCACCGGGGACTATGTGCGGCCCATACCCGATCGCATAGTCGAGTTCCCCGAACCAGGTCAGGGCGACGTCTTCGACGATGGGTTCGTTCAGACTCATTGGCTATCGTCCCTTGATTAGCTTGTGAACTTCACACCGTTTTGTGAGGTCGCGCAACCCGCGCACAAAGTCTTTGGCTTGATCGAATGTCACCTCAATGCGGCCAGGATTGTCGTGGCTAAGGTAATTCACCAAGTCGCCTTGTCCAAACACTCGCCCTACATCTGTGCAAATATCGGTCTCTTCGGCTGGAACTAATTTGATCAAAGTGCCACGAATCGCGTCTTGAATCCCTGCGGTCACAAAGTCGCCAGCCGTATACTTTCCGTCGATTTTGAACTTAACTTTCAGTTCAAGTTTTGCAGCGGTTCTTTTGAGGAAGTCTTCGAAAATAAGCCGAAATGATCCGCCAAGTTCTCGATAGTCAGCTTCTGTTAGATGGGCCGTTACAAACGTCCAAGAGCTGTCGTGTACCGACAACGTGGGCCCGGAATCGACAGTCCAGTTCTCAATCTTCACAAATGTCCATTTATCTTGAATACCCCAAGCGCGGGCTGACGAGTCAAGCAGCTCGTACCAATGCTCGTCGTGTGTGGTCAGGATGACTTGGTAGTCGGCGAACTCTTGGAATAAGAGCTCGCCAACGCGGCGACGATGCTCCTTATCGATGCTGGTCAAGACATCATCAAGGACAAGTAGAGAACCGGGTGGATTAAAAATGCGAACCGTTGCGAGGAAAAGACAGAGACCGAGAGAGTCTAAGTGGCCTTCACTGAGAAATGCACGTGGGTCTTTGGAGTCGGTCAATCCGAGAAACTGAATTGCCAATCGCAAGCCGCCCGCCGCTGCGCGTGATGTAGGTTTTAATTCAAGCGCTGTGCATTCCGTTCGTTCATTTAGTTCGTCAAAATCATGGAGCCGACAATAGAAATCGAGAACAGTCTTGGCAATCTGTTCGAATACTTTCTGAATCGCGCTTTCGCGCGCCTTCGAAAAGGCGTCATTTGCTAATGTTGCCATTTGAGACAGTTTCTCAGCGCGACTGATGGCAGACTCAGCGCTGGCAATCTCTGCATGGGATGCAACTCCTCGCTCTAGTAGCGCAATTGCGGCTTCAAGTTTCGATGAGTCTGGCGGCACCAGCGCAGCCTTCTGTGATTCCATGCTTGCGGCGCAGGCGATCCGGGTCTGTGCAAGCGTTGATAGTCGAGAAGGGACAACTAAAGCAGAACTTCTTCCGCGCGATTTACCCTGCTTAATAGACCTCAACCACCGCAACGCGGATGCTCGGGTATCTCGTAGCATTTGCTCTGTCTCTGAGTCGAGCAGGTCAGCATGCTCCAAGTCTTTTCGAAGTTGCGCCTCAATACTTTCGCCATATCGTAGGATACGGTCTACTGTTGCATGGCTGTTTGCCACAGCTTCATGCAATTCGCGCAGGACATCACTCCTTTGTCTGATGCGTGAAAGAACTTCTGACAAAGGCTTCTCAAATGGATTCTCACACAGGGGGCAATTTGCCTCATCTGGGTGACTGCTTAGGTAGGCCGCCCCTGCAGTGATGATGTTGCTTCGTGGTGCATCGACAGATGATGCATCCAACTCCATCAACTTTTGGCGCAAGGCGTTGGCGGTTGCAATGTCGGTACCAACATCAATCGGTAGCGGCGTCTCCAAGCTGACAAGCGCCCGAGTGAGAACGTCGATTTTATCTTTATTGGCTTCTGGGCGCATGGCCTTCAGCATCGGCAGCCTGATCTCAGCATCCGGCCACTGTGTCAGTTTCTCCAGCCTGAATGACTGAACCGCATCTGAAATGCGAACAAGAATCTGATTGAGGTTTTGAGGTTCAAATTTTGAAACTGGATCTCTGAAAATGGCGAGCTTTGTCAGACACGAATTCTTTGCGCGTTGTGCGCCGTCCTTTGTTTGCTTTTCAGCATCAACAAAGCTCCGTTGCAATGTGTCAACATGCGAAACTCCTAGTAGTTGGACAAATTTTCTGTATCGGTCTGCGTCCTGATCGCAGATGAAGTCGAGAATTTTTGCCCGCCTAAGAATGAACGCATCACCTCCAGGATGTTGCTCTAAATAGTGTCTTACAGCTGGTCGGTCAGCAACCGTCGCAGTATCAGCATCAAGATTCCGACTTATCACGC
>JBCKNM010000073.1:0-7067 GCA_038902775.1 Polaromonas sp.
CTGATTTGTTGCTCTTCAATAGGGCACAGGGTTGCGGCGCTATGGCTGCTCATCAACACATGGTTGCTCGTGGCCGCAGTGTCGGCAATCTCGAACACCTGCCGCAAGAAATCAAATTGCCATTCCGGGTGGAGAAAAGCATCCGGCTCATCAAGCAGGGTGAGGCAATTGCGATCCTTGAACAACTCGACGATAGAGTAGATGTACACCGACTGAAACTGCCCATCGCTGAAGTGGGCAATGTTGGCATCCAGGCCACTGGTCAAGGTGAGCGGGATGGTGATCTCCGCCAGCATGCCCAAGGTTTTCAGGTTGTCAAACTGGCGAAACACATCCGTGACAGGCTCACCGGCAAACTGCTGCTGGAATAGTTCGATATTGATCGGAATCTGGTAACGGTCAACGGCAGAGCTATACACATTTCCGTGGTTGAACTCACCTTTAACGCAGGTAACGAGTTTGTTCAAAAAGTCTCGTGTGATGCCGTCGGTTCCCCAATAATGGGTTCGCGGATCGAAATTTTCGATGCCATCCACATCCAGCGCTTTCAGCGCGCCTGTAGCGAAGGCCGGGCGCTGAAGTGTCAGCTGCATATCTGAGCCGACACTTGCGATACCCAGCTTCTGGCAAATAAACTGTCGAGCCCTGTTTTCGGCTGGCTGGATCAGCAAAACCGCGAGCAACAATTGCTTGTACTCCGATCCAATGCCAATGAAGCGGCGACTCTCGTCAGGATTGGCCCCCTTGATGCGCCCGCGAAATTTCATTTCGTAGTCAGCAACCAGCGCAGATACCGTGGTGTTGTGGCCGGAGTAGTAGATCAGCACGTTGTCTGGAAACGGCGTTTGCCCAAGCGTCTTGCGGTCTTCGTCCTTGTTTATGCGCAGCTTGCCCGCTTTCCATTCGATCTCAGTATCTTGTCCGACGATTTCGTAACTCAGCCTGTAGTCGAAGGTAATTTCATTGTCTGTACGACCGAGCTGATCGAGGTGGCGAAATATCTCAATCAGGGCTTCAAACAGATTCGATTTTCCGCTGCCGTTCTTGCCGACAAACACATCGATGAAGCTTGCACCATCGAAACTCAGCGTGAAGTTTTTAAGGTTCTTGTATTGGCTGATGAAAACCGATTTCAGGCGCATGGCAATCCAGTCACACTTGTGCCATTACGGCAGCCAATAATTCGGATGTCTTTAGGTTTGCCGAGTCGATTTGTCTCTCAAGCTGATCGCATTGCATCATCAGCTTGTATATTTTTTCAACTATTCGTCGTTGTTCAGCCAATGGAGGAATTGGAATCGGAAGACTCGTTAATGTCTTTTGATTTATTTTAGGCATCGTTCCCGACGTGCCGGAAGCACGCTCGCGCAGAAAATTACGGCTCGGTGATGCACTCATTGCAAAGCAAACATAGTCATTATCAAGCTCTGTCGAAACACGTAGTTTCATCATTAAGTCTGGGTAAATGTAACTGTTTGGCTCGCCCCTATAAATCGCGGGAACTCCTACATATTCAATGGTGTTTCCGCGCTGCACCAAGATGTCACCGTCCTGCAACCAAAGGTCAGAGTTCATTGGCATATCGTCAGCAATGAACTTTGAATATTCACCTTTGAATACACCAGATGTTGTCGCAGTCAACGTCAAGGATCTAACCTTGGTTTCGTAATCCACAGCTTTCGGGGAGTACCCATTGGTGGGGCCAAAAATCAAGATGGCATCAAGTGGCAAAAGCGCCCAACTTTCTGGAATCGAGTAGCTTAGGTTTTTTGGATCGACTTTGTCGTTGGATGCGCCACGAATGAGCAAGCGGGATCTCTCGGATTTAATTTTGTCCAAGAGTTCTTTGACCGGACGATCTTCCTTGCGTTGCTCAGTAAGCTCGCCCATCACCGCCAGTTGCAGAATGGCTTTGCGCAGTTCAGCGATGTTTTCTTTAACGGCGTAAAGGTCGCCGAAGTTTTGAGTGATGAAGGTCCAGGCATCGTTGGCGCTGCCGTTACCGGTGGTATCAAGTAGTTGCGAGAGCGCGGCGGCGTGTATGGCCAGGCGCTTTGCTTCCTGCGCGACGCGCAGCTTTTCCAGCGCATCGCAGCGCGCCATCAGTTGATCAATTTTGGTGACGATGCGGTGTTGCTCTTCAAGTGGTGGGAGCGGGAGCGGTATCTCGACAAATTTTGCAATGGAGACACCGCCAATAATCCCTGTCATTGCCGCTGCAAACGATGCGCGAAAGACGGGCGATAGATAAGCGTAGAGAATGAACCGGGATGGAATCTGACCATACAGTTCATTGGCAAATAGCTTGTTGCCAAAACAAATGTCGCGTTCGGTCAAGCCGCACTTTTTCCCAGCGCTGCCACCTTCGGCACAGATCAGCACTGCACCTTGGTGCGCGACCCTGAATTTCGTCTCATCGAGCGGAATGCAAATGCCATTCTCGTAATCAAGCGGGTCAAATCCGTAGCCAACATCCTTGGTCGCGATATAGGGCAGCCCCTCTGCACCGGCGTACTTCGCTTCCTTCTCGGCGGCGTTGATACTGTTGCCATTGAAAATATTGCCAACCGAGCCCAGTCGAACCCACTGCCAGCCTTGCGGCAACGCATAGGGATCATCACCAGCGGCCATCTCCGGGAGTCGCTTGGGCGCTTTAATCTTGCCTTCCTTCATTAGCCGCTTTTTTTCGGCTTCGATGTCTTTCAGCAATGTGTTGGCCGGCTTATCGCTCGGGCTTTGCGGCACCAACTTACCCTGCATGGCTAGGGTGAGAATCAGCTCGCGCAGCTTTTGAATGCCCTCGGGCGCAGAAAACGCCGTGTCGAAGTGTTGCTCCAGCAATTCCATCACCGCCCTCCGAGCGCGAGCATTAACTCTGCTTTCAATGCGTTCTGAGCCTCGGCAAGTTGACGAGTGATTTCCTGGTATTCCTCCATCAACTCGGCAGGATCGCGGTGGTTGACCTCCACCGCATGGGGGTTCTTGCAGTCCAGGTTGTAGTTGCGCGCGGCGATATCTGTAACAGAAATCTTCCAGGCGTTTTCAGTGGTCTTGCGGCCCTTGCGCGTGGGGCCACCCCACCAGGCTTTTTCCAGATCGAATTCTTTAATGTCTAAAGGCTTGGAGCGAGAATAGCTTTTGTAGCCGTCTGGGTATGGGTGTTCGAAAAACCATACGTCTTTGGTCGGCTCGCCCTTCTCCAAGAACAGCACATTGGTCGCGATGCTGGTGTAAGGGGCAAACACGCCCTTAGGCAGACGAACGATGGTGTGCAGGTTGAACTCTTCCATCAGTTCGCGCTTGAGGTTGGTTTTGGTGCCTTCGCCAAACAAAAAGCCGTCGGGCAGCACGACGGCGGCGCGGCCGGTGTCGTGCTTGAGCAAGTGCATGATCAGTGCCATGAACAGATCGGCGGTTTCGCGCGTCTGGTATTTGCGCGGAAAGTTGTTTTCGATGCCGTCTTCTTCCATGCCGCCGAAAGGCGGGTTGGTGATGATGATGTCGACGCGGTCTTTGGGGCCGTAGTCTTTGAGCGGGCGACTCAGGGTGTTGTCGTGACGGATATTGCTGGGTACATCGATGCCGTGCAGCATCAGGTTGGTCATGGCCAGCATGTGCGGCAGCGGTTTTTTCTCCACGCCATGAATGCTGGACTGCAGTGTTGCCTTGTCGGGGCCATTTTTCACCTGTGGCTTTAGGTGCTCGATGGTGCAGGTCAGAAAGCCGCCAGTACCGCAGGCGGGGTCGAGAACGCTTTCACCCAATTGCGGATTGAGAATATCCACCATAAACTGGGTGACGGCGCGCGGGGTGTAGTACTCGCCGGCATTGCCCGCAGATTGCAGGTCGGCAAGGATTTTTTCGTAGATATCGTTGAACAGGTGGCGGTCAGTCGATGAGTTGAAATCGACATCGACTTCGATGGTGTTAATCACTTGCCGTAGCAGAGTGCCGGACTTCATGTAGTTGTATGCATCCTCAAACACCGAGCCGACCACTTTGCCGCGCGGCGATACGCCTGCTTTAGTCGCCAATTGCTTGAGTGACGGGAAGAGTTCGTTGTTAACGAAGTCGATTAGCTCTTCACCGGTGATGCCCTCGGCATCCTTGGCCCAATTGCTCCAGCGGAAGCGGCTTTGCAGCGGCGATTTGTAGCCGGGGATGGTGAGCTGCCATTCTTGTTCTTTGTCATCAAAGATTTTCAGAAAGAGCAGCCAGACGATCTGACTGATGCGTTGGGCGTCGCCGTCAACGCCGACATCCTTGCGCATGATGTCTTGAATAGTTTTTATCAGGGTGCCGATAGACATAAGTGGGGTTCCAACAGGTGTTTGTTATGCGCGCTGCTGCGATGGGCTGTAGAGCGCTTGTTCGAGTTCATGCACCGCGTGCTGGTACTGATCCAACCCACCAAAAGCTCGGATGATTTCCATGGGGGTGCCGAAGCTGGTGAAGGGGGCAATCGTGAGGATTTGCGTTTCCTCAATTGGGCCAACGCCTTCGTCGGCATATTTGTCCAGCAGAGCTTGCAATACGCGCTGCGCCTGCTCGCCATAGCGGGTGAAGTAATCGCGCTTTTTAACCTGCGCGGCGCGCTCTTGGCGGGTGAGCGGCGGCTGATCCCATGCAACATGGCAGATCAGATCAAAGGGGTCGAATTCTTTGCCTGACTGGCGGCCTATCTCTTCTGCCAGCGCTTCAAAGAAAACCCCTTCGTTGGCCAATTCGTCAATGATGGCTTGCTTTTTGTCGGCACTGTTCCAACGTCGCAAGAAGTCGTCCATGGAGCTGAATTCTTTGGCCAGCGCCTTGCGGGTGTAGTCCTTGAGTGATTCGGTAATCAGTTTGCCGTTGGCGTCGAAATACTGCACGCGTTCCGAGGCAACCTTGACTTCAACATTGGCGACGACATAGCGCCGAATGCCACTGCCTTCTTCACCTGGGCGCGGCTCGGCAACGCCCGTCCATGGGGATTCTTCTGCCGGGGGATAGGTGAAACCTCCATCGGTCTGTGAGATTTCGTCATCATCGGGTGGCACAGGCGATTCATCGCCTTGTGGCTCGTAAATCTGCACCGGATCGCCATCAAAATCTGGGTCGGCGAACAGTTCGGTCGCTTTTTTGAAGTCAATGATGGTGAAGTAATATTTGTCGTAGTCTTCGTTGATGCGCGTGCCACGACCAATAATCTGTTTGAACTCAGTCATGGACTGGATGCGCTGATCCAGCACGATAAGCTTGCAGGTCTGGGCATCAATGCCCGTGGTCATCAATTTAGAGGTGGTGGCGATGACAGGGTACTTGGATTCGGGAAAGATGAAGTTGTCGAGTTCGGCTTTGCCTTCTTCGTTGTCGCCCGTAATACGCATCACGTACTTGCTGTTTTGTGCGACTAAGTCGGCGTTTTCGTTCACCAATGCCTGACGCATACGCTCAGCATGGTCAATGTTGTCGCAGAAAACAATAGTTTTATCAAAGCGATTGGTTTGCTTGAGGAAGTCGCTGATTTTTTTGGCCACCAACGCTGTGCGCTTTTCCAGCACGAGATTTTTATCAAAATCACGCTGGTTGTAGATGCGGTCTTCAATTTCATTGCCGTGTTTATCGACCATGCCCTTGTCGGGGCGCCAGCCTGTAAGGTCTTTGTCCAGATCAATGCGCACGACCTTGTATGGGGCCAGAAAACCGTCGTCGATACCTTGGCGCAGAGAGTATGTGTAAATCGGTTCACCAAAGTAGTCGATGTTGGAGACTTCTTTGGTTTCCTTGGGGGTCGCGGTCAGACCGATCTGGGTGGCTGACGAAAAATATTCGAGAATCTCTCGCCATGCCGAATCTGCTGCCGCGCTGCCGCGATGGCATTCGTCAATCACGATCAGGTCAAAGAAGTCGCGGCTAAATTGCTTGTAGATGTTGCGCTCTTCTTCCGTGCCGGTGACGGCCTGATAGAGCGACAGATAGATTTCATATGACTTGTTGACCTGCCGCTTCTGAATCTTGGTCATGGCCGAACCAAACGGCTTGAAGTCGTTGGTCATGGTCTGGTCGACCAAGATGTTGCGGTCGGCCAGAAACAGGATTCGCTTTTTGGCTTTGGATTTCCAAAGACGCCAGATGATCTGAAAGGCTGTGTAGGTTTTGCCCGTGCCGGTGGCCATGACCAGCAATAGGCGGTTCTGGCCACGGGCGATAGCTTCAATGCTTTTGTTGATCGCCAGGAGCTGGTAATAGCGAGGGGTTTTATTGCTGCCGTCGCTGTAGTAATCTTGTGAGACAAGCTCGCTTTGCGCGGCGTTCAAACCAAGGTGCTCAGCCCACCATCGCCACAGCACATCAGGACTCGGCAATTCGTGAAGCGCCAACTCACGCTCGATGATGCCGTCTTTGGCAATCTTGTTGTGAAACAGGAACCCGTCACCATTGCTGCTAAAAATGAAGGGCACCTGCAGCATTTCAGCATACCCCAACCCCTGTTGCATACCGTCGCCCAGCGAGTGCTTGTTGTCTTTTGCCTCGATGACCGCAATGGGTATGTTGGGTCTGTGGAATAAGACGTAGTCAGCACGCTTGTTTTTGGCGCGAGTGTGCAATTTGCCACGGACGATGATGCGGCCCTTGGTCAGCGGAAACTCTTCACGCACCTGAGTGGCGATGTCCCATCCCGCTTGCTCAAGCGCGGGGGTAATGAATTTTGTGCAGATATCGCGCTCACTGAGCTGGCGTTTATCCATATCAGATGGTTCCACCATTTGCGCGGTCTTGTTCTTCATCCGCGCCGCCCGCCCGGACCCATTCATCCACTTCGGACAACTGAAATTTCCACAGCCGACCCATTTTGTGCGCTGGCAGACCCTTGCGCTCCCGCCAGCGGTAGACAGTGTCCTTAACCACACCCAAATGCTGGGCGACTTGTTCGGCGGTGACCCACGGTTCAGTGTTCATGGCATTGGCGATCAGTCGTTGACCCTCAAAGTCGTCTTAAATCGTCATCAGTCTAACAGGCGACCCGCCATGATTGAGCTTGGTCAGCACTTGCGACAGACGGTAGACCAACGTGTCGTGGACTT
>JBCKNM010000074.1:0-6984 GCA_038902775.1 Polaromonas sp.
GCAGCACTTTTGTGGCTTGCGCTGAAGCGGCGAGGCGGACCGCTCAACCCGGCATACGGGCCATCACATGTGCCACCGCAGCGGTGAGCTTTTTGGCGTAGGGCACATGCAAAAACTCGTTCGGCCCGTGCGCGTTGCTCTTGGGGCCGAGCACGCCACAGACCATCATTTGCGCTTTCGGAAAGCCGGTACTCAGCATGTTCATCAGCGGGATCGTGCCGCCCTGGCCTATGCTGCCGCAGGACGCGCCGAAAAAGCTTTGTGACGCATCGTTGAGTGCGGTTTCAAACCACGGCACTGTGCCGGGCGCGTTCCAGCCGGTTGCGCCACCACCACCTTCAAAGGTGACTTTGGCCTGGTAAGGCGCGTTGTCTTCAAGCAGTTTTTTCAGCTCCTGCACAGCCGCGCCTGCATCCACCAACGGCGGAAAGCGCAGTGACAGCTTAAAGGCCGTGTAAGGCCGCAGCACATTGCCCGCGTCTTTAAATGCGGGAAAGCCTTCGGCACCCGTGACGCTTAAAGTTGGCCGCCAGGTGCGATTCAGCAGCGCTTCGACCGGGTCGGTCGTCATGGGCAGCGTGAGAGCGCTGGAACCCTCGCAGTCGTAGTGCGCCCATGGAAAGCGCTGGTACAACTCGTCCCCCAAAACGGCTGCTGTTGCATGGGCTTGCGCCAGCCGGTCGGCGGGTACTTCACAATAAAAACTTTGCGGCAACAGGCGGCCTGTTTTGCTGTCTTCCAGCCTGTCGAGCACCTGCCGCATGATGCGAAAGCTCGACGGTACCACGCCGCTGGCATCACCCGAATGCACGCCTTCGGTCAACACTTCGACCTTGAGCACACCGCCGCCCATGCCGCGCAGGCTGGTCGTCAGCCAAAGCTGGTCGTAGTTGCCAGCACCCGAGTCCAGGCAGACGACGAGCGCCACATCACCCAGCCGCTTTTTAAGCGCATTGACGTAAGGCAGCAGATCGTAGGAGCCGCTTTCTTCACAGGTTTCAATCAGGCCAACGATGCGCGGGTGCGGCACGCCCTGACTCTTGAGCGCCTGCACAGCGGCAATGCTGGCATAGACCGCGTAGCCATCGTCAGCACCACCACGGCCGTACAACTTGCCGTCTTTGTACTTCGGAGTCCATGGGCCGAGGTCGCTGCGCCAGCCGTTGCACTCGGGCTGCTTGTCTAAGTGCCCGTACATGAGCACAGTTTGTTTTGAGTCTGCACGGGTTGCAGGAATTTCAAAAAACAATACCGGGGTGCGGCCATCGAGTTTGATGATTTCCAGCGTCAATCCTTCGACCTTTTGCGCCTCAACCCAGGCTGCCGCATTGCGCATCACGGTAGCTATATAGCCATGCGCCGCCCAGTCGGCATCAAAGCTCGGCGATTTGGCCGGGATGGCGATGTAGTCGCTCAGCTGCTTGACGATGTCGCCGTCCCACTGCGCATCAATCTGCGTCTGGGCTGTGGCGGCATTCAAAATGCTGGCGGGAATTTCGCGGTGCAGGGGTGCGTTCATGGAGCGTCCTTCAAACTAATCATCGGGTTGCCCTAACTCTACGCCTGTGTGAAAAAGCGCGCTACTAAGGATTTTAAGGGCTTAACGCCTGCGTCGCCATCGCTTCACCAAGGCGAATGCTGTGGCCCGCTGCCCACTCGGGGTTAAATTGCAGTGGTGCTACTTGAGATTCCGGAAACAGCATCACCACGGTGGAGCCAAGTAAAAAGCGGCCCATCTCATCGCCTTTTTTGAGTGTTATGGCTGGTTGCGAGTCAGGATAGTCCCATGTTCTCACCGCCTTGCCGCGCGGTGGATTCACCACCCCGTGCCACACGGTCACCATGCTGCCAACGATGGCGGCACCCACCAGTATCAACACAAACGGGCCGCGTGCCGAATCGAAAACACAGACCACGCGCTCGTTGCGTGCAAACAAGCCGGGCACGCCGCGCGCGGTCACAGGGTTGACCGAGAACAAATCGCCCGGTACATAAATCATGCGCGTCAAACGGCCATCACATGGCATGTGAATGCGGTGGTAGTCGCGCGGGCTTAAATAAAGCGTGGCGAAGCTGCCGTTTTCAAACTGCGCGGCCAGCGCTGCGTCACCGCCCACAACGGCGGTGGTTGAATAGCTGTGGCCCTTGGCCTGAAAGATCTGGTCGCGCTTGATGGCGCCAAACTGGCTGATGGCGCCGTCAACCGGGCAAACCAGGTCCGCACTTGCGATTGGCCGCGCGCCGGGTTTGAGGGCGCGCGTGAAAAACGCATTGAAGGTGGCGTAACTGGCGATGTCCGGATTGGCGGCTTCGCCCATGTTGACCTGGTACTTGAGCACAAAGCGGCGAATGATTTCAGTCGTGACCCAGCCGCGCTCGCGCGACGACACCCAGCCGGCGAAGGCTGTGAGGGCCTGTTGGGGTACAAGGTAATGCGGTAGTACGGCAAGGCGGTCAGAGTCAAACATCGTGCAGGGATTTTAGGCGGGCATCAAGAGGGGAATAGCGCAAGATTAATTCGCCAGCCCTGAAAAACGCAGTAACAGGCCCGCCAATGCGCAGGCCGCAATCACCGGAATCACGCCCCACTTGAAGCGCCATAAAGCCAGCGCAGCAGCAACGATGAGGGCTAGTGCAATCCAGTCGGGATGCGTAGCCAATGTGCCTGTAGGGCCCATAGGATAAGCGACAGCAGCTATAAAAAACAGAGCGAGATTGGCGATCACGCCGATGACTGCCGCCGTAACCGCAGCCAGCGGTGCGGTGAATTTAAGGTTGCCTCGCGTTGACTCAACCCACGGCCCACCCGCGAAGATAAAAATAAACGATGGCAGAAAAGTAAACCAGGTCGCCACGCAAGCGGCCAGGGCCGCGCCCAGAAACAAGGCATCCGGCCCCAAGACCTGTTTGGTCCAGCCGGCCACAAAACCGACAAAGGCCACCACGATGATGAGGGGCCCGGGCGTGGTTTCGCCCAGCGCCAGGCCGTCCATCATTTGCGCTGTGGTGAGCCACTGGTAGTGTTCAACCGCAGCTTGGTTCACATACGGCAACACGGCATAAGCACCACCAAAAGTCAGCAAGGCCGCCTTGGTAAAAAACCAGCCAATCTGCGTGAGTGTGCCGTTCCAGCCGTTGCTGGCAAGCAGCGCGGCAAACGGCAACAACCACAGCACGGCACCGGCAACCAGCACCATCGCCAGTCGTGACGGCTTGAACAAGGCGTGAGCAGGTATCGGCGTATCGTCATCGATCATGGTCGGGCTGTGGGCTTTTGTCGCTGTTGATGCATGGCCCGCCTTGCCTGCCTTTCCAGCAAGCGCATCAGGCGCAATGCGGGCCAGCAATACGCCGATCAAAAGTGCACTCAACACCACCACCGGAAACGGCAACTTCAAGAATGCAATGGCTATAAAACTAGTAGCTGCCAGCGCCCATGGAACGGGCGCTACTAGCGGACTACCCAATGTCTTGCTGGCAATGCGGTGCAGCGCGTGCAGCACAATCGCCGCGACTGCGGGCTTGATGCCATAAAAAATTCCCACAATGATGGGCTGCTGCCCAAACGCCATATAAATCCAGCTCAAAGCAATCAGCAGCACCAGCGAAGGCAGCACAAACAGCGCGCCCGCCACCACGCCGCCACGCGTGCGATGCATCAGCCAGCCGAGGTAAGTGGCCAGCTGCTGCGCCTCGGGGCCGGGCAGCAGCATGCAGAAATTGAGCGCATGCAAAAAGCGTTTTTCAGAAACCCAGCGCCGCTTTTCAACCAGCTCGCGGTGCATGATGGCAATCTGCCCAGCCGGGCCACCAAAGCTGATGAAGCCGAGTTGTAGCCAGAAGCGGAAGGCTTCGCGGAAAGAGACCTTCGGGGATGTTTCGATCTTGTTTGATGTCACTTGGTGTTTCCGGGTATTGTTCTGACTGTTGTTTCGGGTGGCCAATTATGGGTCTCTGGTGGTGTGCCCTGCCAAACGGCGGCAGCAGCACTTTGGCACCAGGCATAAAGCGCGTCGTACATTGGCAATGCGGCATCCAGCATGGCGTGGTCGTCAGCGTGCAACCTTGACAGACCCAAGGACAACGCCAGCAATCCGGCTGATTCAGCGGCAAGATCAAGACGATCCGTATCTGCGCCGCGAACAATGCATGCGAGGCGGCTAAGCGCTGCATCCTTAAGGTCAAAAGCAGCAAGCAGCGTATCAAAGCTGCATCGCTCGCCTTCGTGCGAAATCGGCGCACCGGGAATGTCATAGGCCACGGCCCCCAGGCGCGCCGCTTCGCTAAAAACCTGCGCAGTGGGAACGTAGAAAAACTCGGCTCGCGGGTCAATAAAGCGGCGGATCAACCAGGGACAGGCGATGCGGTCGATCTTGGGACGTGCGCGCGTGATCCAGCGCGAGGGCTGCTCGCCGGTAACGCCCAGATCAGCCCGGCCTATTCGGGCGGCTAGTTCTTGCGGTGAAATAGAAAGAGGGGAAGAAAGAGGAACGGAACGAGATGAGGTGTCCACAAAAATACTCCAGTGAGTTGCCAGCGCTTGGACGGGACACCGTCTATCTGTGAAGATTCGGGAGGCTGAAATCCCGATGGGTTAATGTTAGCAGCAGAAAGCGGCGAGTCAGTGCGATAGGGCGTTGTTGCACGGATAGCCGCATGGCGTAGGATTCTCTGTTTACTGATTCGGTCGACCCATGCCCAATAAACACAACGAAGATCGGTGCCACCATCGCCAAGCTGGAGACACAAGCGGTCATGGTGATCGGCTCTGGCACTGCCGGTGGACGCCATCAAGGCGATCAAGGCAGCGGGCAGTGGCGCGCAGTGGGTGACCCTGTCCAACAACGCCTCGGCTGGATTCGTCAAATTGCTGGGTGAACATGCGCCGGGCCGACCCCAACCCCACGGCCGAGAAAATTCAGAGCGCCCTGCACGCCTGGCGGGGTTTTATCGGGGTTTTCACCTGCACTGCCCATGACAGATTGACTAGAATGAGCCGGTGGTGATCAGTCATCACTCGTCAATGACAACATTTCGGACGAGCATTGGCAATTACAAGGCAAGAAAGCGACATGGCTGATCTGGAATTGAACTCTATTCTGCGCAAGACCGAGGCGGGCATCGAAGCCATCAAGGTCAGAGGCCGCGCCCTGACACCGAAACAGCGCATGTTGCTGATCGTGGTCGATGGCGCCAAGACTGTCGCAGAGCTGGTAAAAACCATGTCCAGCCCCGGCGAAGCCCAGCAGCTGCTGGGCGAGTTGCTGGCCTCGGGCTATGTGTATGAACTGGAGCCGGTCAAAGCCGCCGCGAAACCCGCGCCAGTGCTTGCGAACGCAGCCAGCAAAGCACCTAACGCGTCGCTTCAGACAGCCATCCGACGCACTGCCCGATCGCTGGAAGATTTGCTTGGACCAAGCTGCGAGCCCCTGTGCCTGCAATTGGAAAAGTGCAAGAACTCTGACGAATTCATGCGCAAGGTCCAGGAGCTACGGCCCATCGTGGCCGCCATGCGCTCCGAAAAGAAAGCCGAAGAGTTCGTCAGCGCCGCGCTCAGCGCCTGATCCTTCCGCCCGGCATCCTGACAGCCCCCAGGCCCCTGGCTGGCCCACCATTTCAAGCGCGCAAGTAAAAACCCCCCGCCACCTCAGGTGACGGGGGGTTTAGATCAAATCAGCCACACAGAATCAGGTCGCCTGCGTGTCGATGTCGCCCTTAAGGTGGGGGTAGCGCACATGGTCGATCAATTCCTGAATGTCCTTGCCCGGCGCCTTGGTCAGCAGCGACACGATGATGATCACCGCAAAGCCCAGTGGCACACCAAACAAGCCAGCCGAGATGGGCGCAATGTCCCACCAGATATTGTCGGCAACCGGGCTCGTCACGCCGAACACGCCGCGCAACCAGGGTTGGGTCGTGGCCATGTAGTAGAAGGTCGTCACCGTGCCGGCAATCATGCCCAGCGACGCACCCCACTTATTGGCGCGCTTCCAGAAGATGCCCAACACCAGCGCCGGGAAGAACGACGCCGCGGCAAACGAGAACGCCGCCGACACCAGGAACAAAATGTCCGCCGGCTTCTGAGATGCCACAGTGGCCGCTGCCAAAGCCACGACCAGCAACAGCATCTTGGACACCATGACCCGGCGTGCGGTGGAGGCATTGGGGTCGAGCATTTTGTAGTACACGTCGTGCGACAAGGCGTTGGCAATCGTCAGCAACAAGCCATCCGCCGTGGACAGCGCCGCAGCCAGACCACCTGCCGCCACCAGGCCCGACACCACGTAAGGCAGCCCGCCAATTTCAGGCGTGGCCAGCACAATGATGTCGCCGCCAATCCGCATTTCAGCCAGTTGGAAGATGCCGTCCTTGTTGATGTCCACCACCGACAGCAGGCTCGGGTCAACCAATTGCCAACGCGCGATCCAGCCCGGCAATTGGTCAAACGGCGTGCCGACCAGGATGGTGTACACATCGTATTTGACCAGCACCGCCAGCGCCGGCGCCGTGAAGTAGAGCAGGAAGATGAAGAACAGCGACCAGGCTACCGACTCACGCGCTTCTTTCACCGACGGTGTGGTGTAGTAGCGCATCAGGATGTGCGGCAGGGCGGCAGTACCAATCATCAGGCAGAGCACCAGCGCCAGGAAATTCTTGCGCTTGATATCCCGTGCAGCATCGTCTTTGCCCTGGAAAGGCTCGGCGTGACGAATCGGCGGCGCGGCGCGGGCCGCGTTGGCGGTCCGTGCGGTGGTGTAGGCAGCTTTGGCAGCGGCCTCATCCTTGGGCAGAGCGGCCAGGGCGGTTTCAGCGGCCTTGATGTCGGCGACAGCACCGTTCGCCGCTTTCAGGTCGTCAAGCTTCTTTGTGGCGGCAGCTTTGTCGGCGGCCATGGAAGCGGGAACATCCTTCAGCTTCTCGACCGCTGCATCCGAACGCGCCTTGAAGATACCACGCACTTCCAGCTCTTTCGGGTCTTTCAGC
>JBCKNM010000075.1:0-6787 GCA_038902775.1 Polaromonas sp.
AGAGTTGCGTATTGATGTCAACCGTTTGCAAACCGGCCTCGTTACGGTAGGGCCTCCGAAAATTTCGGGGTACTTTTTCCAATAACGTTATTTTAGGAAATCTCCAAATGAACAAAATCCTCGCTACCTTGATCGCTGGTCTCTTCGCTGCTGGTGCTTTCGCACAAGCTCCTGCTGCCAAGCCTGCAGCTTCCGCTCCAGCCGCTGCCGCCGCCCCAGCTGCTAAAGCAGAAGCCAAGCCAGCTGCTAAAGCTAAAGCTGAAGCCAAGCCAGAAATGACCAAAGAAGAAAAAGCAGCTGCAGCAGCCAAGAAAGAAAAAGCCGCTGCCGCCAAGAAAGCCAAAGAAGAAAAAGCAGCAGCCGCCAAGAAAGCCAAAGAAGAAAAAGCAGCCGCAGCTCCAGCTGCCAAGCCAGCAGCAGCCGCTCCAGCTGCCAAGTAAAAGCTGAAGCCAGGAAGCAATTCCTGGCCTTTTAGTAAAAATGCCCGCCTTGTGCGGGCATTTTTTTGCCTGTCGTTTATCGGTCGTTTATGCTTGTGAATCAATACTGAACGCTGGAAACCATGGCCTTGACATTTAAAACCCACCTCCGCCTGCTGCTAGGAGCCTGTCGGGCTTTGGGCATCGATAGCGAAAAAGAGCCCCAGCGAGGACAGTTTTTGCCGGATTTGCAGGCCCATAGCCCGACTATGGGACAAAAAGCCGGTGAAAAATGGACCGCTGCGGCGCTTTTGCAGCCGATGCTCCCAAAGTCCGACAGGCTCCTATGCGTGCTCGGCATGCTGTTTTCATCTGCACTTGTGCTGCCTTTGCCCGTCAAGGCGCAGGATGCCCCACAGATAAATCTGCAACGCACCAAGCTCGCGGTGGGAATGCATCAGATCGACGCACAGGTCGCGCTGTCCCCCGAGCAGCGGCAGATCGGGCTGATGTTTCGCAAAGAAATGCCGCAGCACGAAGGCATGATTTTTGTGTTTGAAGAGCCCACCAAGCAGTGTTTCTGGATGAAAAACACCCTGCTCCCGCTGACCGCAGCCTTTGTCGCCGACGACGGCACCATCGTCAATCTGGAGGACATGAAGCCGCAAACTGAAAACCCGCACTGCTCTGTAAAACCAGTGCGCTATGTGCTGGAAATGAACCAGGGCTGGTTTGCGAAAAAAGGCATCAAAGCTGGCAGCAAACTAGGCGGCCCCATGTTTCAGGCGCAGCGCTAGGCTGGAGTTTTTGGGGTCAGAGCCCAAATTCGCCGAGCCTATGGCTCGCCCGGAGGGCGCGGTGCGATGCACCGCAGCGAAATTGGTGTCTGACCCCAATAACTCTTACGCCGTGAAGGAGGCCAGCGCCGCGTTCAAGGTCTTGCTTGGGCGCATCACCACGTCAAGCTTGGCCAGGTCAGGCTGGTAGTAGCCACCAATATTCACGGCCTTGCCTTGCACGGCCTGCAGTTCGGAAACGATAGCTTGCTCATTTGTACTGAGTTGTTTAGCCAACGGTGCAAATTTGGCGGCCAAGTCCGGTGCCTCGGTCTGCGCTGCCAGCTCTTGCGCCCAGTACATGGCCAAGTAAAACTGGCTGCCGCGGTTGTCGAGCTGACCTGTCTTCGGCGACGGATTTTTGTTGTTGTCCAGCAGCTTGCCAGTAGCAGCATCCAGCGTCTTGGCCAGAAGCTTGGCCTTCGCATTCCCGGTCTTGATGCCCAGATCCTCCAGCGACACCGCCAAAGCAAGGAATTCGCCCAGGGAATCCCAGCGCAGATGGTTTTCCTCTACCAGTTGCTGCACATGTTTGGGTGCCGAGCCGCCAGCACCGGTTTCATACAAGCCACCACCGGCCATCAGAGGCACGATCGACAGCATCTTGGCGCTGGTGCCGAGTTCCATGATGGGGAACAGGTCTGTCAGGTAGTCGCGCAGGATATTGCCTGTGGCGCTGATGGTGTCCTTCCCGCGGATCACGCGCTCCAGCGTGTAGCGCATCGCACGCACCTGGCTCATGATCTGAATGTCCAGGCCGGTCGTATCGTGCTCATGCAGGTACATACGGACCTTGGTGATGAGCTGTGCCTCGTGCGAACGGTAGGCATCGAGCCAGAACACCACGGTCATGCCGGAGTTGCGGGCGCGGGTGACAGCCAGCTTGACCCAGTCGCGGATCGCTGCATCCTTGACCTGGCACATGCGCCAGATATCGCCTTGTTCGACATCCTGGCTCAGTAATACCTCACCGGTTGCCAAGTCCACAATATTAGCCACGCCGTCTTCCTGGATTTCGAAAGTCTTGTCGTGCGAGCCGTATTCCTCGGCCTGCTGCGCCATCAGGCCTACGTTGGGCACAGTGCCCATGGTCCTGGGGTCGAAGTTGCCGTGCCACTTGCAGAAGTTGATGATTTCCTGGTAAATACGGGCAAAAGTCGATTCAGGCAGCACGGCCTTCACGTCTTTCAGGTGGCCGTCGACGCCCCACATCTTGCCGCCGTTGCGGATCATGGCGGGCATGGACGCATCCACAATAATGTCGTTGGGCGAATGGAAGTTGGTAATACCCTTGGCGGAGTCCACCATGGCCAGTTCGGGACGGTGCTCGTGGCAGGCGTGCAGGTCACGCTTGATTTCGTCCTGCTTGGATTGCGGCAGCGTCGTGATCTTGTCGTACAAGTTCACCATCCCGTTGTTGACGTTCACGCCAAGCTCTTCAAACAGTTTGCCGTGCTTTTCAAATGCTTCCTTGTAGAAGATCTTCACGCAGTGGCCGAACACGATGGGGTGTGAGACCTTCATCATGGTGGCCTTCACGTGCAGGGAGAACATCACGCTGGTCTTGCGCGCATCCTCAATTTCCTTCTCGTAGAAGTCCAGCAAGGCCTTCTTGCTCATGAACATGCTGTCAATGACTTCGCGGTCCAGCAGGGAAACCTTGGGCTTGAGCACAATGGTTTTGCCGCTTTTGGTCACCAGTTCCATCTTCACGTCGCGGGCGCGGTCCAGCGTCATCGACTTTTCACCGTGGTAGAAGTCGCCGTGGTGCATGTGCGAGACGTGGCTACGCGATGCCTGGCTCCACTCACCCATTGAATGCGGGTTCTTGCGTGCGTAGTTTTTGACGGCAGCAGGCGCGCGGCGGTCCGAGTTACCTTCACGCAGCACAGGGTTGACGGCGCTGCCGGTACATCTGGCGTAACGTGCGCGGATGTCTTTTTCTTCGTCGGTCTTCGGGTTCTCGGGGTAGTCCGGAATTTTGTAGCCCTTGCCCTGTAGTTCCTTGATGCAGGCCGTGAGTTGCGCCACCGATGCACTGATATTGGGGAGCTTGATGATGTTGGCTTCGGGGCGAAGCGTCAGCTTGCCGAGCTCGGCAAGAGTGTCAGGCACACGCTGCGCTTCGGACAGATATTCAGGAAATGAGCCCAGTACGCGCGCTGCCAGCGAGATGTCAGCTGTCTCAACGTTAACGCCCGCTGCTGCCGTGAAAGCACGGATGATAGGCAGGAACGCACTGGTCGCCAGCAGCGGGGCCTCATCTGTCAAGGTGTAAATAATGGTGGGCTGCTTGGTACTCATCGCTTGTCTCCAGGAATTGATACGGGAATCCGCCGCCTGATTCCGCATGGGAGATCAGACCCTGCTGCATTTTATGCAATGGGATTTTGCAATACGAAATTGCAGGTACTCAGCCTTGCCATGCGCAGTTTAATCATGGAGAGTAAATTCCCCGCCCCTTGGGGGCGTTCCCCCTCTTCGGAGCCCAATACTCCGCTGCTTGCAGGGGGGTTCTTTAATGCTCATAATCCATCTTTTAAACAAGGAGTCAACCATGGATGCAATATTTAAGTCTCTGGGCCGCACGGTGCTTGCTGGTGTCGTGCTGTTGCTGCTGCTACTACTGCTTTTGGTTTTGGCCACTGATGCGAGTGTGGGAGCCAACTATGCGTGGTGGACATTCTTCATGCGCTGGCTGCATGTTCTTTCCGGCGTGATGTGGATTGGCCTGCTGTGGTATTTCAACTTTGTGCAGATTCCATCCATGCCGAAGATTCCGGACGAGCAAAAACCGGCCATCAGCAAAGTCATTGCGCCCAGCGCTCTGTTCTGGTTCCGCTGGGCCGCCTTGGCCACCGTTGTCACGGGTGTCTTGCTGGCCTATATGAGCGGCTACATCATGGCCGCCCTGGGCCTGCAAAAACCGTTCCTCGCCATTGGCATCGGCATGTGGCTGGCGCTGGTGATGGCCTTCAATGTGTGGTTCATCATTTGGCCGAACCAGAAAAAGGCGCTGGGCATTGTGGTGGTGGAAGCCGCTGAAAAAGCCAAGGCGGCACGCCTGGCGATGCTGACTTCGCGCGCCAACACCATGCTCTCGATTCCCATGCTGTTTTGCATGGTCGCGCAGCAAAACGCCGGCATTTAGGCCCCACGCTGCTTCAAAAGGGGCCGCTCAAAGCGGCCCCTTTTCATCCGGATACACCGCCCTGACGGTTACCCCTGCCTGCCCCTGCGACAAATGCAGGTGCAGCTTTTTCCCGGATACCAGGTCTTGTGCCCGCGTCTTGTAAAAACTAAATTAGCCGGGGCGCGGAAACCGTTAAATCGACCTCGCCATCAACTAGGGTAGCGCGCACGGCCTGGCCTGTTCGGGTCTGTTTGACGCTGGTGATGGCCTGGCCTTCCACATCGGCCAGCCAGGCGTAGCCACGCTGCAAAACCAGTTTTGGGTTGAGCAGTTCAAGCCGTAACTGGGCGCTGTGAAGTTGCCATCGCCTGGCTTTGATAGCGGTCGCAAAAGCCCTGGGGAGTTCTGCATCTATCGCTTCAAGCCTCGCAGCCAGTCGCCCAAGTGTTGAAGTCTTTGCATGTTGCAGATTTTGCGCATGTGCAGCCAGGCACGCTTGCTGGCGGGTTACAAAATGCGATGGACGGCTAAAGCGCGCTTGCGCGCCATCAAGTCGCTGGCTGGATGCCTGCAATTGACGCTCAACGCCGTTTTGCAGTTTAGAAAAAAACAGTTCCAGCACGTCCAACCACACGCTTTGAGGCTGGGCGCTCATCTCTGCCGCAGCGGTTGGTGTGGGCGCGCGCGCATCGGCACAAAAATCAGCGATGGTGAAATCAGTCTCATGGCCCACACCACTGATGATGGGCATGGGTGCGGCCACGATCAGGCGCGCCAGCTGTTCGTCATTGAAGGCCCACAGGTCTTCCATGGCACCGCCGCCACGCACCAGCAGCAGCACATCAACTTCATGGCGTTTGCAGGCCGTGAGCAAAGCGTCTCGCAACTCGCCTGCGGCCTGACTGCCTTGCACGCTGGCGGGGTAAACAATGATTGGAATGTGTGGCACGCGGCGTTGCAGGGCTGTGACCACATCATGCAACGCAGCCGCTCCCAGCGAGGTCACCACGCCTATGGCGCGTGGCATCAAAGGCAAGGGGCGTTTGCGCCCGGTGTCGAACAGTCCTTCAAGCGCAAGCTTTGCCTTGAGTTTTAGAAACTCTTCAAACAGGCTGCCCTGCCCGGCTTGGCGCAAGGACTCGACCACCAGTTGCAACTCGCCTCTCGCGTCATAAACACCCAGGCGGCCACGCAGCTCGACCAGTTGCCCGTCGCGTGGTGAAAAATCAAGCAGTGATGCAGCGCGGCGAAACATGGCGCAGCGAATCTGCCCCTGATCGTCTTTAAGCGAAAAATAACAATGCCCGCTGGCAGCCCGGGAGAACCCGGAAATCTCACCCTTCACGGCCATCGGGTTGAAGCGCGCCTCTAAACTGTCGGATATGGCCCTAAGCAAGGAGCCGACCGACCAGATACGCACACCAGTCGCCGGGGCAGATGGCTCTTCAAACACTTTGAGACCCCTCAAAATGCGCGGGGTAATCTTCCACTGGCGGCAGCGTCGTGTCCAAAAGACTAGTGCAGTGTTGCACGCTTGATGGAACAAATAAAAACGATGGATTTTGGGTCAGGGCAAGGCGCAAACCACAGCGATACCCGTAGGTATCGCACGGATTTGCAACGCCGCCATGGCGATCGTATGGAAGATGGGGAATGTTCAAATTATTTTTTCTCGACGACTAAGCCATAATCCACATCAATTTACTCGCTGGAGATGTGCGTTGTTTTCGATCATACAAGCCGCAGGCTGGCCCATCTGGCCGCTGGTTGCCTGCTCCGTGCTGGCGCTGGCGCTGGTTATTGAACGCTTCAGCAGTCTTAAAACCCGCAAGGTTGCCCCGCCCCGGCTGGTTGACGAGGCCATCAGCGTATCCCGTACCTCCATTCCTTCGCCTGACGTGGTGGCGCAACTGGAACAAAGCTCCGTGCTGGGCGAGGTTCTTGCCAGCGGCCTGCGGGCCCTCAACACCAACCCGCGCATCAGCGAAGAAGACCTCCGCTCGACGCTGGAGGGCGCAGGGCGGCAGGCGGCTCACCAACTTGAACGCTACCTGGCCGCGCTGGCAACCATTGCCTCAGCGGCACCGTTGCTGGGCCTGCTGGGAACAGTGATCGGCATGATAGAGATTTTTGGCTCCCAGCCGGGCACTGGCGGTATGGCGAGCTCTGCTGGCGGCAATCCAGCCCAGCTAGCGCAGGGTGTTTCAATCGCGCTCTACAACACGGCGTTTGGCCTGATTGTGGCCATTCCGTCATTGATCTTCTGGCGCTACTTTCGGGCGCGGGTTGATGGTTATTTGCTGACGATGGAACTGGCATCTGAGCGTTTTGTGCGACACCTCAATACATTACGCAAAACATGAACTCCCACGTTTATCACTGCGTGTACTGCACTGCCC
>JBCKNM010000076.1:0-6681 GCA_038902775.1 Polaromonas sp.
GCGCGACAGGACCATGACCTGCCCAGGTTTCAGGCCGGGGGCATCCGAAGTGGCAAGCGTGGGGGCCAACAGCCCTTTTATCCAGGCCGCCGCTTGGCGGGCTTCCAGCGTGCGCAAGGTTTCTTCAGGCAATTCACGCGGTGTGGTGAGGCTGTCGCGCCAAGCAGAATCTGAGGCGCTGTCGTCAGCGTCAGCTACGCTCGCTCGCGGAATCGGCGGCAGGCGAACCACTTGCCCGGCTTCATCAGAGGCCGTGCTGTGCTCGCGAAAGCCGTCATAGCCATCCACATCGCGCGCCTGGCCCATGACGCTGTTGACAGCGACTATCACACCCAAGCTGTTGCGTCGGGTGTGATCGCATTCCAGCAGCTCGCCGCCAAGCCCGCCCAGCATAAATTCTTTGGCCGCGATAAACACTTGCGGCTCGGCGCGGCGAAAGCGGTAAATGCTTTGCTTGGGGTCACCGACGATGAAAACGCTGGGTGCATTGCCTGCGCCCGCATAGCCGCCCAGCCAGCTTGACAGTGCCTGCCATTGCAGCGGGTTGGTGTCTTGAAACTCGTCAATCAGCAGGTGCTTGATGCGTGCGTCCAGGCGCTCCTGCACCCAGCCCGACAGCACCGGGTCGGTCAGCATGACTTGCGCGGCACGCTCCACGTCGTTCATGTCGACCCAGCCGCGCTCGCGCTTCAAAGCCGTGAACTCTGCGAGCAAACATCTAGCCAGTCGCGCCATGCGTTGCTGGTGGGTCCAGGCATCGTGCTGCCCCTTAGCCGCGCTTAAGCGCAGGGCGAGTTCTTGCGCTTCGCGGATCACGCCAATGCCGACGATTTTTTCACTTAATTTGCGGGCTGTGCCTTCTTTGGTCAGCAATGCCAACAAGGCAGCAGGCAAGTCGTTCGCGGTGATGGCTTTTTCAAGCTCAACGCCCTTGGCTGAGAACGTGGACGTTGTGGCACGGCCCAAGTTTTTTGCTGCGGCGCTGAGTAGTTCGCGGCAGGCGCTTGAGGCGAAGCTCTGGTCGGGATGCTCCAGCCCGGCGTATTCGGGGAACTGCACGCTGAAGTGCGCAACCGAGCTGTCAACCACGCCCGCCGCATCGGCCAGCGCAAATTCAACTCGCTTGTCGAGCGCGCCCTGCAAGGCTTTTTCAGTCTGGAAACGGCCATGCTCCAGCAGCACCGTTTCAAAGTCGGCTCGCAAAGCGGCATCAGCAACCAGCGCCGCATAAAAGCGCCGCCAGACCAGCGCCTTGGCCGGGCCATCGTCTTCCAGCAGTTCGTAGTTGACGGGCAGCCCAAGGCCTTGCAAGGTCGCCATGGGGGCACTGCGCAGCAAGGCCGCAAACCAGCTGTGGAAGGTTCGAATTTGCACCGGGCGGCCAGATTCGAGCACGCGAAGGTATAAATTTGATAGCTGCTCACGCATGTAAACAGGGGCTTGCAGGCTTATTTGACTTGAAACCCCACGTATGACCAGCGCATGGCGTAGCGTCTCGTCGTCTGCATGGGCGAATTGCTCCAGCCATTCATAAAGCCGCTCACGCATTTCGCCTGCGGCTTTTTTGGTGAAGGTGATTGCCAGGATTTCGTGTGGCTGAACCGGCCTGCCCTGGCTGTCGCCTTCCAGCAAGGCGCGCAGCATCCGCGACACCAGCATCCAGGTTTTGCCGGACCCGGCGCAGGCCTCGACCGCGACGCTGCGGCGTGGGTCGCAGGCGATGGCATAGAAGGCCTCGGCTGAGACCGGCTGGCCGTTGTGTTTGTAACTTGGTGTCATTGCGTGCGCAGCGCAGGGCCGCCCCAAGCAAGCACAGCCCCCTCGGGGGGCAGAGAAGTACACGAAGTGAGTGAACGTGGGGGCTTCATATTTACCAAAAATCTTTCCGGCACATGCCGCGTGCCGAGCAATAGTCACAGGCTTTGCCTTCACCCAGCGCTGGCAAAGGTGCGCCCGCAGCGATGCGAGACACATCACTCAAAATGCTCTCGATCAACCCGTCACGCAGATGAACAATCTCGCTCTGGCCGTAAGTTTTGGTGGGCTCTTTTTCGCCCAGATTGACGTATGAAGCTGCCAGCGTGTCGTCAGTCAGCAAGGCGGCATAAAAGGCCAGTTGTGTGTCTTCTGATCCTTCTTTGATGCGTGCCTGCGTGGTGGCGCGAGCTTCGGTTTTGTAGTCCATCACCAGTCTTGAGCCGCCTGCCAATTGGTCGATGCGATCAAGCTTGCCGAACAGTGTGACACTGCCATACGGCATCTCTTTCCAGACCTCGCCCTGAAGAAACTGCGCACCGCCTGCTTCGTGCCCGGCCAGCCAGTCAAGGTAGCCATCACGCACCCGTGGCCAGATCGCGGCGAAGGGTAAAAATTCGCTGTCAGTCAGGCCAAGTTCTTTGGCAGCGCTTTCGGCTGCTATGTTAATCATAGCTAGTCGCGCCTGCATTGATTGGTCTGTAGCCGTTTTTAATGCCTCGTGAAAGCTGTTGAGCAGGGTGTGCAGCCAGTTCCCGAACTCGCGCTTGCCCAATTCGCTCTCAAGCTCTTCCGACTCCTGCAACTTGAGCAGCCGCAGCGCAAAAAAGCGGTACGGGCAGCGGCGCAGGTCTTCATAGGCGCTGGCAGACAGGCGCGTGAGACGGCTGGACAGCGCCTCATTCGTGGACACCAGCTGTGGCATGGGGTGCGGCGTGGGCCGGGCCGCCACCTGGCGTTGAATGCGCGGGTCAGCCGCCATACAACATGATCGAAGTGATTTATCGGGTGCTTGTTTAAGCAGCACCTCCTGCACAAAGCCGCTGGGCATCAGCGCCTCACCACCCTCGCTGGTACGCCACAGCACGTCGATGTGCGGCATGTGCAATGCGTAGTCCCACGCTTGCCGCTGGGCGCTAGCTAACTCGGCGCGCGAAGGCAAGCCAAGCACCTCACGCTGGGCGGGTAGCCACATGCCGGGCGGCTCTGGCGAAACAGCCAGACGCACTTCATCGGCACCCGGCAGCACCACGGCCTGCATGGGACGACCCAGCAGCTGACTAAGCGGCAAGATCACCACCTGTGCCTCGGGTGGGTGCTCGGGCGCAAAGCTGGCGGCCTCCAGTGTCTGGTTCACCCAGTTGGTGAAGTCTTGCAGGCTCATGCGGATGCTAGAGGCAAATTGCACCTCGCTGCCCGCATCGAGGCGCAGCGCTGCAAGTACGGCGCTACCGGCGGTGTCTATCGCCAAAGGCTCCCATTGGTTTGAAGTCTGCAATGCGGCGCGCAAATCGTGCAGCCAATCGGTCAGCAAGCGCGCGCGTTGCAGGCCGTCGCGTAGGGCTGTGGCGTTGATGACAAGTAGCGTGTCAAGCACCCTGGCTGGCAAAGCGCGCCAAAAGCGCACCCCTTCCCTGCGCAGTTCAATCTCCAGCAGCGTCACCGCAGAGGCATCAAACGCTGGCGCATTTTTCAACCAGTCCAGCACGGCATCGGCGGATGCGTCCCACGGCATAGCCCGCAGCAGGCTCATCAGCGTGGCGGCGGCGCGGGTGGTGGAAAGCTTCCAGCCGGTTTCATCACGCAGGGCAATGCCGCGCCCGGCCAGCATGGCTCTGGTGCGGCGCGTCAACATCCGGTCTTGCGCAATCAGCGCGACCGGGCAGCGGCCCTTCTGCAAATGCGCGATGACGCAGGCGGCAGCGCGATGCGCTTCGTCTTCGGCATCCTGCGTGGCGTGCAGCAACAGCGCGCCCAGCATCGGCGGGGCCGTCAGTTTGAGCGTCACAGCCTTGTGGCTGAAATGCACTTTCAAGGCTTCCACCAGAGGCTCAAACTGAAAACCCCCAAGTACCACGAGCAAGTCAAGCTGCTTAGAGAACAGCACATCGGATGGGTAGCTTGATGCCGCAGCCCAGGCCAGCGCAATCCGCCCTACTGCAAGCTCAAGCGCCAGCAGCGGGGACTCCAGCCCCACACCTAGTTGCGCAGCCAGATTCGCGCCCCAGGCTAGGCGCTGTGCGGGCGCTTGCGCTGCGGCCAGCCTTGCCATGGCCCAGCTTGACTCAACCAAGCGCCCTGCTAGCGCAGCTTGCTGTGCGCCAAGACCCGTGCGAAGCGCAGCTTGTTGTGCGCCAAGACCCGTGCGAAGCGCAGCTTGTTGTGCGCCAAGACCCGTGCGAAGCGCGGCTTGTTGTGCGCCAAGACCCGTGCGAAGCGCAGCTTGCTGTGCGCCAAGACCCGCGCGCTCCAGCAAGGCAGCGGCAGTGAGCACATCAATCGCTGCATCCATCTGGATGTCTTCAGGCGCGGGCACTAAACCGCCATCCCCACCTTCAGAAGTTTCAGAAGTTTCAAAAGTGCCAGACCAATTCATGGTGCTCTCAAAACGCGGCATGAACGATGCGGCTTTGCCAGTCAATGCGGTGTGCGCAGCCCAGGCGCATCTAGCCTGCTGTATCAACTGTGCGTAGGGCACCAAAACCACGGTCCGGGACGGATGCGCGCCATGGGTTTCAATCGCCTCAGCCAGTTGCGCCATGGCCTGCGCCCAGCACACGTCACCGGGATGACCAGAGAGATCGGGGCTTTGCGAGCTTTGCGGGGTTTGCAGGGTATCGGCTATCGTGGTCATAGTATTGATAAGACTTGGGCGTAACTGCGGTGGGATGCGGTGGGACTTGGTTTCTGACACAATGCCCAGAACTTTAGCCGTATCCGGCAATCCCTCGACACAAGGAGCCGTCATGACCAGCGAACTGATTAAACATACCACCGATGCCACGTTTGAAGCCGACGTGCTGAAATCAACCCAGCCCGTGCTGGTCGATTACTGGGCCGAATGGTGCGGCCCCTGCAAAATGATTGCACCCATCCTGGACGAAATCGCCACCAGTTACAGCGGCAAGCTGCAGATCGCCAAGATGAACGTCGATGAAAACCGCGATATTCCCGCCAAATACGGCATTCGCGGCATCCCTACGCTGATGCTGTTCAAAAACGGTGCACTGGCAGCCACCAAAGTCGGCGCCATGAGCAAGGCACAACTGACCGCGTTTATTGACCAACAACTGGTTTAATTCGCAAACCTGCGTTTATTTGCCTTTAGAGCTGATCGGGAAGCACTCCTCCCCATCAACGGCCTTCACAAAACCCCGCATTTTTCCTGTCATAATCCAAAAAGATTCAACAGACGGCCTTTAACGGCGCTTTATCCCGGGTTTTTGGGGTCAGAGTCCAAATTCATCGTGCCCTTGGCACCCCTTCGGGTGCGATGCTTTGCATCGTAATGAAATTGGCGTCTGACCCCAATAACCCTTCGGCTTCTTTTCAAACCTCCCCCCGTTTTCTCCAATGAACTCACGAATGAGTTCCACCCCAGCAGGTAATCCATGCACTTAAACGAACTCAAGGCACTGCATGTGTCTGAAGTCTTCAAGCAGGCCGAAGAGCTTGAGATCGAAAACGTTGGCCGTATGCGCAAGCAGGAGTTGATGTTCGCCATCATCAAGAAGCGCTCCAAAACCGGTGAAACCATCATCGCCGACGGCGTGCTCGAAGTGCTGCCCGACGGCTTCGGCTTTCTGCGCGCGCCCGACTCCAGCTACACCGCGTCTACAGACGACATCTACATCAGCCCGAGCCAGATCCGCCGCTTCAACCTGCACACCGGCGACATGATCGAAGGCGAAGTGCGCACCCCGAAAGACGGCGAGCGCTACTTTGCACTGAACAAACTCGACAAGGTCAACGACGGCCCGCCCGAGGCCAACAAGCACAAGGTGATGTTCGAGAACCTGACACCGCTGTTCCCGCGCGAACAGTTCAAGCTCGAGCGCGACATCAAGGGCGAAGAAAACCTCACCAGCCGCATCATTGACATCATTGCGCCCATAGGCAAAGGCCAGCGCGCCCTGCTGGTAGCGCCGCCAAAGTCCGGCAAGACCGTGATGATGCAGCACATCGCCCACGCCATCACCGCCAACTACCCCGAAGTGGTCTTGATGGTGCTGCTCGTCGACGAGCGCCCTGAAGAGGTCACCGAGATGCAGCGCACCGTGCGCGGCGAAGTCATCTCGTCAACCTTCGACGAACCAGCTGCCCGCCACGTTCATGTGGCCGAGATGGTGATTGAACGCGCCAAGCGCCTGGTCGAACTGGGCAAGGATGTCGTCATTCTGCTGGACTCGATCACGCGGCTGGCACGCGCCTACAACAACGTGTTGCCGTCGTCCGGCAAGGTGCTGAGCGGCGGCGTCGATGCCAACGCACTGCAGCGCCCGAAGCGCTTTTTTGGCGCTGCCCGCAAAATTGAAGAAGGCGGCAGCCTGACCATCATCGGCACGGCCTTGATTGATACCGGCAGCCGCATGGACGAGGTGATCTTTGAAGAATTCAAGGGCACCGGCAACTGCGAGATCCACCTGGACCGCCGCCTCTACGAAAAACGCGTGTTCCCGGCCATCCACCTGAACCGCAGCGGTACCCGCAAGGAAGAACTGCTGCTGGCCCCCCGAAATCCTGCAAAAGTCACGGATTTTGCGTCAATTCATGTACAACATGGACGAAATCGAGGCGATGGAGCTGATGCTGAAAAACATGAAAGCCACCAAGAACAACAGCGAGTTCTTCGACATGATGCGAAGGGGTGGCTAAAAACAAGCCTAAGTCATTGATTTAATGACATAATATGAGGCTTCACGGAAA
>JBCKNM010000077.1:0-6569 GCA_038902775.1 Polaromonas sp.
CTAAGTGCTTGATTTCAATAGGGAAATCAGGAATTATTCACCGTGAAGTCACGGATTCAGGTATGTTGTATCGCTCGATGCACTGCCTCAGTTGTTCGGGCGCATCCGAGGAGAACTCGTCCCATAGTATGGCGGTAGTCCGACAGGCTGCTAGATTGTACAAAAGGGACTTGACAGCAAAGATTGCACTGTCTAATTTATACCTTAGACAGTACAAAATATCTTGACAGTCAAGTCGATACTGTATAACATATGTCTTGGACAGTATAAATAGACTTGGGAAACACTATGCTATCTAGTAAAGAGGTACTTGAAAAAACAGGAATATCCAGAGCAACGCTAAATAACTATATAAGCTTGGGGATACTGTCTAAGCCAGTGATCGCCAACCCTGGACAATCGGGAGGGCCGAGACAGTTGGGCTATTTCTCGGATGACGCGATTGAACGTATCAATCAGGTGCAGCAACTCAAACAAGAGGGAGTCAGTATGAGCGAGATCGTTTCCAGGCTGGGTGATTCCAGAAGCGAGGATGTCATGCAGGTTCATTCATCGGCCAACGTGGTGGCGCTACCCCCTTCCGGGCTACGAGTTACGCTCGAAGATATCCGGCAGCCTGCCTACATGATCAATCATAATTTCGAGCTGATCTGGATTAACGATGGTGGTAAGGCCGAGTTTTTCAACGGCCTGAAACAGCTTCCGGCAAACAGCGAAGAAAGGAACATCTTCAGGCTCATCACTAACAAGGAGATGCACGCAGACGAAGCTGATGCGCTCGATTTTCACCTGTCGCTTGCCAAAGGCAAGGTAACTATCGGGGCATTCGGCACCATTTGCCAGGGTTTATCCACCCCGGATCGTATGCGATTGGAACAGCGCTTTGGGGATATAGCCGCCCTAGTGGAACGACCGATCGCTCAATCCGAGGTTTACCTCAGACGCCAAGGCAAAAATTGCAGGACTTATGCCTCTTTTTTCCGGGAAGGAATTTTCGTTGTTTTTGCCGATAAATCCGAGACGCAAGAGTCCCTTCTCAAGGTGCTGTCCAATCGTGACGGGATGATTCGCAACCTGCTTCGCCAACGCCTCCCGGTCCTGACGTCCCTCGCCGTGCTTGTTGCTGACCTTCAAAGCTCGGTGAAAATCTGCTCCGAACTGCCGCCGGAAGAGTATTTCGAACTCATCAATGAAATCTGGGGAGCGATGGGGCCGATCTTTCGCAAGTATCACGCGACCTGCGGCAAGCATGTGGGGGACGGCATGCTTTATTACTTCTTTACTCAGCCGGACAGCGACTACCTGATGAATGCACTGTGCTGTGCGCAGGAAATGCGTCAGGAGATACAAAAGCTGAGCAAAGCTTGGCAGATACGCAAAAATTGGTTGAATGAACTTTACCTGAATACCGGAATCACGGAAGGACAGGAATGGTTGGGCACCTTCCAGTCAGCCACTAGTGTCGAGTTCGTGGTTCTTGGCGACACAATCAATCAGGCTGCACGGGTCTCGGACTTTGCACGCCACGGGGCAGTTTGGGCTACCAAGAGCCTGATCGGAAAACTGCCGGCGAAGGAACGTGCGCGTCTCCGGTACGGCGTTAGCCGCAAGGCACCGAGCGGTCAGAGTCTGTTTGTTGCATCGAGTTTTTCCCAAGTATCTTCGCTATTGGAACAGGATGGCTCACGTAGCGAAAAGCTGCGCGACATTGCCACGTTGCCTATTACCGAAATTGTTGAGATTAGCAATTAGTTGGAGGCAGTTTCGAAGCCCACGATGGATACTACCCTCAAGGGCGTAGTTCAAAATCGGGTAACACTTTTTCGGGTGGCCATCGGTTGAGTCATAGGCAAACCATCCAAAATTCACATTGTCCGTGTTACCCAAACGTTACTTTTTGAACCACGCCGCAAACAGCGTCTTGCCTGCATTCATACGTCACCCCGGATTTTTTAATCCCGGAAGCTTCGCAGAACGCCGCCAAAAAATTCAAATCGTGGACACCCATGAATCGCTTGAAACCCGCTTCAATACTGGTTCTCCAGCCGATACCCTTCAATTAAACCGGACACTACTGTTCTGAGTTAGCGAAAGCTTGAACAGATATTCACGTCGTCATCCCCGCGAAAGCGGGGATCCAGCGTCGTTGGGGTCAAATGGGGAAAGTCACTGGATTCCCGCTTTTGCGGGAATGACGGACCTGTTCAGCGTTTTCCCAGGGCGCTACAGCATCGCCGCCTACTCGGCCTTGATGCCTGCCTCCTTGACGACGCGGCCCCAGGTCGCATATTCGCTCTCGATGTATTTGCCCAGTTGTTCGATGGTACTCGGCTGCGGCTCCGTGCCCTGCGCCAATAACTGGTTGCGTACTTCCGGCGTATTGAGCACCTTCACCAGTTCGCGGTTGAGCTGCTCGACGATGGCGCGCGGCGTTTTCGCCGGCGCCATGTAGGCGTACCAGTTGGTCGCCTCAAAGTTGGGGAAGCCGGCCTCGGCCACGGTGGGCACATCGGGCAGGAAGGTCGAGCGCGTCGCGCCGGTAGTGGCGAGGGCGCGGATCTTGCCCGCCTTGATCTGCGGCACGGCCGAGGGCGCCGAGGCGAACACCGAGGGCACCTGACCGCCCAGGAGGTCGTTCATGGCCGGCCCGCCGCCTTTGTAGGCCACGTGGGTGATATCCGCTTTGGTTACGATCTTGAACAACTCGCCAGCGAGATGGCCGGCGTTGCCGATGCCCGAGGATCCGTAGAACATGGTGCCGGGTTTGGCATTCGATAACTTGATGTACTCAGCGACGGTTTTTGCCGGCACCGAGGGGTGGACCACCAGCACGTTGGGGAACACCACCGCCATGCTGATGGGCGTGAGGTCGGTGCGCGGGTCGTAGGGCAGGTTGCTGATCAGGTGCGGCGCGACGGCGACCGAGCCGGGCGCCGTGAGCAGGATGGTATAGCCGTCGGGCGTCGCCTTGGCGACGTAACTCGTGGCGATGTTGCCGCCGGCGCCCGAACGGTTCTCGACAATGACGTTCTGGCCGAGGTTCTCGGCGAGTTTTTTGGCGATGATGCGTGCGGTGAGGTCGGTGCCGCCGCCGGGGGCAAAGCCGACGACCACGGTGATTGGCCTGGCCGGGAATGCGTCTTGGGCGAACGCCGCGCCGCTGCCAAAAAAGACGGTTGCGGTGATTATATTCAGGGCGGCGAGGTACTTGATCATGGGCAAATTTTACACTGGTGGGCGTGGTTCAAAATCGGGTAACACTTTTTCGGGTGGCCATCGGTTGAGTCATAGGAAAACCATCCAAAATTCACATTGTCCGTGTTACCCAAAAACGTTACTTTTTGAACCACACCCCTTTGCCCCCACTTTACACCGCCGTGGTTTCAAGCTGCTCGGTCAATTCCAGCCAGCGTTCTTCCAGTGTGCCTATTTCGTTTTCGATGGCTTTAAGGCGCTTGCCGGTCTGGGCGATTTCGTTGGGTGATTTTGTGGTGGTCAGCAGGGTTTCCAGGCCGCTTTTTTCGTTACCGAGCGCCTGCATTTTCTGGTCTATTTTTTCCAGTTCCTTGCGCAAAGGCTTGCTGGCCTCCGATTGCTGCTGGCGGCGTTGTGATTCGAGCTTTTTTTGCTCTGGTGTGCTCTGGGAGGTCGTTTTTGGAAATTTTTTACCTTCAAAAGAGGCTGAAACATCCTGTTTATGGGCGTGACCAGCTACTGATTTAATAGCATCAGACTTTGCTTCTTCGCGCTGGCGTTTGGCATGATCGAGCAAATATTTTTGATAGTCATCAAGGTCGCCGTCAAACGGCGCAACGCCACCTTGCGAGACCATCCAGAACTCGTCACACACGGCGCGCAGCAGGGCGCGGTCGTGGCTAACCAGCATGACGGTGCCTTCAAACTCATTGAGCGCCATCGACAGTGCCTCGCGCGTGGCCAGGTCTAGGTGGTTGGTCGGCTCGTCAAGCAGCAGCAGGTTGGGGCGCTGCCAGACGATCATGCACAGCACCAGCCGCGCCTTCTCGCCGCCGCTCATGCTGCCGACGGACTGCTTGACCATGTCGCCGCTGAAATTGAAGTTGCCCAGAAAGCTGCGCAAGTCCTGCTCGCGCGTCGGCTGGTTGCCCATCTTGCCGGCAGCGGTGACTTCTTTCACCAGCCGGATCATGTGCTCCAGCGGGTTGTCCGCCGGGCGCAGTACGTCCAGCTCCTGCTGGGCGAAGTAGCCGATGTTCAGACCCTTGCCTTCAATCATCTCGCCGCTAATCGGTACCAGGGCGCGTGCCACCGTCTTGACCAGCGTTGATTTGCCCTGGCCGTTGGCACCGAGTATGCCGATGCGCTGGCCCGCCAGCACCGACTTGCTGACGTTTTGCACAATCACCGTGGGCGGTGTTCCAGCGGGCGAGCCTTCGAGCGGGGGGTAGCCGAAGTAGACGTTCTGCATCGACAGCATCGGGTTCGGCAGGTTGGCGGGTTCTTTGAACTCGAAGGTGAAGTCGGCTTCGGCCAGCAATGGCGCAATCTTTTTCATGCGATCCAGCGCCTTGATGCGGCTTTGTGCCTGCTTGGCCTTACTGGCTTTGGCCTTGAAGCGGGCGATGAATTTTTGCAGGTGGGCAATCTTGTCCTGCTGCTTGGAATAAGCGCCTTGCTGCAGCGCCATCTGCTCCGAGCGCAGGTCTTCAAACTTGCTGTAGTTGCCACCGTAGCGCGTGAGCTTGGCGCTTTCGATATGCACGGTCACATCGGTCACAGCGTCCAGAAACTCCCGGTCATGGCTGATGACCAGCATCATGCCCTGATAGCGTTTGAGCCAGGCCTCCAGCCAGACCAGTGCGTCCAAGTCCAGGTGATTGGTAGGTTCATCCAGCAGCAGCAAATCCGACGGGCACATCAGCGCGCGCGCCAGTTGCAGCCGCATACGCCAGCCGCCTGAAAAACTGTTGACCGGATTGTCAAGCTCGCTGACCTTGAAGCCGAGGCCCAAAATCAGCGCCTGTGCGCGTGCCTGCGCATCGTGCGCGCCGCAGTCGTACAGATCCATATAGGCGTGCGCCATGCGGTCGCCGTCGCCGTTGGCCTCGGATGCTTCAACCTCGGTTTGTGCCGCCAGCAGCACCACGTCGCCTTCGATCACGTAGTCGGTCGCGCTTTGCTCGGTCTCGGGCATGTCCTGGGCGACCTGGGCTATGCGCCATTGCGTGGGGATGGAGAATTCGCCACCGTCTTCATGCAGCGTACCGTTGAGCAGGGCAAACAGCGAAGACTTGCCCGCGCCGTTGCGCCCGACCAAGCCAACGTTTTCGCCGGGATTGATGGTGATAGACGCGCTATCGAGAATCACTTTGGCACCGCGACGCAGCACCACATTTTTAAGGGTAATCATTTGATGGAATCAGACGAGCTGTTGGCGCGTGAGAAGCAAAACCTGGTCAGGGCCGGCGCTGGTCTCAAACCACAGGGGTTTAAGGTCCGGGAAGGCGCGCTCAAAATTTGCGCGCTCATTGCCTATTTCCAGCACCAATACGGCATTTTCGCTCATGTGGCTTGCAGCCGTCAGAAAAAGGCTTCGGATAAAGTCCATGCCGTCCGCGCCGCCGGCCAGCGCGAGTGGCGGTTCGGCCAGAAATTCTGCGGGCAGGGCGGCCATGGTTTGGGCATTCACATAGGGCGGGTTGCAGAGTATCAGGTCATAAGGTCCGGTACAGGCCGCCAGGCCATCGGACTCCAGCAGCGTGATGCGGCTGTCAAGGGCATGTTTATCTACGTTGATGCGCGCCACCTCCAGCGCGTCCAGGCTGATGTCCGCCGCGTCGACAATGACATCGGGCCAGGCCATCGCCGCCAATACGGCCAGGCTGCCGTTGCCGGTACACAAATCGAGCACATGGCGGGTGTCTTCGTTCAGCCATGGGTCAATGCTTTCATCGCTTATCAATTCAGCAATGAACGAGCGCGGAATGATGCTGCGCTCGTCTACATAAAACGCAACGCCTTGCAGCCAGGCCTCGTTCGTCAGGTAGGCCAGCGGCTTGCGGGTGTTGATGCGTTCTCCTAAAAGCGTAGCTGCTCGTGCCCGTTCTTCGGGCGCTACAGGCCTTTTTGCTACTGAATCAAGGTCATCTAACGGTAATTGAAGGCTCCACAGCACCAGCCATGCCGCTTCGTCAAAAGCGTTGAGTGTGCCGTGACCAAAACCGTCTGCAAGGCTCAAGTCGGCCTGCTCAAGCGCCCGGGCGGTTTGCTCGATCAGCTCAATGACTGACAGCGAGGCGCCCGGCAGCGGAGCAGGACTCAATGCTTTATATCCAGCGTGATTTCGGTAAACGAAGATTGGTCGTCCGGGTCTTCTTCCGGCTCGGCTGCTTTGGCAGCAACATTGAAGTCGTTTTCAAGCCGCCACATCAAATTGGTGGGCGAGTCGGCGTGCAGAATGCCTTCTTTGCGGGTGACTGTGCCGTCGGCAATCAGTTTGGCAATGTCCTGCTCGAAGGTTTGCGAGCCCTCGGCCATGGATTTTTCCATCGCTTCCTTCACGCCTGAGAAGTCACCTTTTTCAATCAGAT
>JBCKNM010000078.1:0-6462 GCA_038902775.1 Polaromonas sp.
TGCGGCGGCCAGCGTGCTGGAGGGGATCGGTGAGATGTTCACCCTCAATGAGCTGGGCATTAACGCGAGAAGTTGGCCCGCACGATGGTGACGACCAACTTGATCGAGAGTGCCGAACTCGGTGGTGCGCCGTGTCAGTGGTCGGGTAACAAATTACAAGGATGCGGCCAGGCCATGCGCTGGACGGCAGCAGGCTTCCTTGAGGCAGAGAGGTCGTTCAGAAGAATCCGTGGCTACGCACAGATGCCCCAGTTGATCGCAGCACTGCGTGGTCAAACTTCTTCTTGCCAGACTGATCAACAGGCAGCATAATTTAATCCGTCCCCCGACTTGAACCTGCAACTACAGTCGGGACAACGCCCAATTCGCTGCGCGCATTGCTGATGGTGCTGAACCGGGCGACACCAGAAACCATTGTCGGAATGGAACTGGAAACGGGTGTGCCTGTTGTCTATCGCCTCAATGCGGATTCTACCGCCGCATCGAAAGAAGTGCTGCACGCATAAAATTGCGTTGGGTAAATTGAGATACTTAAAATCGGGAGGGACTCATGCAAGGCAAAATCGGGCTCGAAGAACATTTCGCACTGGTCGATACGCTGGATGATTCCAAACCCTTCGTACCGCAGCCTTTATGGCCGGAAGCGCGTGCGCGCCTGCTCGATTTTCAGGAAAAACGCATCGCCCAGATGGACGCCTGGGGCATGGAAATGATGCTGCTGTCGCTGAATGCGCCGGCCATTCAAGCCATTCCCGATCGCCAGAAGGCGATGGAAATCTCGGTGCGCTCCAATGATCTGATGGCTGGCGAGATCGCGAAGAATCCCAAGCGTTTCCAGGGTCTGGCGGCGCTCGCTTTGCAGGATCCCGATCATGCCTGCCGCGAACTCGAACGCTGCGTGAAAGATCTGGGGTTCCGCGGCATATTGGTGAACGGGTTCTCGCAGATCGACGATCCGGAAAACTGTGTCTATCTGGACGATCCCCGCTACCGGCCCTTCTGGGCGCTGGTCGATCAGCTCGATGTGCCCTTCTACCTGCACCCGAGAAATCCGATCCCCTCATGGGCGCAGATTTATAAGGGCGCCGAATGGCTGCTCGGGCCAAAATGGGCGTTCGGTAATGAAACCGCGATACATGCGCTGCGCCTGATGGGCTCCGGCATTTTCGATACCCATCCCAATTTAAAGATCATCATCGGCCATATGGGCGAGGGCATTCCCTTCTCGCTGTGGCGGATCGATAATCACAATGCCTGGATGAACCTGCCGCTGCCTTATCCGGCCAAACATAAACTCGGCCATTATTTTCAGAAGAACTTCTGGATCACGGTGTCCGGCAATTTCTGCACGCCCTCACTGGTGAATTCGATCATGGAGATTGGCGCAGACCGGATCCTGTTTTCCACCGACTGGCCCTTTGAAAATATAGATCACGCGGCGATCTGGTTCGACAATCTCGATTTGAATGAGAATGACAAGATGAAGATCGGCCGCACCAACGCCGTCACATTGTTCAAACTGGAGAGGTAACGCACAAGCCGTCATTCCGGTGGCGTGAACGGCGAACCGGAATGACGCTTTGCCTCACATGGCCCGGAAAGCTTTCAGCACAGATTCCCGCGCCTTTTTCGCCGCCGCCGGATGATAGCCATCCTTGTAGGGCATGCAGAAATTATGCGATGCGCCCTCATGAATGGTCACCTCCGCATTGGCCCGGCCGGCAAAGGCCTTTTGCACTGCTGTGGCCTCGGCCACCGGAATGATCGGAGTCAGTGCGCTGGAGCGCAGATATTGGTGTCGGCTCGCTTACGCATCGTGCTGGATTGAAAACCGCGTTGTTCTTGGCCCCTGTGACTCACCCCCCTCTACGGCCACCGGCTTCGCCGCCCTTCGGGTTTACATAACGCCCCCTTTCAGAAAGTGCAGGGCAGTCGTTGCGCTAAAGCTCCACTTGGTGCCCCGCACCGCTGCGCGCCCTAACGGGTTTCCAAAACAGGCCTTGCAAAGTGGCCTTCGCTGGAAACGGTCGCACGTCGTCGGCGCTCCCCGTGCGCGAGTACACGCCCTAGCACCGCCGTCTGCGCGCCCTTGTGATCTGCCTGCACCGTGGCATTGGTCAGGCGCTTCGCGCTGTGTGTCTGGTCAGTGGCCTGCGGCCAGTCATCTTGTGTGTGCCCCTACCCCCGAGGGGAACCCAAGCCATCGCTGCATAGTCGCCTGTTACGCAGTAACAAGCTGGTGGAATAGAGCGGGAGGACTCGCTTTCCCGTTTATGCCGAATGCTTAAAAATTAGGCGCTTTCTACCTTGCAAAAAACTCACAGTTGCGTATAAGTTGCGTACTGAGTACAAAAGAGAAATAAAAAAGGACCTGCGATTTCTCGCAAGTCCTTGTTTTTATTACATAAATTCTGGTGGGCGATGCAAGTTTCGAACTTGCGACCCCTGCAGTGTGAATGCAGTGCTCTACCCCTGAGCTAATCGCCCTGAACTTGACGGGCCGGATGGCCCGTCAAGTCAGCCTCAAATTATATGGTGTTTCTGCCAGCTACCCAGTGCCTGGCTTGACCTGGCTTGACCTGGCTTGACCTGGCTCAGGCGAGCGCAACAGCAGTTCGCCAAACGGTTTTACCCTTGCTCGACTGGTCGATGTCAAGCAGCACTTTCTCATGCTCCGCAAGCTCCTGCTGGTTGGCGGAAATCAGGGGCAAATCAAACTGGCCGAGGTCTATCAAAGGTTCGCTATCACCGTTCTGGGCGCTGCCGCCCACGTCCATCATCAGGCTGTTCTGCCCACGCGTGAGGTTGATGTACACATCGGCCAGCAACTCCGCATCCAGCAGCGCGCCGTGCAGCGTGCGGTTCGAGTTGTCAACCTCCAGCCTGGCGCACAGCGCATCGAGCGAGTTGCGCTTGCCAGGAAATATCTCTTTAGCCATCATCAGGCTGTCAGTCACTTTGGCCACGCAATGCTTGATGGGTTGCAGCCCAATCAGCTCAAGCTCCTGGTTCAAAAAGCTCACGTCAAACGGCGCGTTGTGAATGATGACCTCAGCGCCTTGCAGGTAGTCCAGCAGCTCCTGCGCAATCACACCAAAACGCGGCTTGTCTTTTAAAAACTCATTGCTGATGCCATGCACCTTGAGCGCGTCCTCGTGGCTGTCGCGCTCGGGGTTCAGGTAGAAATGCTTGTTGTTGCCGGTGAGCTTGCGGTTCACCAGTTCCACACAGCCGATTTCAATGATGCGGTCGCCGCTTTCAGCGGAGAGGCCGGTGGTTTCGGTGTCTAAAACTATTTGGCGCATGGGATGACTATAGCGCTGCGGTTAACAGCAAATCACGCCGCTTGTAGCTGGGCGTGCATCTCCTGCAACGAGATCACGCCCAGACTGTCCAGGTGCTTCATGCCCTCTACCGCTGCTTCGGCACCCGCAATCGTCGTGTATGTCGTTACTCGCGCAAGGAGTGCAGAGGTGCGGATCTGCCGGGAATCAGCTATCGCGTTACGGCGCTCTTCAACGGTATTGATAACCAGCGCAATCTCGTTGTTCTTGATCATGTCCACAACGTGCGGCCTGCCTTCGGTGACCTTGTTGACCACCGAGCAAGCAATGCCTGCCGCCGCAATTGCCGCTGCTGTGCCTTTGGTGGCCACGATCTCAAACTTCATTTCAGCCAAGGCTCTTGCCACTTCAACGGCGCGCGGCTTGTCATTGTTTTTGACCGTCAAAAACACTTTGCCCGAGGTGGGCAGCTTTGTACCGGCACCAATTTGCGACTTCACAAATGCCTCGCCAAAGGTCTTGCCCACACCCATCACTTCGCCGGTGGACTTCATCTCGGGCCCGAGAATCGTGTCAACACCAGGGAACTTGACGAACGGGAAGACGGCTTCTTTCACGCTGAAATAAGGCGGCGTAACTTCAGCCGTGATGCCTTGTGAAGCCAGCGACTGACCAACCATGCAACGCGCTGCTACCTTGGCCAGTTGGATGCCGGTAGCTTTACTTACAAACGGCACGGTGCGTGACGCACGTGGATTTACTTCAAGCACGTAGATCACATCCTTGCCGTCAATATTCTGAATCGCAAACTGAACGTTCATTAACCCGACAACGTTTAGCGCTGCTGCCATCGCCGCCGTTTGGCGTTTGATTTCAAGCACGGTCTCGAAGCTGAGGGAATACGGTGGCAATGAGCAGGCCGAGTCGCCGCTGTGTACGCCCGCCTGTTCGATATGCTCCATCACGCCGCCGATAAAGGTAGCGCCGCCAGAGTCACGAATGCAGTCCACATCGCATTCAATCGCGTCATTCAAAAAACGGTCCAGCAGCACGGGCGAGTCATGGCTGACCTTGACCGCCTCGCGCATATAGCGCTCCAGGTCACGCTGCTCATGCACGATCTCCATGGCACGGCCACCCAGCACATAGCTGGGGCGAACCACCAGCGGATAACCCAACGTAGCGGCTTTCTCTAAGGCCTCGGGTTCGGTACGGGCAGTGGCGTTAGGCGGTTGCCTCAAGGCCAGCTCACGCAGCAGCGCAGAGAAACGCTCGCGGTCTTCTGCAGCATCAATCATGTCGGGCGAGGTGCCGATAATGGGTACGCCGTTGCGTTCAAGATCCAGCGCCAGCTTCAAGGGCGTCTGGCCACCGTACTGGACGATCACGCCAAAGGGTTTTTCCTTGTCAACAATCTCGAGCACGTCTTCAAGCGTCAGCGGCTCAAAGTACAGGCGGTCTGAGGTGTCGTAATCGGTTGATACCGTTTCAGGATTGCAGTTGACCATGATGGTCTCGTAACCATCCTCACGCATGGCGAGCGCGGCGTGTACGCAGCAGTAATCAAACTCAATGCCTTGGCCGATGCGATTCGGCCCGCCGCCCAGCACCATGATTTTTTTCTTGTTAGTAGGCAGCGCTTCACACTCGCTTCCCTCAGCCTCGTAGGTCGAGTACATATAGGCCGTGTTGGTGGCAAATTCTCCCGCGCAGGTGTCGACGCGTTTGTACACAGGCCGCACACCCAGCGCTTTTCGCTTTTCGCGGATGGCGGTTTCAGTGGTCTTGAGCTGCCTGGCAAGGCGGCGGTCTGAAAAGCCTTTTTGCTTGAGCATGCGCAGCGTGACGGCATCAATCAAGTCCAGCGTCGTGGTTTCAAGTTCAAGCTCTATCTTGACGATTTGCTCTATCTGCACCAGAAACCATGGGTCAATTTTGGTCAGCGCAAAGACTTCATCAACGCTCATACCGAGTGCAAACGCATCGCCCACATACCAGATGCGGTCTGGCCCTGGTGCGCCCAGCTCCTTCTCAAGCACTTCGCGATCCTGCGTTTTTTCGTTCATACCATCTACGCCAACCTCAAGCCCGCGTAATGCTTTCTGGAAGGACTCCTGGAAGGTACGGCCCATGGCCATGACTTCACCGACCGACTTCATCTGCGTCGTCAGGCGCGAATCGGCTGTCGGAAATTTCTCGAATGCAAAACGCGGAATTTTCGTGACGACGTAGTCAATGCTGGGCTCAAAACTCGCGGGGGTAGCGCCACCGGTAATGTCGTTACGCAACTCGTCGAGCGTGTAGCCAACCGCCAGCTTGGCTGCAACCTTAGCAATCGGAAAGCCGGTGGCTTTTGATGCCAGCGCCGATGACCGCGAGACACGCGGGTTCATCTCTATCACCACCATGCGGCCATCGACCGGGTTGATGGAAAACTGCACGTTGGAGCCACCGGTATCAACGCCAATCTCGCGCAGTACTGCTAGCGATGCGTTGCGCATGATCTGGTATTCCTTGTCGGTCAGGGTCTGCGCCGGTGCCACCGTGATGGAGTCGCCGGTATGCACGCCCATCGGGTCCAGATTCTCGATGGAGCAGACGATGATGCAGTTGTCGGCCTTGTCGCGCACGACTTCCATCTCGTACTCTTTCCAGCCTAAGAGAGACTCTTCAATCAGCAGCTCATGGGTGGGTGAGGCCTCCAGGCCGCGCTTGCAAATGACTTCGAACTCTTCCGAGTTATAGGCAATGCCGCCGCCCGTACCGCCCAGCGTGAAGCTGGGGCGAATCACCGTCGGGAAGCCCAGCGTTTTTTGCACTGCCAACGCATCTTCCATGCTGTGCGCAATACCGGAGCGGGCCGAACCCAGACCGATCTTGGTCATGGCATCCTTGAACTTGAGCCGGTCTTCGGCCTTGTCGATAGCCTCGGGGCTGGCACCAATCAGCTCAACCTTGTACTTTTCCAGGATGCCGTGGTGCCACAGGTCAAGTGCGCAGTTCAGCGCGGTCTGGCCACCCATGGTCGGCAAAATCGCGTCGGGTCGCTCCTTGGCAATGATCTTTTCGACCGTCTGCCAAGTGATCGGCTCGATATAGGTCACGTCAGCCGTGGCTGGGTCGGTCATGATCGTTGCCGGGTTGCTGTTAATCAAAATGACTTTGTAGCCCTCTTCAC
>JBCKNM010000079.1:0-6265 GCA_038902775.1 Polaromonas sp.
GGCAACTTTGAAAGCCGCGTTACCGCATCATAAAACCGTTTGTAGTCGCGGCCTTCGCGCTCGAACAGGGCAACAAAGCCCGACACCAAATCATCGTAGGCAGCCTGCGCGCCGAACGCCGCGTTGTTGGCGCTGGCGACCCACATGTCGTATCCGCTGAAGCCGCCCCAGGATGTTTTCAGTAGCGCGTAGCTGTCACGAAAGCGTTGCACGGCTTCCTGTTTTGCTATTGATTTAGTAGCTGTTACCGGCGGCGTAAAAGCGCGTAAATAGGGCATTTCAGCCTCTTTTTGCTCGTAAATAGCCTGTAATTCACGGCGCGTGGACAGCACCAGGGTTTTAAAACCCTGGCGGCGCTGCTCGAAGGCCGCGTAGCTTTGGCGCACTGCGTCACTTGCCTGACTGGCAAGCCAGCGCTGGCTGCCCAGGCGCTCCACCGTTGTGGCGAAGGACTCATTGAATGTGGTGTCGCCAGTGGCATAAACCACCTGGTGCGCCAGTTCGTGAAAGATCAGCCGCGCCAGTTCGCCTTCGGGGTAGTTGATGAAGGTGTTCAGCAGCGGGTCGCCCCCGGCCCAGTTCATCCAGCCCAGTGTTGAATAGGCAGGCACGGCGTAGACATTGACTTCAAGGCCTTCGGCTTTTTGCCTGTCGGCTTCAAGGCGTGCATCAGCTTCACTAAAGTAGCCGCGGTAACCTACGCAGCCCGCCACCGGAAAGCACCAGGTCTTGAGCGTGAGTGAAAACTCGGGTGCCGCCACCACGTTCCACACCACGGCTCTGCGGTGCAGGTCGGCATAGCGGCGGTAGCTGGCGTTGTCTGGCAGTTTGAGCTCTGTCACGGCAAAACTGCGGATGCGCTGGCTCAAGGCCAGTCGCTGCTTCAATGCATCCGGCGTTTGTGGGTCAAGCAGCACATCGCTGACAGGCCGCGCCGCGTTGACCATCTGCATGTGGCCGCTGACCGACTGCCAGTAGTAGCCGACCGTGCTACAGCCGCCCAGGGCTGGTGCAGCCGTGCAGACGAGCAGCGTAAAAAGCGTTCGCTGTAGCCCCGTGAAATAGCGATGGCGCAGGCTGGGATTAGGCACCCAACCCGGCAAATCTCTACCTTGCATAAAACTGACGTTTGCGGCTGAAAGCGGGGATGTGCTGATTGATTCGCGCATGAAGTTAACTATAGTTGGCGTGGTTCAAAAAGTAACGTTTTTGAGTAACACGGGCAATGTGAATTTTGGAAGGTTTGCCGATGACTCAACCGATGGCCACCCGAAGAAGTGTTACCCGGTTTTGAAGCACGCCGGGAACTGAGATCGTAGGGCAGTTTTTTGATAATAAAATCGGTCATCTTGGGCTCACCTTCAGGGTTAACTCAAGTTGGAGGCTAAGTGCTTGATTTAAATCGGGAAATCAGGATAAATTGACTATGAAATCACGGATTCAGATAAATGCCATAATTGGTCTGTAGGTTATTGATTCGTTGGTTTTAAATTAATAAGGAATTATTCATGGGTAACTTGATTGATATTCAGAACCAGATTGGAAAACTCCAAAAGCAGGCCTCTGAAATAAAGGCTAAAGAGTTTCACTCAACCGTGCAGGACATTCGCGCCAAGATGCAGGCGTTTGGCATTACCGTGAAAGACTTGCAGCCCGGCAAAGGACGTAAAGGCAAGGCCAAGGCTGGCGTTTCAGCAAAGCGGGCGGGCGCTGGCGCTAAAAAGAAAAGTGCTTTAGCCGTGGCGGCCAAATACCGGGGGCCCAATAATGAAACTTGGAGTGGGCGCGGTTTGACGCCACGTTGGCTCGCCGCGCTGGTGGCACAAGGGCGCACGAAGGAAGACTTTGCCATCAAGAGTTGATTTGATTGCAGGGAGATAAATGCAAAACAGAGTTCTGGGTTGGCCGCCTGCCGTCAAACGCTTGGTGGTGGTTGCGCTGGATGTTGGTTTGGCAGTGTTGGCCACTTGGATTGCCTTCACGCTAAGGCTGGATGCTCTACATTGGCCAACTGGGGCGCAATGGTGGGTGTATGCGCTGACACCTGCGCTGGCTGTACCTGTCTTCATTAGGTTTGGTCTGTACCGCGCAATTTTTCGCTATACCGACTTGACGGCCTTGCTGACCACGGCCAAGGCCGTATCTGTCTATGGCAGTCTGTTGCTGGGGCTGCCGTTGTGGCTGCGTTGGCCCGGCGTGCCGCGCAGCTTGGGGGTATTGCAGCCCTTGATCTTCTTGCTGCTGGTGGAAACCAGCCGGGCGTTGGCACGGTTCTGGCTCACCGGGTGGGATAAGCGCCAGTCGGCGCAAGGTCGCTTGTTGATTTATGGGGCCGGCGAGGCGGGGGTGCAAACGGCAGCCGCACTGGGGGTTTCGGGCCAGTTTGAATTGTTGGGTTTCGTGGACGATGACGCTGACAAGGTTGGCCGCAGTATCAATGGCGTCCCGGTGTTTTCCCAAGAGGATGTTGCGGGGCTGGTGACCCGCCAAGGTGTAACAGACATTTTGCTGGCATTGCCAAGCGCATCCCGGGAGCGGCGCAACAGCATTCTCCAAAGCCTGCGCCCACTGCCGGTTCATGTCCGTACCCTGCCGGGTTTGGCTGATCTGGCCAGTGGCCGCGTCACGGTGCAGGATTTCAAGGAACTGGATATTGAAGATTTAAATCGCCATCACGGGCTTGCGCCCCGGTGAAAAGCTGTACGAAGAATTGCTTATTGGCGACAACCCCACGCCGACCGCCCATCCTCGCATCATGAAGGCGCATGAGAGTTATCTGGATTGGCCCGAGCTTGAAAAGCACCTGGAGACCTTGGGCCTTGCGGCGAAGGCAAGTGACGTGACGCTCATCAAGGCGGTGTTGCAGGCTTGTGTCCAGGGTTATGAACCTTGTTCATCCGGAACCTTGAGCCCTCGGGATGGCGACGGGATACGGCACAATTCAACCATTGAACAGCTGACCGATTCACCATGACCGACACCCTCAACATTGCCCCGCGCGACAAAGCCGAAATCCTGGCGCAGGCGCTGCCCTACATCCGCAAGTTCCACGGCAAAACCATCGTCATCAAATATGGCGGCAACGCCATGACCGACCCGGTGCTGCAGGCGGATTTTGCCGAAGATGTGGTGCTGCTCAAGCTGGTCGGCATGAACCCTGTCGTCGTCCATGGTGGTGGCCCGCAGATTGAGGCCGCGTTGAACCGGCTGGGCAAGAAGGGCGAATTCATCCAGGGTATGCGCGTGACGGACGAAGAAACCATGGAAGTGGTCGAGTGGGTACTGGCCGGACAGGTGCAGCAGGACATTGTTGGTCTCATCAACCAGGCGGGCGGCAAGGCGGTTGGCCTGACCGGGCGTGACGGCGGCTTGATTCGTGCGCAAAAGCTCAAGATGGTGGACAAGGACGACCCGACCAAGGAGCACGATGTGGGCTTTGTAGGCGAGATCGTGAGCATTGACCCGAGCGTGGTCAAGGCGCTGCAGGACGATGCTTTTATCCCCGTCATCAGTCCGATCGGCTTTGGCGAAGACAACGAGAGCTACAACATCAATGCCGATGTGGTGGCCGGCAAGCTTGCCATCGTGCTCAAGGCCGAGAAGCTGATGCTGTTGACCAACACCCCCGGCGTGCTCGACAAAGCCGGTAATTTGCTCACCGACCTGACGGCGCGCCGCATCGAGGAGCTGTTTGCCGACGGCACCATCAGCGGCGGCATGCTGCCCAAGATCAGCGGGGCGCTCGATGCCGCCAAAAGTGGTTGTAAAAAAGAAATGAAAAATGAGTAATGCTCCGAATGAAGTCTCGACAGGCAACGGCCCGCTAGCCGGCCTCAAAGTCATTGAACTGGGCCAGCTGATTGCCGGGCCTTTTGCCGCAAAAACCCTGGCCGACTTTGGCGCCGAGGTGGTCAAGATCGAGCCCACCGGCGGCGACCCCTTGCGCAAATGGCGACTGCTGAAAGACGGCACCTCGCTCTGGTGGCAGGTGCAGTCGCGCAACAAGCGCTCGGTGGTGCTGGATCTTAAAAACCCGGAGGCGCAGGCCATAGTCCGCCAGCTGGTGCTTGATGCGGATGTGCTGATAGAGAACTTCCGTCCCGGCGCGATGGAGGGCTGGGGTCTGGGGCCGGATGAATTGCTCAAACTCAATCCGCGTCTCATCATGCTGCGCATCAGTGGTTACGGCCAGACCGGGCCCTACCGCGACCGGCCGGGCTTTGGCGTGGTGGCCGAGGCCATGGGTGGCCTGCGGCATCTGACTGCCGAGCCAGGCCGCGTGCCGGTGCGCGTGGGCGTGAGCATTGGCGACACGCTGGCTGCGCTGCATGGCGTGATTGGCATCTTGATGGCGCTGCATCATCGCAACCAGTCGGGCGCAGGCCAGGTGATTGACGTGGCCTTGTATGAGGCCGTCTTCAACTGCATGGAAAGCCTGTTGCCCGAGTACAGTGCCTTCGGCGTGGTGCGCGGCCCGGCCGGCAGCGCCCTGCCCGGCATTGCGCCGAGCAACGCCTACCGCTGCAAGGATGAGGCGTCGGCCGCCAGCGCCGGGCCGCCCCAAGCAAGGCCAGCCCCTTCTTCCGGTGCAAGGGGCAGCGCACCGCCGGAGGCTCGCGAAGCGACAAGCGTGGGGGTCTATGTCTTGATCGCAGGTAACGGCGACAGCATCTTCAGGCGCCTGATGGCCGTGATCGGCCGTGACGACCTTGGCGCCGACCCCGCGCTCGTCGACAACGCCGGCCGTGTGTCGCGGGTGACGGAGATCGACCAAGCGATTGGCCTGTGGGCCGCGCAGCGCACGGTGGACGAGGTACTGGCGCTGCTGGACCAGGCCTCGGTGCCGGCAGGCCGCATCTACACGGTAGCCGACATTGCCGCGGACCCGCACTACGCCGCGCGCGGCATGCTGGCCAGCGTGCTGATGGACGACGGCAGCACGCTGATGGTGCCGGGCATCGTGCCCAAGCTGTCGGCCACCCCGGGCAGCCAGCGGCGCAATGCGCCCGCGCTGGGCCAGGACAGTGACGCCGTTCTGCGCGAGCTCGGACTCACGCGCGAACAGATTCAGGGGCTCAAGGACAAGGGCATTGTTTCAGGAGCAAATCCATGACACGGATCGCCGGCCGCGCAGACGCGCGTCAAACAAGCACCGCGCGGTCGTCGGGCAAAACGGCGCAGGCAATGCTGCAGCGCCGTCAAGTGTGCGACTTGCTAGGTGATAATGTCTTTGCTCTACATCGGCCACTTGGTCTACGAGGTGACCAGCCCCGCATAAGACTGACGCACGAGTCTGACTTCAATTAATCACCAAAGGAGACATCACATGAAAAGACGAATTTTCTGGAACCGCCTGGCCGCACTAGCTGGTGCGCTGGCAACCGTGATCGCGGCGCCCGCACACGCCCAGGCCCCGTATCCCAACAAGCCCGTGTCCGTCATCGTCCCTCAGAACCCGGGCGGTGCCAACGATACCATTGCCCGCATAGTGGCCCTAAAGCTGAGCGAAGTCATGGGGCAACAATTTTTGGTGGACAACCGGGCCGGCGCGGGGGGCAATATTGGCACGGCCCTGGCGGCAAAAGCCAAGCCCGATGGCTACACTTTAATGCTAACCGTCAATAGCGCTCACGTCATCAGCCCTGCGCTCTACAAGAGTACGGGCTTTGACCCTGTCAAGGATTTCGATCCCGTCAGTTTGGTGGCGACTGCGGGCTATGTACTGGTAGCCAATTCCGCCTTTTCTGCAAACTCCGTGGCAGATTTAATTGCGCAGGCCAAGGCTAAACCCGGCTCTATCAACTACGCATCTGCCGGCAACGGAACGTTGAATCATTTAATAGGTGAGATGTTCAAGCGCGCTGCGGGCATTGACATGCAACACATTCCTTACAAGGGTGCTGTGGCAGCGGCTACCGATGTCGCCGGCGGGCAGGTTCCGGTGGCGGTTCTAAGCACTCCGGCAGCACTGCCTTTCATACAGTCAGGAAAGATAAAGGCGCTGGGTATTGCCAATGAAAAACGCTTTGCTTCAATGCCCAACGTGCCAACTATTGGAGAAACCCTCCCCGGCTTTGGTTCGACTCCCTGGTACGGCTTGCTGGCACCTGCCGGAACACCCAAGGACATCATCGCCAGGTTGCATGACGCCATGGGAAAGGTACTGGCCAGCAAGGAAGTCATTGACAAGCTCGCGGCGGTAGGCTGTGAGGTGTTTCCAGGTAACCCGGCACAGTTTGCCGCGCTCATCCGGGAAGAATTGCCA
>JBCKNM010000080.1:0-6242 GCA_038902775.1 Polaromonas sp.
GGCAGTCATTGAAAGTGAAGGGCCGGAACGCACGTACTTCCTGCTCGAACAGCTTCTTGAACATGCCCGCCAGAACAGCATCGACATGCCTTTCTCGGCCAACACGGGTTATGTCAACACCATTGAGCCCGACCAGGAAGAGCGCTCACCGGGCAACCTCGTCATTGAGCAGCGGCTGCGCGCCTACATGCGCTGGAACGCCATGGCCATGGTGGTCAAGGCCAACCGGCTGCACCCGGCCGATGGCGGTGATCTGGGCGGGCACATCGGCTCGTTCGCCTCGCTGGCCAGTCTGTTTGGCGCCGGCTTCAACCATTTCTGGCACGCCGAGAGCACTGAGCCTGGCAAAGAGCACGGCGGTGACTGCCTCTACATTCAAGGCCACAGTTCACCCGGAATTTATGCGCGCGCTTTTCTGGAAGGGCGTTTGACCGAAGAGCAACTGCTTAACTTCCGGCAAGAGGTCGATGGCAAGGGGCTGTCGAGCTATCCGCATCCCAAGCTGATGCCCGAGTTCTGGCAATTTTCGACCGTGTCCATGGGTCTGGGCCCCTTGATGGCGATTTACCAGGCGCGTTTCCTCAAGTATCTGCATGCGCGAGGCATTGCCAACACCGAAAACCGCAAGGTCTGGGTGTTCTGCGGTGACGGTGAAATGGACGAAATCGAATCGATGGGCGCCATCGGCCTGGCCGTCCGCGAAAAGCTCGATAACCTGGTGTTCGTCATCAACTGCAACCTGCAGCGGCTAGACGGCCCGGTGCGCGGCAACGGCAAGATCATCCAGGAACTCGAAGGCGATTTCCGCGGTGCCGGCTGGAACGTCATCAAGCTGATCTGGGGCAGCAACTGGGATTCGCTGCTGGCGCGCGACAAGGACGGTGCCCTGCGCAAGATCATGATGGAGTGCAACGACGGCGACTACCAGTCCTTCAAGGCCAACGACGGCGCCTATGTCCGCAAGAATTTTTTTGGCCGTGACCCGCGCACGCTGGAAATGGTTTCCAAGATGAGCGACGACGACATCTGGAACCTGCGCCGCGGCGGCCATGATTCGCAAAAGGTCTATGCCGCCTTCCATTCGGCCGTCAATCACAAGAGTCAGCCCACCGTATTGCTGATCAAGACCGTCAAGGGTTTTGGCATGGGCAAGAGCGGCGAAGGCAAGAACAATGTGCACCAGGCCAAAAAACTGTCGGACGACGACATCAAGATCTTCCGCGACCGCTTTAATATTCCGATTCCTGACAGCCAGCTGGCCGACCTGCCGTTTTACAAGCCGGCCGACGACACGCCTGAAATGAAGTACCTGCACGAGCGGCGCAAGGCGCTGGGCGGCTACCTGCCGCAGCGCCGCACCAAGGCCGATGAGCAGTTCACCGTGCCAGCCATTGAAACCTTCAAGGCCGTGCTGGAGCCAACGCCTGAAGGCCGCGAGATTTCAACCACGCAGGCCTATGTGCGCTTCCTGACGCAACTGCTGCGCGACCAGGCGCTTGGGCCCCGCGTCGTGCCCATCCTGGTTGACGAAGCCCGTACCTTCGGCATGGAAGGCCTGTTCCGCCAGATCGGCATCTACAATCCCGAAGGGCAAAAATACACCCCAGTCGATAAAGACCAGGTGATGTATTACAAGGAAGACAAGAAGGGCCAGATCCTGCAAGAAGGCATCAGTGAGGCTGGCGGCATGAGCAGCTGGATAGCAGCGGCCACCAGCTACAGCACCAACAACCGGATCATGATCCCGTTCTACGTGTATTACTCAATGTTCGGTTTCCAGCGCGTCGGCGACCTGGCCTGGGCGGCTGGCGACATGCTGGCGCGTGGCTTTCTGCTGGGCGGCACCTCGGGCCGGACCACGCTCAATGGCGAAGGCCTGCAGCACGAAGACGGCCACAGCCACATCCTGGCGGGCACGATACCTAACTGCATCAGCTATGACCCCACCTTTGCGCATGAGGTCGGCGTCATCCTGCACCATGGCCTCAAACGCATGGTGGAAAAACAAGACAACGTCTATTTCTACATCACGCTGCTGAATGAAAACTATCCGATGCCGGGCCTGAAAGCCGGCACCGAAGAGCAGATCATCAAGGGCATGTACCTGTGCAAACAGACACCGGCCCTTGCCGCGAAGACGCCGACGGTCCAGTTGCTGGGCAGCGGCACCATCCTGCGTGAGAGCATCGCCGCGCAAGAGCTGCTGGAAAAAGAATGGGGCGTTGCCGCCAATGTCTGGAGCTGTCCCAGCTTTAACGAACTGGCGCGTGACGGCCAGGATGCCGAGCGCCACAACCTGCTGCATCCGCTCGAAAAGCCTAGAGTGTCTTTCGTTGGCCAGCAGCTTGAAAAGCACACCGGCCCGGTGGTCGCATCAACCGACTACATGAAGGCCTATGCCGAGCAGATCCGCTCGTTTATTCCTAAAGGCCGTACTTTTAAAGTACTGGGCACTGACGGTTTTGGTCGCAGCGACTTCCGCAGCAAGCTGCGCGAGCACTTTGAAATCAATCGCCACTACATCGTGGTAGCGGCGCTCAAGGCATTGAGCGAAGAGGGCACAGTGCCGGTTGCGAAAGTGGCTGAAGCGATTAAAAAGTACGCCATCCAGGCCGACAAGATCAACCCACTCTACGCTTGAGCATTGAGGAGACACACATGGCAATCGTAGAAATCTTAGTTCCGGACATTGGTGACTACAAAGACGTCACGGTGATTGAGGTGCTGGTCAAGGTGGGCGACAGCATCAAGGTCGAGCAGTCTCTCATCACCGTCGAGTCCGACAAGGCCTCAATGGAGATTCCATCATCCAGCGCAGGCGTGCTCAAAGAGCTCAAGGTCAAGCTGGGCGAGAAGATCAATATTGGGGACCTGCTGGCGGTGATTGAGGGCAGTGCGCCCGCCGCTGCTTCTGGTACGACCTCTACACCCGCGCCTCAACCCGCAGCGCAATCGGCACCTATCACCCCTGCTGCAAGTGCGCCAGCTGTTGCCGCGCCTGCCCACAACCCCAGCGTAGCCCCTACGGGTGCATTGCCCCATGCTTCGCCCTCGGTGCGCAAGTTTGCGCGCGAGCTTGGCGTGCCGCTGGCTGAAGTCATGGGTAGCGGCCCCAAAGGCCGTATCACGCTGGACGACGTGCAGGCTTATACCAAATCCGTCATGTCAGGCGCAGTGCAAACCCAGGCTATTGCAGCCGCGGCAGCCAAAGCCTCGGGTGGTGATGGCGCAGGCCTGGGCCTCATCCCCTGGCCCAAGGTGGACTTCACCAAGTTCGGCCCCATCGAGCGCAAGGAAATGGGCCGCATCAAAAAAATCACCGGTGCCAATTTGCTGCGCAACGCAGTGATGATCCCGGCTGTGACCAACCACGACGATGCCGACATCACCGACCTCGAAGCCTTCCGCGTAGCGACCAACAAAGAAAACGAAAAGAGTGGCTTGAAGGTCACCATGCTGGCCTTCCTTATCAAGGCCTGTGTGTCGGCACTCAAGAAGTTCCCCGACTTCAACGCCTCGCTCGATGGTGATGCCATCATCTACAAGCAGTACTTCCACATCGCTTTTGCGGCAGACACACCCAACGGGCTGGTCGTGCCGGTGATTCGTGACTGCGACAAAAAAGGCATCATGCAAATCAGCCAGGAGATGGGTGAGCTGGCCCAAAAAGCGCGTGACGGCAAGCTCGGGCCTGCCGACATGAGCGGTGCCTGCTTCACCATATCCAGTCTGGGCGGTATTGGCGGGCGTTATTTCACGCCCATCATCAACGCGCCTGAAGTGGCCATCCTCGGGGTCTGCAAAAGCCAGCTGGAACCCATGTGGGACGCTAATTACCAAGGTGGGGCTTTCCGTCCACGCCTGATGTTGCCGCTGTCACTCACATGGGATCACCGCGTGATTGATGGTGCTGCAGCGACGCGCTTCAATGCCTATCTCGGCCAAATTTTGGCTGACTTCAGACGAGTGCTGCTTTAACGACATGACAATTGAAAGCCTCCCAATGAGCGCCAATTTAATCGACATCAAAGTCCCCGACATCGGTGACTTTGACGAAGTGACCGTGATAGAGCTGCTGGTCAAACCCGGCGACAGCGTCAAAGTGGACCAAAGCCTGCTGACCGTTGAGAGCGACAAAGCGTCGATGGAAATCCCCTCGTCGCAAGCGGGCGTGGTTAAAGAGTTAAAGGTCAAGCTGGGCGACAAGGTCAAGCAAGGATCTCTCGTACTTGTGCTTGAAAGCACAAGTGCGAGCTCCTTGCCAGGTGAAAGTGGCTCTCCCTCTACCCAACCCTCCCCCCAGGGGGTGGGCTCAAAACCCCCGCAAGCAGCAGCGCCTGCTCCGGCCCCCGCTGCACCAGCGTCGGTTGCCAGCAGCTTCGCAGGCACGGCCGACCTCGATTGCGAGCTGCTGGTTTTAGGCGCAGGCCCCGGCGGTTATTCAGCCGCCTTTCGCGCTGCAGACCTTGGCCTCAAGGTCATTCTGGTCGAGCGCTATGCATCCTTGGGCGGCGTCTGCCTCAACGTCGGCTGCATTCCCTCCAAAGCGCTGCTGCACGTTGCCGCCGTGATGGATGAAGTCAAACATTTTGAAAGCCTGGGCGTGACGTTTGCCGAGCCAAAGGTAGACCTCAACAAGCTGCGCACGCACAAAGAAAAAATCGTCGGCAAGCTCACCGGTGGCCTGGCTGCCATGGCCAAAATGCGCAAGGTCACGGTAGTGCGTGGCCTGGGTAGCTTCGTCGGCACGCATCACCTGCAGGTTGAAGAAACCTCGGGCAGCGCACAGGAAAAATCCGGCAAAAAGCAGACCATTGCATTTAAAAACTGCATCATCGCCGCAGGCTCACAAGCGGCGCGTTTGCCGTTCATGCAGAAGGATGGACTTGATACTGACCCGCGCGTGGTTGACTCCACTGGTGCGCTGGCTTTGAAAGAAGTCCCCAAGCGCATGTTGATTTTGGGCGGCGGCATCATCGGCCTGGAGATGGGCACCGTCTACAGCACACTGGGCGCGCGCCTGGACGTGGTTGAAATGATGGACGGCTTGATGCAGGGCGCTGACCGCGACCTGGTCGAAATCTGGCAAAAAATGAACGCGCCACGTTTTGACAACATCATGTTAAAGACGAAAACTGTCGGTGCCAAAGCCACCAAGGCAGGCATTGAAGTCACGTTTGAAGCAGCCGAGCCAGGCGGCACAGCGCCCGTACCGCAAACCTACGACCTGGTGCTGCAAGCCGTAGGCCGCACCCCCAACGGTAAAAAGCTCGCCGCAGATAAAGCAGGCGTCACCGTTACAGAGCGTGGCTTTATTCCGGTAGACATTCAAATGCGCACCAACGTGCCGCACATCTTTGCCATAGGTGACATCGTCGGTCAGCCCATGCTCGCGCACAAGGCCGTGCATGAGGCGCATGTAGCGGCGGAAGTCATCGCAGGCGAGTTGCAGGACAACAAAGAGCTGGCAGCCGCAGCATTCAACGCCCGCGTCATCCCCAGCGTGGCCTACACCGACCCCGAAGTGGCATGGGTAGGCCTGACCGAGACCGAAGCCAATGCTCAAGGCATCAAGGTCAAAAAAGGTCTGTTCCCCTGGGCAGCATCAGGCCGCGCGATTGCCAATGGTCGCGACGAAGGCGTGACCAAACTGCTGTTTGACGACAGCCTCGAAGCGCACGGCCACGGAAAAATCCTCGGTGGCGGCATGGTCGGCACCCATGCGGGTGACATGATCGGCGAGATTGTGCTGGCGATTGAAATGGGCGCCGACGCGGTGGATATCGGTAAAACCATACACGCGCACCCGACGCTGGGCGAGAGCATTGGCATGGCGGCGGAAGTGGCGCATGGCAGTTGTACGGATTTGCCGCCGGCCAGAAAATAGCTGCGATTCAATAAAGGTCCGTGGCCTAGAATGAATTTTTTCCTTTGGAGAAGCCATGCCTGAACTCAAGTCCACGCGCTCCCTGTCACGCCGCCGTTTCAACCTGGCCATCACGGCCGGTGCCGCCACCGTGTGTGCCCCGCTGTTGGCCCAGCCTGCCTGGCCGAACAAGCCGATCCGCATCATCGTGCCCTACCCCCCGGGCGGCTTTACCGACCAGATGGCGCGCATTGTGCAGGTGGGCCTGCAAACCCGCTTCCAGCAGCCCGTTACCGTCGACAACAAGCCGGGCGCCAACAGCATCATCGGGGTGGACCTGCTGGCCAAGGCACCGGCCGACGGCAGCACCTTTGCC
>JBCKNM010000081.1:0-6157 GCA_038902775.1 Polaromonas sp.
TGCGCCCCAGCACGCGGTCAAGCGACGCGGTGGGCAGCGTGCGAAACACCTCGCCTTCTGCTAGCCAGTGTTCAGGCGCAGCGTAGTGCAGCGTGATGCCTTCGGTTGCAAAGTAAGGCTGCATCGCGGCCAGCAGGGTTTGTGAATCTTCTGCTGTTAATGCCAGTGCGGACGGGTCTGTCATCGTCGCGTGTTCGCGGCCCATGACCCAGTGGCAGGGCGTGATGAAAGCCCAGGCTTTTGCGCTGCCCGTGTTGGCCTCCATCGCCGCCCAAGGGATCAGGCCATCGACTGCCGCATCCAGCCCTTGAGCTTGCGCCAGCACCCGCTCATGCGGGGTAGACAGCGAATGCGCCTCGCCTTCGTTGCTGGTTAGAAGCTTCATGCCTTGCAGCAATTTGCCTAGATTTTTCAGACTGCCCGCTGGTTGGGCTTTCATGGCGTTCGCCCATGCGTCGCCGCCGCAGGATGCAAAGGGGATGACAAGGTGGGGGATTGAAACGGCAGGCATGGCACCATTGTCCTAGATGCTTGTCCTAGATGCTTGTCCGGGATGCGAGAATGCCCACGATGCAAGTACCTTATGAATTGATGCTGGGCTGGCGCTACACGCGCGCAGGCCGGGCCACGCGGCGCAATGGCTTTATCTCGTTTATCTCTGGCGTGTCGATGCTGGGCATTGCACTCGGCGTGGCCGCACTCATCATTGTTTTAAGCGTGATGAACGGTTTTCAAAAAGAAGTGCGCGACCGCATGCTGGGCGTGATCTCGCATATCGAGGTGTTTGTACCCAATGGCGCGGCCTTGCCTGACGCACAAAAAACGCTGGGCGAAATCAGGGCCAACAAGCAGGTCGTCGGTGCTGCAACTTTTATAGCAGCCCAAGCCCTGCTGGCGCGCGGTGAAGACATGAAGGGCACGTTGGTGCGCGGCATTGACCCGGCACTGGAGGGCCAGGTGACGGATCTTGCCGCCACGTCATCAACCACGCTGGCAAAACTGGTGAGCGGCGAATTTGGTGTGGTGCTGGGTGGCGAGCTGGCCCGCAGCCTAGGTGTACGCGCTGGCGACGTGGTCACGCTGATTGCGCCCAGTGGTCAAGTGACGCCCGCTGGCATCGTGCCACGTTTAAAGCAAATGAAGGTGGTTGGCACTTTTGACTCGGGTCATTTTGAATACGACTCGGCGCTGGTGATGATGCATCAGGACGACGCTGCAAAAATCTTCCGGCTTGAAGGGCCAACCGGCATTCGCATCAAACTCAAAGACTTGCACCAGGCGCGTGAAGTGGCTTTTGAGTTATCAAGGTCACTCAGCGGTGATTTGCTGATTCGCGACTGGTCGCAGCAAAACAAAACCTGGTTTGCCGCCGTGCAGCTTGAAAAACGCATGATGTTCATCATCCTCACGCTCATCGTGGCTGTGGCCGCCTTCAACCTGGTCAGCACGCTGGTGATGACGGTGACCGACAAGCGCGCCGACATTGCCATTTTGCGAACGCTGGGTGCCAGCCCAAAAAGCATCATGGGTATTTTTGTGGTGCAGGGCGCGATGATCGGCGTGATCGGCACGCTGGGCTTGGGCATTGCGCTCAACATCGACGTGATCGTGCCGGCGCTGGAGCGCTTGCTGAACGCCAGCTTTCTGCCGAAAGACATTTACCTCATCAGCCGTATGCCCAGCGACCCGCAATACGCCGACATCATGCCGATTGTCGTGATCTCGCTGATTCTGGCTTTCCTTGCCACCATCTACCCAAGCTGGCGCGCCAGTCGCGTCAACCCAGCGGAGGCCCTGCGCTATGAATAGTCCGGTGATGACTTCACTCCCTCTCCCGTTGGGAGAGGGCAGGGGTGAGGGCTCTCCCGCCGCCATACGCCAAAACGAGGTCGTGCTTCGCGCCAGCGGCCTGACCAAACGTTTTCACGAAGGCCCGATTGATCTGACCGTGCTGCACGGCGTTGACCTGGATGTCCATCGCGGCGAAACACTGGCCATCGTCGGCGCCTCGGGTTCCGGCAAAAGCACCTTGCTGCACTTGATGGGCGGGCTGGATGCCCCGACCAGCGGACAGGTCGAAATCAAGGGCCAGTCTTTATCGACACTGTCCGCAGCCCAACAGGGCGATCTGCGTAACCAGCACCTCGGCTTTGTCTACCAGTTTCACCACCTGCTGCCCGAGTTCAGCGCGTTAGATAACGTTGCCATGCCGCTATGGATTCGACGCCAGGACCGCGAGGAAGCAGCGCGTATAGCCATGAAAATGCTGGCAGACGTGGGGCTCGGCGACCGCGCTCACCACCGCCCGTCCGAGCTCTCCGGCGGCGAGCGCCAGCGCGTGGCGATTGCCCGGGCGCTGGTGACAAAACCAGCCTGCGTACTGGCCGACGAGCCAACCGGCAACCTCGACAGAACGACGGCTGACGGCGTGTTCGAGCTGATGCTGCAGCTCGCGCGCGAGCATGGCACCGCGTTTGTGCTGGTGACACACGATGAGGCGCTGGCGGCGCGGTGCGGGCGGCAGCTGCGGCTGGTGTTGGGGAAGTTGTCGGAGGTGGGTTAAGCTGACTTGCGCTGCATAGTTTTCGTATCCTTCCGCCTTGCAATCAGCGTGACTTACAGATGCATGATTGCAAGACCTGCCCCTATTGCTTCGGATAAGTAATTAACCTACTTGCCAAAATAAACCGAATTGGTTAGTATTTGTCTATGGAGAAAAAAGCTCCGCACTGCAAGCTGACAATCGTCAAGGCATTGATTGAGGCGGGCAAGGTGCGCATGACTCAGGGCGCGGTTATTGGCGGAAGGCTGCTTGGTTTCGATGAAGACGGCATCGTGGCAACTGTGCTGGCGCTCACGCCATCCGACTTCTACAAGTCGATGACCACGCATGCCGACCATCAGGTTTGGCAAGACGTGTACCGCCCAAACACGTCGGATGGGAATGTGTATTTGAAACTGACGGTCATTGGTGACGTACTGATTGTATCCTTCAAGGAGCTATGAACATGAAATGTCCTATTTGCGGCGCGGCGAAACTGGTTCACGACACCCGCGACGTGTCTTTCACCTACAAAGGAGAAACCACGGTCATTCCTGCCGTGACTGGCGACTTTTGTCCGGCCTGCACCGAATCTGTCCTTGACATGAAAGAATCTCGCCGTTTCGGAGCTTACGTTGGCGACTTCATTAAGCAAGTGAACTCCTCCATTGTCGATCCGGGCTTCATCGCCACCGTCCGCAAGAAGCTCGCGCTTGACCAGCGCGAAGCCGCCGAAATCTTCGGTGGTGGCGTCAATGCGTTCTCGCGCTACGAGAACGGCAAGACCAAGCCGCCCTTGGCTCTTGTGAAGTTGCTCAAAGTGCTTGACCGTCACCCCGATCTGCTCAACGAGGTCAGGACGGCTTAAGTACTGGAAAACAAGGATGTCAAGACCTGACCCTATTGCTTCTTGTGACCCCATTGTTTCTTGCCTCGACAGTGAACAAGATCGCTAGGAGCTCCGGATACTTGATCTCGAAAGTTTTGCCAGTTACATATGGGGAGCTTCTGGCGGAGGCGCTTAAATTGAGGCCTTTCGCTGCTCCCGCTTGGCCGCTTTTTTCCTCCACTTTTCCTGTAGCCAGGTTCCGTACGCAGGCATCCTCAAATAGAGCTGCTGCGTGAGGTCAGCAAGCACCCTCAGATTGTCCAACCTGGTCCAACCAGCATTGGCGAATTCGGCATGCTCGCCACCGATTGTTCGCCAGGTTTCACGGAGTGAGTACGGAGCGAACAGTTCCGTACTGGTCAGCACAATTACCGGCGCACGCGTCTGCCGCCGTTCCCGGACGTACTCGCGTCCCCATTCGGCCAGTTTGGTGATGCGCTCGATTTCGTCCGTTGAAAACTCGCTCCCCTGCTTCATCGTGGAGAAAACTAGGATCGCGCCAGGGAACCGGATCGCCAGCCTTTTCATTCTCTCGACATCCTTCGCCTGAAAAGCGTCCTTGATGGCACGCTTCTCTTCGGGATTCTCGCCCCGGAAACTTTTTGCCTCCCCAAATACAAGGTCCGTCTGGTAGTCGTTCCCGAACATCACTTTCCTCTGATACCAGAGAATCAGGTCGGCTTCGATCTCGTCTTTCGGCCCCAGTTCAAGAACCTGTCCCGCGGACCACGTTACGTTTGAATCGTGGTTTGTTCCGATGACATCGGCGAAGAACCGAATTGACAACGATGCGGCATAGCCTCCTTTCGCGTAGTCCGGAAGTGCGAATGGCCCTATGAGCCGATATGCCCACTCGGAGTTCTCGCTTGAGCCGGGGTCAATCAGCGGAAATTTGAAGCGCCTTAAGCATAGGCTACAACTAACCTCGTAGTCCAACTGCTTCAATGAATACCAGCTCCAGCTCGAACACTTCGTGCACTTCAGTTTCAGCCCGAGCTCGACGGCTCCTCGCTCTACCAGGGTCTCGAGATTCCTATGTCGCCAAATGGCACCTTTCGTGGCATTTGCAATTTCGTTCCTGAATCTCTTATGGTGCACCGATGGCGAAATTGGCGTCCGAGAAATCTTATTCAGTAGTTTTACGATATCCGCGTGGGCAAAGCTGGCGACCCCCAAAAATCCGCCGAGCGTTTGTATGATCTGCTGCGTTGCGCGACCGGCATCCGACAGCGTGGCATTTATCCCGTGCGCCTTCAGCCACGCCTTTATCGTCGCTGTGCCGTCCGTCAATTGCCAGAGCTTCTGCGTTTCCTTGTATCTGGAGAAGAATACGAAGCCTTCCGTCGTCGGGAGAAAGTGCTCCCCAAACATGTTGAAATTGGGAAACTTAGGACTCCTGAAGTCACAAGGGAAGACCGTAGCGACCTGATCCCGGTGAGTCCAGTCTTCCAGCTGAACGACGTTGGCCCACCTGCTGTTGTTGCCGTATCTCTCCGCAAACCCCGGATACAGGCAGTCGAAGCGGATGTTCGGCTTCTCGGTATCGAACTGCGTGTCGAACGTCTTTTCGCGCCCCGACAAGCTTGGGCGGGTTTCCCTGACGGAAAACCCCGGCGACGGTCGCCAAATCGACGGATACCAGTCTTGACGGCAGTTCGCCCCTTCCATGTCCACCCGCAAATGGGTCAAGTAGAGCGTTTCGATTTCGGCCGTGAGAATCGACCTGGCAAACATTACCGTTGGCCGGATCATCACTCCGTGGGGATTTCCCGGAACAGGCCTGTAATTCTTCGTGATAAAGCCCTTGCAAAAGGTTGACAGGCTATCAAGCCATTGCAACGGAATCGGGACTACGTCCCGGCGGATGGCGCGGAGGTTCCAGAAGTCAATGAGGTCCTTGGGTTCGTTTGCATCCAAGACGAAGAGTGCCGGGTCGCTGTGATCGTGGTACTCGATTTCGATTTTTGAGTGCCCGATGCACAGTGCGGCCGTGAATCTGGATTCGAGGAGACCTGCCAGAGTTTCAGCGGTCAGCTTGGTCCCTTTCGGTTCGAAGGCATCAGCGAACGCCTTTCCGAAATAGTTCAGGCCTTCCTCGCTGGGGAACGCGCCGAACACGCAGGCAGCGAACCCAGCGAACGACGGTTTGTCGGCGGTGACATCGACGATGTTGTGATCGTGGCGCTGTACGAACTGGAATTCCTTGCGGTAGAGGTCGCGGTAGAGGTCAAAGACGCTCAGGCCGTGGCCGCTCTTGCGATCATCCTCGCTCGCGAGGATGTCAGAAAGCTGCAAGACGCGCTCCGTGTCAAAACCAAGACCATTTGCCAAGCCGGGTTCGGCCTCGACGAGGAAATCCGGCTCGAAGAAATCGAGATAGCCATTAATAATCTGCGCCGCTGTTTCGAAGTTGTGCCCGTTGCGGTCCCACCATTTTGGAACCTGCTTGAAGTAGGGAACTATGGGGTTGTACTTGCCGCCCCAGAGGCAGGTATTGGTCTGAAAAATCTGAAGCACCCGCTTCTTGTCGTCCGGTCGGACGATGAATGCGAATCGGATAGGTCTCAACCTGACAACGGCACTGATGTGGGACATGGTTTCAGCCTGGGGGTTAGGCAACTTATGCCCGGCGTGCTTCCGCCCCAAGGATAGGGATAAGGAAATTCAACCGCATGAGGCCAAGTAGCTCACCGTATCGCGTCCTCAGAAAACGTGGAAATCGCGTT
>JBCKNM010000082.1:0-6078 GCA_038902775.1 Polaromonas sp.
AGCAGGTTCCGCCCACCGTCCTGCCTTTGTAAGGCGCGCACCACGTGGCGATAATGTGGCATGAACGATCAGAACATCATCCTCGTGACCGGCGCTTCGGGGAAAACCGGCCGGCGATGCATCGCGCGCCTGCTTGAAAAAGGCGCAAATGTTCGCGCGGTCGTGCGAAGGCAGGACGCGGCGGACGAACTTCGCGCGCAAGGCGTCGCTGAGGTGATCCTCGGCGACATGTTCTCGCCAGAGATCATGGACAACTCCCTCAAGGGAGCCTCGCAGGTTCTTCACATCTGCCCGCCAATGCACCCGCGCGAGGACGAACTCGCGTTCGAGATGATCGCGCGCGCGAAATCGGCGGGCGTGTCGCGGTTCGCGCTTTGGTCGGTGCTGCATCCCCACATCGATGTGCCGCATCACCGCCGCAAGCAGAAGGCCGAAACCGCCCTGATCGAGTCCGGGCTCGCGTTTACGATCCTTCAGCCGGGCCGCTACATGCAGCATCTTGAAACAATCTGGCCCCGGATTCTCGAAGCCGGCGTACATGCTTTTCCGTTCTCTACGAAGTCTCGCTTCAGTCTCGCGCACCTTGACGACCTCGCCGGCGCGGCGGCGCAGGTGTTGACCATTCCGGGACACGAGTACGCGACCTACGAACTCGCGGGCCCCGAGGCCCTGTCCCAGGAGGATTGCGCGCTCATTGTTTCAGAGCGTCTCGGTCACGCAGTGCGCGCCGAAGCCGCACCGCTCGAACGATTTCTGGACAAAGCGCGCGCGGCCGGAGCGCCCGACTGGCGGATCGAAACCTTTGGGGTCATGAACCGCCACTACGATGTGCACGGGCTTGAGGGCAATGGGAACGTGCTGCGCTGGCTGGTCGGCCGCCCACCGAAAACCTTCCGTGACTACGTGGCAGAGATCGCCGGTCGATAACGTCAGCCAAGAACGCGCAGACACGCGATCACTTCGTCCGTGGTGTGCAGATCCGCGTATTTTTGGCGCATGTCGAAAAGGTTGGCCTCATGCGGACCGATGGCGCGATCGCCGATTCCATCCGACACGACGATTAAGCCGTTGACGAAGTCGACGATCAGCAGCGCGGGCGCGGCTCCGAAGCCGGAACGCGCGCCAAACCCCTACTTCGCGTAAACATCGCTGCTCTTCATCCCGAAATCATCCGTTCCAGAGATGAGAGAACTCGGTCGCCACCACATCCTCATAGGCGACTTCACCCGTGATGAGGCCCATGTTGCGCTGGAACTGCGCCATGCCCGCGACGAACTCGCGCGAAATGTGCGGCGTGTAGAAGGGCAAATCGCGCTGGACGACGTCCGCGATCAACGCGGCCTCTTCTACGGGAAAGAGCGCCTTGCCGACCTTGGCCGCCAGCGACACGTCGGCGATGAGCGCCTTCTGCGTCTTGACGAGCGCGCGCACCGCGGCTGCGACCGCATCCTTGTCGCGCTTGATCACCGCGTCGGACGTGATGAGCGCGGGCTGAGTGTAATTGATGGCACCGGGCGGTCCGTCGCCGCGGCGCGCGTCAATGATGATGTCGCCCCAGCCGTTGCGGACCGCGACTTCCGCGCCCATGCCGTTCGCCCAGAAGCCGTCGATGAGACCGGCGCCCAGCGCCTTTGCGGCGGCGACGCCGAAGTTCTTGTTCTCGCCGAGGAAGGCACCGGGAACAGGCCCGATCTTGACGTCCTTGTCAGGATCGATTCCGGACTCAATCAGCAGACGCTTCAACCCGAGATCGACCAGCGGCGCCGCGCCGATATTCAGTCCCTTGATGGCGTTGATGTCGCCCTTCTTCGCCTTCAGATCCTTCTTGAGGACGAGGAACCAGTACATGTTCTGCGCCAGCGCGCCGAGAAGCTTGCAGCCCTTCCATTCCGGAAAAGCAAAGGGCACGCTGTGCGCGGAACCGCCCACAAAATCGATGCCGCCGTCGCGAAGCATCTCCAGCGTCTTGTTGACCGGGAAGATGAGCTCGAGCTGAACGTCGAGCCCTTCCTGCTTGAAAAAGCCCAGTTCAACCGCCGCGATCGCGGGGAAGTAAGAGTTCGAGATCATGTCCGGGATTGCGATCTTCATGGCTTGTCTTTTTCCTTCTGGCGATGGTGTCACGTGATGGATTGCGCGCGCCGGAAACCTTCGATCATCGCGACGCGCATCAGATAGGCGTGAAGCTTGTCGCGATCCGCGACTATGCCGCGCAGCTCATTGTAGAACTTTTCGCGCTCGACCGGGTCATTCTGCTCGATGTTGCGCTTGTTCTCGATCGTCTGGTGCTGCAGGTATTCCTGTGCGACGGTGCGGCGCTGACGATCATAGAGGTCGAGCAAATCATGGCTCGCGCCCTCAAGGATGATCATGGCTAGCTTGTCGACGACATTGAACGCATCATGCAGGCCGAAATTCATCCCCATGCCGCCGAGCGGATTGTTGATGTGCGCGGCGTCGCCAGCGACGATGAAGCGCCCGTCGCGGTAGCGCGACGCAACGCGTTGATGCACGTCATAGAGATTCCGGTGATGCATCTCATACGGACCATCCTTGCGGTTGAATCCCTGAATGCGCGCCTGAACTGACGCCTCGTCGAACAAGTCGTCCTGACTGGCTTCAGGCGGCGCGGGGAATACGACGCGCCACATTCCCTGGCCGTCGTGGCCCGGCACCTTGAACAGGGCGCACCACTCCTGTGGGTCCGAGATGTAATTGGTGAGGGCGTATCCATGTTGCGCGAAATCGTAGCGCGTGCTCAGCACGAGGAAGCGTTCGGGCCAGGTGAAGCCGTCGAAATTGACGTCCATCGATTTGCGAACCTGGCTGCGCCCGCCGTCGCAGCCAACCATCCACGACCCGCGCCATGTGCGCTCGCCATCCGCCGATTGCACGGTGGCGGTGACGCCGTCGCCGTCCTGCACCGCTTTCGTGACCCGATGGCGCATCAGGACATTGTGCTGCCCCATGGCCTTGAGCATGTCGCGCAGGATGTAACATATCTTGTGCTGCTCCAGCATGAGCCGGAACGGATACTTCGTCTGGTCGCCCAGCACGCCGAGATTGAAATCGGCGATCAGTCCCGCGCGCCGGTCGCGATAATGATAATTGTTGACGATGAAGCCCTCCTCCATCATCGCCTTCGTCACCCCGCTCTCCTCAAAGAGTTCGAGCGTGGGCGGATGAATCGTTCCGGCGCGCGGATCGTCGAATATCTTGTCGCCGCTCTCGAACAGGACGAACGGAATGCCGCGACGCGCGAGCAGCAGCGCCGTAGTATAACCAATGGGGCCTGCGCCTGAGATCAGAACCGGATCGTTCGCCATACTCGCTTGAACCTTTCGCACTCTCAGTAACGTTCGAGAAGCCAACCTCGGCCGAAGAACTTGTCGTTGACACCTGTGGCGCGGAGCGCATGCCAGATCGTCGCGACGTTGATCGGAATCACGGGCTTTCCGAGTTGCTTCTCAAGCTCCGGAAAAATGTCGAGGCCGGAAAGATTGGTTCCAGCCTGCACGATCGCGTCGACGTCCTTTCCATCGAGTTCGCGCAGGATGGTGTCGATCACCTGACGGGGCGGCGTATGCGCAATCGAGGTTGCTGTGTCGCATTTGAGGCCGACGACATTCGTCACTTCGTAGCCGGATTCTTCGAGGAACCGGCGCACCTGTTCGTCCCCCACAGGCTGATAAGGCGTGAGCGCTGCGACGCGCTTTGCGCCGAACGCGTCGAGCGCCGCTTTCAGAGCCGCCGCGCCGCTCGTCAGCCCCATCTCGGGGCCGATGTGATCGCGCAGGCGCTGTTCGAACTCCACGTTGCCTGCAAGCCCGCCCCAGAAAGTTTCCGCCGACATGCCCATCATGATGTAGGTCGGCTCGCAGGTCATCACGTCGCGTATCGCGTCGGGAATCGTCTCGCGGATCGCGTCGATGAACGCCAGGAACATATTGTCGCTGGACAGATCCGGCTGTCGCACGAAAAAGCGCGCGAAGTGCCACGTCACGCCCGGCGCGATGAGCTGCTGGCAATCGTATTCGACGCCGATGTTGGTGGATGGGATGATGACGCCGATGCGTCCGCGCTTTCCGATCCACGGCTCCTGCGGCTTTGGAATTCTCATATCAGAAGGATGGGTAATTCAATTGCATGCGGCCAAGTATGACCCAACTCAGGAGGTCAGCCCAAATGAAGGATAACAAAGTTAAGCGGATTCAGCAAAATATTGCGATGTTTAAACGGCAGTTTTTACAGGATAACACTGGCGTATTCGCCCAAGCCCTTGGCGACCAAGAGGTTGCGGCGGTCGCGAACGAACGGGTGATGCCACACCGTGAGCGCATCTACCCTCCATTGGACACGCTGCGCTTATTCGTTGACCAGGTCTTATCCTCCGACCGTGCCTGCCAGGACGTTGTGGGTCGTCGCCTGTCCGAGCGAGTCGCACACCCCGGAATTCATCGCGATGCGCGAAGTCGAGGTAGATGGTCGCATCCTGGTAACGACGTTGCTCGATCCTGCGGTTGCCTCGCCCCGCGCGCTTGGTGCACTCTACAAAATGCGCTGGAACATCGAAGTTGATTTCCGTACTTGTGCCGGTGGGCGGAAAAACCTTGGGGATTCAGATCGCCACATCAGGGAAAGCACGACTCTTGAGGACGCTTTTTTGTGTCATAGTTGGCCTCATGCGGTTGAATTTCCTATTCTTGATCTGGAGGGCTGAACATGTATCGAATGATGGTGGCGGACTACGATTCCCCATCGTATTTTGTGGCGACCGCTGCAGTGAAACTTGGATTCTTCAAAAGGGAAGGCTTAGATGTTGAGTTCGTTGCGGAGTATGGCGCAAAGAACGGCCCAGAACTACTTCGCGATGGTTACATCCATTTCTTTGGTGGTCCAGCATTTGCGGCAACGCGTGCGTTTCCGGCGTGGAAGGGTGTGAGGCTAGTTGCCGCGCTGGCACAGCATTCCTATTGGTTCATGGGCGTGCGCAAGGACATCAATATTTGCCGCGGTGACATCAAGGCGCTCAAGGGACTGCGGATTGCATCATCGTTTGCTTTTCCGCGGACGGCGCTACGACATATGTTGATACAGGCGGGAATCGACGTCGATCACGATGAGGTTTGCATTGTCGAAAGTCTGCCCTCCAAGTCAGAGACGCACAGCCTCGATGGCTTAAGAGCACTGCAAGAAAACCACGCTGATGGCTTCTGGGGTAACGGCATGCGGCTGGCGCTTGCAGAGAAAGCCGGCATCGCTAAGCTGCATCTCGATCTACGCCGAGGCGACGGTCCGCCAGGCGCGCGGCATTACAATTTTGCCGCACTAACAATGACCGAAAAGCTGATCGAGAAAGAGCCCGAGGTGGCCGCCGCTGCAGTACGTGCCATTGTCGCCACGCAAAAGGCGCTGAAGGCCGATCCTGCGCTGGCGAAAAAGGTGGGCGATGAACTGTTCCCTGGCGAGGAGGCGGACATGATCCCGATCTTGGTCGGCCGGGATGCGCCGTTCTATGATGCGACGATTACGTTTGAGGCCATTGATGGCTTGAACAAATTCGCAATTGCTAATGGCCTGCTGGAGAAGCCGCTAGCTTATGAACAGATCGTAGCTGCCCAATTCAAAGATATATGGAGAATTTGAAACTTCAACTACTTTCAGTAGTGTCCCAGCGTTCTTCAGAGGAGAGCGAGCTGATTGGGCTCGAAATCCGGGTCTGAATCCGTTGAGGATGGTGTAAGTAGTTGATTTATAGGGATAGTTTCAAACATGGACAGGCTCAGGATTTGTAGGATTTCATACAGGCTGTGATGATCAAGATGCAGACGTTTCTTGGCAATGGCGATCAGCACGTAGGTGGATATGGCAATCCAGATCTGCGTCTTCACGGCGTTCTCGCTGGTGCCAAAGAACACCTTGATGCGCAAATGCTGCTTGATCCATTTGAAGAACAACTCCACCTGCCAGCGCTGGCGGTACAAACCGGCAATGAGTTCGGGACTCAATGCGAAGTTGTTGGTCAGAAACACCAGCCGTTTTCCGGTGTCGTCCTTGACCACCACCCGGCGCAGCGTC
>JBCKNM010000083.1:0-6006 GCA_038902775.1 Polaromonas sp.
GTTGCGGCGTCAGCAGCAAATGCACGTGATTGGTCATCAGCACGTAGGCATGGATGGCGCAACCGAATTGGGTGGCGAATTCCTCAAGGTAATGCAGGTAGCGCTGGGAATCCTCCTCGGCATAGAAACAGACCGAGCGATGGTTGCCGCGCTGGATGATGTGCCGCGGTATACCAGGAATCGAGAGACCAGGAATCGAGAGGCGGACGCGACGAGGCATGAGGAATTCTCAGTGACGGATCGGCTCCATATTAGCAGGAAAACGTGGTCTGTCCCCTATTATTCGATAAATTTCTGTTGCTCAATAATTGGGTGTAAAGACGATACCGGCAAGGGCTAGTGAAATATCCGTGCTAGCGATCCCTGCCCGACCGGCTGAACCAGATTTTCTCCAGCGTGGTGGAAAGATAGTCGTCCGGTGTGATGGCGTCGCGCCGTGTAAAAATGCCCAGGAAGAGGTGGGTTCTCGGCCGCAGGTTCAGGTGCTGATTAACGCTCTTGTAGCAGTAGTAGATCAATTCCGAACAACTGAAGGAATCGAATTTCTTGAAGTCGAAGCCGAAATCGTATTCTTCGCCGACCTTGCCCAGCGCGGCTTCGATGGCGAGCGGGACGACTTCTTCGCTGGTCACGCTGGCATCGCTTTTCAGACGGTCGCGAATCAAGCGCTCCAGGGCAGAGAACAATTCGTCCCGGAACAGATAATCTGCCGGGGCTGGAGCGCCTTCCAGCACGGCAGGCAGCCGCAGAATGGCCATGGCATCACAGCGGCAGAAGGTGAGCACGTCGTCCATCCTGACGCCTTCCGCCATCGCATGGATCACCATTTGCGAGCCGCTTCTGAAAAATTCTGATTTCGCCCTGGCCTGTTTCTCCGGGTTGTCCAGGAGGCTGCCGGCGAGGGCGCGCTGGGTTTCATCAATCTTGCCGACATACAACCCGACATGGCTGTAGCGTCCGGGGATGAACAGGCCGTCAACGTAATTGTCGTAAGAGCGCAACAGGATGTCGCCGGGGCGCACCAGGCCGATCACTTCGCGCGCGTCCTCGCCCTTGACCCGGTAGGAACCCGGATCCCACACGATCCACATCGGGTAGGGAAAGTACTTCAGGTCGCCGAACCAGGTCAGGAATTTTTTCGCCAGCCATAGCATGGTGTTCCCTCCATCAAGTTATTCATCGTTTCAAAAAACGCGTTTCCGCAACCAGCGAGTCGAGGTCAATGATGCGGTAGCGCAGCATTTTCCCGACCATGTCCTTGCCCGTGGAGGAGCTGCCATCGAATGCCAGCGGTATACCGTATTTGCTGCTCTCGGCCCGGCAATCGAGGCCGAAGTGCATGTGGCCGAACAGCAGCAGCTGGGCGCGGTCGCGGACGATCTGGTTGAAGGAATAGGCGTCCTTCAGGCGGCGGAACGAGCGGGTCAGCCGCATGATCCATTGTCCAATCGCGGCGGTCTCGCCCAGTCCCGGATTGACCATGAAACCATATGGGTAGGGGTGGTGGTGGAAATAGACAGCCACGCGATTGCCCGAGGCGAGTTGCCGGTCGAGCATGTCGTCCAGGCGTGCCAGCTGTTCCTTGCCGAATTCCCCTTCGGCGAACAGGCGGTCATACCAGCCGAGCTCGCCCCAATTGCTGTCGAGGCCGATGAAAGCGCAGTTTCCCACGCTATGCAGGGTCGGGAAGCGCGCGTCCCCAGCATCCTCCGCCTGGTCGGGGAACAGGAATTCGCGGAAGCGGGAGCGGAATTGCATGGCGAGTCCGACGGACGTGGACAGGCTGTCGCCGTAGTCATGATTGCCGGGGCACAGCAAAATGCGGTAACCGAAGCCGCGCAACTCGGACAGCAATTGGTGTGCGAGAGCTAGGCTGGCGGAATCGGATGCGCGATCCACCAGGTCGCCGGTGTGGATGACGAGGTGCTGCCCAGGGTTGCAGGGGCGCCACAGGGTCAGGTCGTCAACGATTTTTCTGAATTGCAGGGCGCAGTCGCCATGCCCGATATGGGTGTCGCTCAGATGGATGATTTTCATGCTGCTTCGTGGTGGTGGATAGAGGGTGAGCTGGAACCGAGGCTGGCGGCCCATTTGCCGAAATCTTGCGGCGCCATCGGCTTGCTGTAGTAATAGCCTTGCGCGATATCGCAGCCCAGCTCGCGGAGACAGAACAATGCGGCGGCGGTTTCGATGCCTTCGGCCACCACCTTCAGTCCGAGATTGTGCGCGAGCTGGATGGTTGACTGGACGATGGCGGTATCGTCCGGGCTGTCCGGCAGGTTCATGACGAAGCTGCGGTCTATCTTGAGTTCGTCGGCATGCAGGGTCTTCAGGTATGACAGCGAGGAATATCCCGTGCCGAAGTCGTCAATGGAAATGCGGAAGCCCATTTCGCGGAATTGGCCGACCAGCTGTATCGCCTTTTCCGGGCTGTCCATGAGGGCGCTTTCCGTCAGCTCCAGCATGACCCATTCGGGCTTTACCTGTGCCTCGTGCACCGCCTCCGACAGGCAGGCGAGCAGGTCCGGGTCGTCGACACAGCGCGCCGAGAGATTGAGCGAGATGTCGATGTGCAGTCCTGCGCGGCGCCACTGGCCGCACTGGGCGATGCTTTGCCTGATGACCCAATTGGTCAGGGGATGGATCAGACCTGATTGCTCGGCGACGGGAATAAACTCGACCGGGGATATCCAGCCTTCCTGCGGGTCGTGCCACCTGGCGAGGGCTTCCGCGCCCAGCAGCTTACCCGTGGCAATATCCACCTGGGGCTGGTAGGACAGGCTCAGGTGATTGGATTCCAGTGCGCGCATCAGCTTGCCATACAGCAGATGGTGGCGGGTGAAGGCTTCCTCCAGCCCGGATTCATAGCGCAGTATGGGTAGGTGTTTCTTCCTGGCGCGCATCATCGCCTGCTCCGCGCGGCGCAGCAACTGGTCGCTGCCGGAGGCGAAGTCCGGGTAGCTGCACAGCCCCAGCGTGTATTCGATATGCAGCGGCTGTCCGTTCGCGTGTTGGATGAACGGACTGTCATCCAGGAAATCATCGAGGCCAAGCATCTCGTCTTCGTTTTTCGGCAGCGAAAAGGCTATGGCGAACTCGTCATAACCGGTGCGCGCCAACAGCGTGTCCGGCTTCATCCTGTTACGCAGAGCCTGGGCGATGCTCTTGATCAGCCTGCCGCCTTCATCGCTGCCGACGATGTTGGCGATCTCCAAGAGGCGCTCCGGTTTGATATAGGCCACCGTCACCTTGCCGGTGTCGCCGCATTGGGCGATTTTCTGCGTCAGTTGCGCGAAGAATTGCGTGCGGTTCGGCAGGTCGGTCAGGCCGTCGTAGAGGGTGCGGTGGCGCAATTGCGTCAGGTAGGCTTCTGCGGCGTCGGTTTGCTCTACGGCGGTGTCGTGCAGCCTGTGTTCGAAACTGTTCCGCAACTGGTTGAACAGCGAAGCGGTTGCCGTGTAGAACAGGAACGCCGCATACTGTTGTGTTACTTGCACGGAGGAGTAGGCGAACCCCAGGCTGGCGATGCTCTCTATCTCGCGCACGCCGAGGCTCAATGCCATGAAGCCTATGCACCACAGCCAGCCTTTCTTTTGCCCGGTGATGAAAAAGGCGATGAACGGGAAGACATAGACCCAATAAATGCCCGTCTCTTCAATCCCGCCGAAAATTTGCAGGCCGCCAAAAATGACGGTTACGGAGACCATCAACAGCATTTCAGCCAATGGCAGCAACCTGTTTCTAGCGGCCAGCACGAGGGCAGGCACAAGCAGGAAGACGGCCACGCCGAGCTGGATCCAGCCCAGCGCCCAGAAGCCGGTGATGGTGAGATTGAACCACGAGTAGTACAACGTGACCGGCAGGCCGACGATGCAGGAGATGCGGAGTTTCTCGCGCCTGGGCATGATTTCCGCCACGCTGCGCGCGTTCAGGCCCAATACCTCGCTTGCCCAGCGCGCGACGTGGTGTGTGGCGGTGCGGAAACGGGTTAGGACATCCATGGCGGGAGCATATTGTTGTCAGCGGAATGGCATTGTATGTAGGATGGCGGGGAAAAACAATATGCTAAAGTCGCACCCACATGAGCATCTTTTGCGAATCAATGGAGTCTGGCCCTCATGGCACTCGGTTAAGCAATCGCTGAGCACAAATGAGGTCTCTCGCAACTTGTCGTGGCATGGTTAACAACGGAAGATTCTTGGGTCGTCTTTTCTTTGCGCGAGGCTCAATTCTGTCAGGCCGATTCGGCAAACGCAGTGTCGCGATGCTGGCCGTCACGATCTCGATCAGGGCGTGGACCTGATCGCCCGATGTCCGGCGAAGCTGATCGGCGAATGCGCTCAGCAGACGCTTGGCACCGCTAAAGCTCAATACCCGTGGTAATACGTCCGCAAGCAATGCCGCCTTTGCCATGGCCCAGCGCACCAGGTTGTAAGCCAGGAAATAAACCGCAATCTCCTTGTCTACCATCGACTGTGATTTGCAACGCAATACATCCATCTCAAGCGTCGCCTTGATAGTTCGGAAATCAACCTCGATGTTCCAGCACATTTTGTAGAGAGAATAATAGGGGACAGACCACGGTTTCCTGTAGATTTCATAGTAATTTTCCTTGGTTTGCATCTTCTATAGTATCTTTGCTCGGCCTGCCCGCCTGCCCTCGCCTTGCCTGCCGCCCCAGCGTTACTTCGATCTCCCGTTGGAACCGCCCTTCCCATAACGTGCCACTGCGTCGGTAGCTGTGATTGATGTATTGCACATAGCGCTGCCCGAGATGCTTCATCAACAAGGCCGCACAGTCGGCGCGTTGCGGCGTCAGCAGCAAATGCACGTGATTGGTCATCAGCACGTAGGCACGAATGGCGCAACCGAATTGGGTGGCGAATTCCTCAAGGTAATGCAGGTAGAGCTGGTAATCCTCCTCGGCATAGAAACAGACCGAGCGATGGTTGCCGCGCTGGATGATGTGCCACGGTATACCAGGAATCGAGAGGCGGGCGCGACGAGGCATGAGGAATTATCAGTGACAGATCGGCTCCATATTAGCAGGAAAACGTGGTCTGTCCCCTATTATTTGTCCCAATTAACGCCGCGCCTGCAAGGCGTGTGGAGCATCATCCCGGGCATTCCCTACGTGATCACCCAGTCTCTGGGGATACGCTGGTTATTTTGACTTCTGTCCTAAGGAATCCGATTCGCGCCACCGTTTGTTGGGGTTCATTGCATTCACCCCAACCTACGCGGGCTGATTCGCAAGAAATAAAAAAGAGGCCCCGTTTCCGGGGCCTCTTCGCACATAACCACTTTCCTAAAGACCGGCACAGCCGGTATCAGATGCTCACATTTCAACAACTCTTATCCCTTGATCCCTGGGAAAAGAGACAACAACAGAGCGACACTGCCTGAACTGTTAATTGCCTGTTTCTGACCCGCCGTCGATGACCTTAAAACCCCCCGGAACGACGCTAAGTGGCGTCATGACCGGCGTGACGTTGCCTTGAGAGAGAGGAATGAACAGCACCGTCAGGTTGTAGCGATTGTAGAAGAAGTCGGCAGTACCAGCAGACGGGCCAAGCAGTTGTGATACGACACGCGTGCCGGCCGCGATGGGAACGGTAAGCGTGTAGGAGAGCGACCCCTGATCGCCAATGCCATTCGCCGCTAGATCCAGAAACGCGGCGAAAGTAGCGTAGACGTCTACACCATCGATCTGCGGCCTCAGGACATAATCCACTGCCACCGTGGCGTCGTTGTTCACGAACCCTAAGCCGCTAATGATGATGAATCCACCTCCGGCCGGCACGTTGATACTGACACTGTTGACGATAAACTGGCCAGTAGCCACTACACTGATTCCGCCGGGTATGTTATCCGTGCTCGCCCACATCTGCGGCAGCCCCGCGTTGAGCGCAGAGAAGTTGGCGTTCACCTGGCTCGAACTGATGGCCGTTCCAGATGTAAACGTATGGGGAAGGGTGACCGCATACGCGACGGCCATGATCCCCA
>JBCKNM010000084.1:0-5629 GCA_038902775.1 Polaromonas sp.
TTGTCGGTACGCTCCCACGTGAATTCCGGCTCGTCACGGCCAAAGTGACCATAGGCGGCTGTCTTTTCATAAATCGGGCGCAGCAAATCAAGCATCTGAATGATGCCTTTAGGGCGCAGGTCAAAGTGCTCTTGCACCAGTGCTGACAGCTTCTCGTCGCTCATCACGCCCGTGCCTTCGGTGTAGACCGTCACGTTCATGGGCTTGGCCACACCGATGGCGTAGGCCACCTGAATCTGGCACTGCTTGGCAAGACCAGCAGCCACAATGTTTTTGGCCACGTAGCGTGCGGCATAAGCGGCGGAGCGATCAACCTTGCTCGGGTCCTTGCCGCTGAAAGCACCGCCGCCGTGCGGGCAGGCACCGCCGTAGGTGTCTACGATGATTTTTCGGCCAGTCAGTCCGCAATCGCCTTGCGGACCGCCGATGACGAAGCGGCCTGTCGGGTTAATCAGGTACTTGGTGTCTTTGGTCAGCATGCCTTTGGGCAGCACGGGCTTGATGATTTCTTCAATGATGGCTTCAATGAATGAGGCCTTCATTTTGTGCATGGTCTCGCTCTGATCCGGGCTGTGCTGGGTAGACAGCACGACGGTGTCAATGCTGTGTGGCTTGCCATTAACATAGCGCATCGTGACCTGGCTTTTGGCATCAGGGCGCAAGAATGGCAGACGGCCATCTTTACGCAACTGGGCCTGGCGTTCGACCAGGCGGTGCGCGTAGTAAATCGGCGCTGGCATCAACTCTGGGGTTTCGTCGCAGGCGTAGCCGAACATCAGGCCCTGGTCACCGGCGCCGGTGTTCAGGTGGTCGTCGCTGGCGTGGTCCACACCCTGGGCAATGTCGTTGCTCTGCTTGCCGTAGCAAACCATGACGGCGCAGCCCTTGTAGTCGATGCCGTACTCGGTGTTGTCGTAGCCGATGCGCTTGAGGGTGTCGCGCGCCACCTGGATGTAGTCAACATGCGCGTTGGTGGTGATCTCGCCGGCCAGCAGCACCAGGCCGGTGGTGGTCAGGGTTTCAGCGGCGACGCGTGACAGTGGGTCTTGTTTGAAGATCGCATCAAGGATGGCATCAGAGATTTGATCGGCGACCTTGTCTGGGTGGCCTTCAGAGACGGATTCGGATGTGAAGAGAAAGTCGGTTGCCATTAAGTACACTCCTTGGGTTGGTTGGCGCGTTGCCAGCCTGAGTGCTTTGGCGAACGCTTTAGCAGTTGGGTTTAACGTCGCCCTGCAAGTTGTACAAATAACTCAGCGACAAGCATGATTATAGGATGCTGCGCCCGAGCTGGTTTTAAAGGGCATTTCTATAAATTCATTTTTCGGGCGAATTGCGTCGTTGGGCGGTACTCGGAGGGTTATTGGGGTCAGACGCCAATTTCATTACGATGCAAAGCATCGCACCCAAAGGGCGTGCCAAGGGCACGATGAATTTGGACTCTGACCCCAATAACCCTCCTCCGTCCGCCTTGCACTTCATCCCGAAAACCTGAATTTCTAGAAGTGCCCTAAAAGCCGCCTTTCTCCGTCACCCTAGCGCCACAGCGTTTTATTCCTACATGCTTTTGTTGTTTCGTTTTTTATCACTTTTCCCTTTGGCTTTTTTGCACGCATTAGGCGGTGCATTGGGCTGGCTGGTGTGGGCTGGCAGTCCGCGTTACCGTGCGCAGTTTCGTGCCAACGTGGCACAGGCGGGGCTGACATTTCAAGCCGCGAAACCAGCGATTCTTGAGGCCGGGCGCTTTGTGGCCGAGCTGCCCAAATTGTGGATGAGGCCGCCCTCGCAGTCGTGCCTGGCCAGCGTTCAGGTCGAAGGCCGGTCCCATGCCGATCAGGCTTTTGCGCAGGGCCGGGGCGTGATTTTCTTTGGGGCTCACTGCGGCAGTTTTGAGCTGGGACCGCAGGCGCTGGCCGAACTTTACGGACCCGTTCATGGCCCGATCACCGTCATGTACCGGCCGGCCCGCAAGGCTTGGCTGGCCCAACTGGAGCGGATGGCCCGCAACCGGACCAACCTCACCATGGTGCCCGCCAGCCTGAGTGGCATCCGCCTGATGCACAAAGCGCTGAAGGCTAATCGGGCCGTGGGCTTGTTGACGGACCAGGTGCCGCCCGAGGGGCTGGGGATTTGGGCACCTTTTTTTGGCCGGCTCGCCTACACCATGACGCTGGCAGCCCGGCTGGCCTTGCAGAGCGGGGCGGCCCTGCTGCCCGTGAGTTGTGAGCGCCTGCCGCACGGGCGGGGTTATGTCCTGAAAATCTGGCCGGCCGTGGCCGGTCTGGCAGCCCATGAAAAATCCGGAATGCTGCACGCCGTGACGCTGATCAACCAGGCGGCGGAGGCCATTGTGCTGAGTCAGCCCGGTCAATATTTGTGGGGCTACGCGCGCTACAAGACACCCCGCAAGGAAGCCCTTTGATGCCCCGTCTGTTGCCCCGTTTCTTCAATCAATTGATCACCCGGAGTGGTATTGCCTTCATGCGGGTGCTGGCCTTCTTGCCGCTGTCCTGGATACGGGCCCTGGGCGCCGGGCTGGGCTGGCTGCTGTATGCCTTGGTCGGGTCACGCCGCCGGGTGGTGCAACGCAATCTTTCCCTGTGTTTCCCGGAGCGCTCCGAGGCCGAGCGGCGCAAGCTGACGCAACAGACGTTTATCTGTTTTGCGCAAGCTTTTCTGGACCGGGCCTGGTTGTGGCATGCGCCCAAGGCCTGGGTGCAGCGGCGGGTGCAACTGACGGGTGCCGTGGACGAACTGGCGGGCACTGCGCCAACGGTGATTTTTCTGCCGCATTTTGTCGGCATGGATGCGGCGGGGGCGTGTGTCGCATTGCGGGTATCCCGGCTATCGACCAGCATTTACACCGACCAGTCGAACAAGCTGGTCGATCAATGGATATTGCGGGGCCGGCTGCGCTTTGGCCATGCGCGCCTGTTCGGGCGCATTGCCGGTGTCAAACCCATCGTCACTGCACTGCACGAAGGCCAGCCGCTGTACCTGCTGCCCGACATGGACTTTGGCCCGCAGGATTCAGTCTTTGTGCCCTTCTATGGCATTCCCACCGCTACCGTGCCGTCACTGGCCCGCTTCGCCCGGCTGGGCAAGGCCAAGGTCGTGCCGCTGGTGCCGCGCATGACAGCGGGAGGTTACGAGATTGAGGTCTTTCCGGCATGGGTTGATTTCCCGTCTGATGACCCGGTGCTAGATACAGCCCTGATGAACCAGCGTCTGCAAGGCTATATCGCTACCATGCCGTCGCAGTACTACTGGGTACACAAACGCTTCAAGACCCGGCCAGACGGTGATGCGTCGGTGTATTCGGATTAAGGGCATTTATTCAGCTATTTCGGGCTGCTGGGGCTTTGCTGGCTTTTCAGCCGGATGCGCCCAGTCCCACAGATGCTGGGCCACTTCTTCCACGCCTTGCCGCTTCAGCGCAGAAAACAGCTTCACATCGCCACCACCAGCCTGCAGTTTGACGATTTGCAGCGCCTTGGCGGCTTCGATTTTATTCAGCTTGTCGGACTTGGTCAGCAGCACCAGAAACTTCAGGCCTGCTTCGACGCGCGGGCGAATCACCTCTAACAAAATTTCGTCCAGCTCGGTCAGCCCCAAGCGCGGGTCGCACAGCAGCACCACGGCCTTCAAGTTGTCGCGTGTCATCAGGTAATTGCCCATCACCTGCTGCCAGCGGTATTTGGCCTCTTTGGGCACGGCGGCATAGCCATAGCCGGGCAGGTCGGCCAGCACCGCGTCGGTCACGCCCTGCTTGCCGAGGGTGAACAAATTGATGCTTTGCGTGCGGCCCGGCGTTTTGGACGCATAGGCCAGCCGGTGTTGCTGCGTCAGGGTGTTGATACAGGTGGATTTACCGGCGTTGGAGCGGCCCACGAAGGCAATCTCGGACACCTCGATGCGCGGCAGGTGTTTCAGCTCTGGTGCGGTCGTCAAAAACTTGGCCGTGTGCAGCCAGCCCATGGCAATTTTGGGGTTCACTGGGGCAAGAGTGGCTGGAATAGGTGTACTGGAAGATGGTGAGGTCATGTCGGGAGGGCGGATTGTCGTGGTGGTAGATAAGGGAGTTGGCAATTGCGAAAGTACCACCCACTCGTCATTGCGAGCGCAGCGCGGCAATCCAGGGGTTCATGGATTGCCGCGCTGCGCTCGCAATGACGGAAAAAGGTACATCGGTATCGTTCACCTCCATAAGCGATTCGAGTTACAAAATCCCGCCAAACGGGAAATGCGCCCAAGGCATTGTAAAATCAGAAGGTTATAAGTTTTGCGCGCCAACCTATTAAAACATCCCCCGATATGAAGCTGCCTGTTACCTCCATCGTCACCCCCATATTGGCCGTCTTTTTGGCACTGCCTGCCTTTTCATTCGCTGCGGATGAGGCTGCGCGTAAGGTCGAGCCTGTTGCGGTAGTCGCCAAAGTCAGCAAGCCCGATCTGGTCCGCGGTGAAGCGACCTACACGGCGCTGTGCGTCGCCTGCCACGGGGCCGACGGCAATTCCAGCACGCCGATGAACCCCAAACTGGCCCAGCAGCACCCCGAATATCTGGTCAAGCAGTTGCAGGAGTACAAGTCAGGCAAGCGCAAAAACGCCGTCATGCAAAGCTTTGCCGCGGCGCTTTCCGACGACGACATGAAAAACATCGCCTACTGGTTGGCCAGCAAAAAGGCCAAACCCGGTTTCGCCAAGGACAAGGAACTGGTGACGCTCGGCGAGCGCATCTACCGCGGCGGCATCTCTGACCGCCAGGTGCCAGCGTGTGCCGGTTGCCACAGCCCGACCGGCGCCGGAATTCCGTCGCAGTACCCGCGTCTGGGCGGCCAGCATGCCGAGGACACCGCGTCCCAGTTGACCGCTTTCCGCGACGGTGTGCGCAACAACAACCTGCCGATGAGCCAGGTGGCCGCCAAATTGAACAACAAGGAAATCCGCGCGCTGGCTGACTATATTGCCGGTTTGCGCTGAATACCCTGAAAAACCCGCGGAATCTATGGGGTTGGTAGTATTTTCCAATCTAGGTATGAGCCTGGTGTCGCGCTGGGGGTAGTCAAAGCGCCTCAGTACGCGGCTGATGTGCGCGTAGCGCTGGGCATCACCGTCGCCTGCAGCGCCCTCGATGCTCACCTCGGGGGTTGCGTCCAGAAATTCCTGCAATTGCGCAATCGTGCGTAGCTGGGATTCGTTCATGTTGATGACCATCCTTGGATGATCAAGCCAACAGCCGTGCAGTCGAAAATTCAGCTCTTCAGGCTCACTTCTGGGTGGAAATACGCAAGCGGTTCAGGCTCATACCTCGTTGGACAAGGCTGCCCTTAAGGAGGGAGGCATCCATAGCATCTATCCTTCACATCCCTTTTGCACATCATGATCCGCGCCAGTCTTGCCCGACTGGCATCATGGTTCAAGGCGCTTGTTTAACTGCTTTAACGACTTGTTTAGTCACTGGTGGCGCTTGTTGAGCCAATTGCTGCACTTGTTGAGCGGTCGGCCGTATTTTGGTCACGGCAAGGCGGCCTTGCTGAGCGTAATCAATCGATTCACCCAGAATGCGCGCTGCCTCTTGTGGCGCATGAAAGCCCATTGAGTTTTCAGCATTACTCAGCAGTCAGTA
>JBCKNM010000085.1:0-5504 GCA_038902775.1 Polaromonas sp.
GCGGTCGATTTCATCAACGCCACGCGCTGGATCAAGGCCAACCTGCCGGGCGCCAAGGTGTCTGGCGGCGTGTCGAATGTGTCCTTCAGCTTTCGCGGCAACGACCCGGTGCGTGAAGCGATTCAGACGGTGTTTCTGTACCACGCCATCAAGGCGGGCATGGACATGGGTATCGTCAACGCCGGCATGGTCGGCGTCTATGACGACCTGGAGCCAACGCTGCGTGAGCGGGTTGAAGACGTGGTACTCAATCGCCAGCCCGTCTATAAACCCGGCGAAGCGCATCTCACGCCCGGCGAGCGGCTGATCGAGGTGGCTGAAACCGCGCAGAGCGGCGCCAGGGACGACAGCAAGAAGTACGAATGGCGCGCGCTGCCGGTGCGCCAGCGCCTTTCACATGCTTTGGTGCATGGCATGAACGAGTTCATCACCGAAGACACCGAAGAGGTCTGGCAGGCCATCAAGGCCGAGGGCGGCCGGCCGCTGCATGTGATTGAAGGCCCACTGATGGATGGCATGAACGTCGTCGGTGACCTGTTCGGCCAGGGCAAGATGTTTTTGCCGCAAGTGGTCAAGAGCGCCCGCGTGATGAAGCAGGCCGTGGCGCATTTGCTGCCCTACATCGAAGCTGAAAAACTGTTGCTGGGGGCCGCAGGCGGCAACGTTAAAACCAAGGGCAAGATCATCATCGCCACCGTCAAGGGCGACGTACACGACATTGGTAAAAACATCGTTACCGTGGTTTTGCAATGCAACAACTTCGAGGTCGTGAACATGGGCGTGATGGTGCCTTGCCACGAGATACTGGCGCGCGCCAAGGTTGAAGGCGCTGACATTGTCGGATTGAGCGGACTCATCACGCCCAGCCTGGAAGAGATGCAGTATGTGGCGGCCGAGATGCAGAAGGACGACCATTTCCGCCTCCGCAAAATCCCGCTGCTGATTGGTGGTGCCACCACCAGCCGTGTGCATACAGCGGTAAAGATTGCGCCGCATTACGAAGGCCCGGTGGTGTATGTGCCCGACGCATCGCGCAGTGTCAGCGTGGCGCAAAGCTTACTCTCAGACAACGCCACTCAATACATTGATGAGCTGAATGCCGAATACGTCAGGGTGCGCACCCTGCACGCCAATAAAAAGCAAACTCCGTTGTGGCCACTGGCCAAGGCACGCGCCAACGCCATACCGATTGACTGGGCGGGCTACACGCCGCCTGTGCCCAAGTTTATTGGTCGCCGGCTGTTTAAAAACTATGATCTGGCCGAGCTGGCTGAATTCATTGACTGGGGGCCGTTCTTTCAAACCTGGGATTTGGCCGGGCCCTTCCCTGCGATTTTGAAAGACGAAGTTGTCGGCACGGAGGCCGTGCGCGTGTACGCCGATGCCAAGCGCATGCTCAAGCGCGTGATTGACGGGCGCTGGCTGACGGCCAGCGGCGTGATGGGCCTGTACCCCGCCAACAGCGTGGGTGATGACATCGAGATCTACACCGACGAGTCGCGCAGCGAAGTCGCCATGACCTGGTACGGCCTGCGCCAGCAAAGCGAAAAAACAGCGCTTGATGGGGTGATGCGGCCAAGTCGCTGCCTCGCCGATTTTGTGGCGCCGAAGGTGCTGTCTGCCAAAGTCAAGGCCGTGCGCGCCGGGCACGCAGGCGCCGATGGCCATAACACCTTCATGCTGCCTGATTACATCGGCCTGTTTGCCGTTACTGCCGGCCTGGGCGCTGAAAAGAAAGAAAAGTATTTTCAGGACGACCACGACGACTACTCGTCCATCATGCTCAAGGCGCTGGCCGACCGGCTTGCCGAAGCCTTTGCCGAGGCCCTGCACAAGCGCGTGCGGCAGGATTTGTGGGGTTATGCTAGCGCCGAGTCGCTGACGGCTGAAGAGATGATTGGCGAAAAATATCAAGGCAGACGCCCGGCGCCCGGCTACCCGGCCTGCCCGGACCACAGCGTCAAACAAGACATGTTCGAGTTGCTACAGGCGAGCGACATCGGCATGACGCTGACGGAGAGTTTGGCGATGCTACCGGCCGCCAGCGTCAGCGGTTTTTACCTGAGCCACCCCGACACTGTTTACTTCAACGTCGGCAAGATCGGCGACGACCAGCTGCAGGACTTGGCCCAGCGGCGTGGCGTGCGGGCAGAAGACTTGCAGCGGCTACTGGCACCCAACCTCTAGGGCACTTCTAGCGAACGGCGCTGTGACTTGACGATTCTGTAACCGGGCTTTACCAGCGCTTACTATTTTTCTGACGGGCTTGTACGCCAATGCCCCACGCGCCGCGTTACAAATAGGCGTAGCGGTTTGAAGCGCTAGAAACATAAACGGTTAAACGGTCATTTAAGGAGGGCTAAGGCCATGAACGCATCCATCGATAACCTGCAACCAGGTCAACAAACGGCATCATCCAACAGCAAGCCAATGTGGGCTGCTGTTGGTATTCTGGGGGTCGCCGTGCTGGGCCTGGGCGGCACCATGATTTACCAGCAGCGCACACCGGCACCTATGGTTGCAAGCGCGCCTGTAGCCCAGGTGGCACTGGCCTCGCCTGCTGCACCAGCCGCAACGACCGCAGCACAAAAAGCCGGAGCATCGGCCAACGCCAACGATGACCTGATTGAAAAGCCCGCAGCAGCGCCCGCCAAGCCAGCGCCTGCGCCAGCGAAAAAAGTCGTTACGGCAACACCCAAGCCGCCCCCCGCTCCCAGCCCCAACCCGGCACCCAGTTATTCGGCTGCTGCACCGGCACCTTCACCCTATCCGGTAGCGGCTGTAGCACCAGCCCCCGTGCCAGTGGTGCAGGTATGTAGAGCTTGCGGGTCGATTGAGTCCGTCACACCTGTGACGCGCTCGACCAAACCCGAAGGCGTTGGTATTGGCGCGGTTGCAGGCGGCGTGCTGGGCGCTGTACTCGGCAACCAAGTCGGGCAGGGCAGCGGCAAGACTTTGGGCACCATCATCGGTGCTGTGGGCGGTGGTTTTGCTGGCAATGCGATCGAGAAAAACGTGCGCAAAGAAACCGTCTACCAGGTCGGCATTCGCATGGAAGACGGTTCACGCCGCACACTGGAAACCGCGCAAGCGCCTGCGGTTGGCAGCAAGGTAACAGTTGAGGGCACCAGCATTCGCAGCAACGATGGCAGCGTGTATCACGCGCCTGCGCCTATCGTGCAGCACTCGCCTTCCAGCTCGGGCGGCAACTAGGGCAATCCGTCCTATTAGCCTTGAGCAACAACGCAGGGCACCCGAAGCTGGCGAGCCAAATGTGCAAGTTATTTTTGAACGCGTCCTAAGGGGCGGCGCGCTTTTGCGCAGCCCCGCTTGAGCGTAGGTCAGAACTTCTTTGGTTCTGGAACGCCAAGGTCGCGGCAAATTTTAACTGCCAAGTGATTGGTGATTTCATTGTGCCTAGGAACAGCGCTTCGCCTGTTTGTGCTCGTGTGACACCACCAAGAATGGCTGCCGCCTTCACGGAGCAATGCGCAACCATGTGTAGTGAGGTGTGTCAGTAAATCCCGCCGCTTCATACGGCTATCTGTAGCTCTTCAAAATTATTACCGACGGCTGCCAGCGCGTCTGCGCGGTTTAATTCGATTGCCTCGGCTAATGTTTCTCGGAGTGAATTTAGTAACTTCTCACGCGAAGATTCTTGGCAATTTACGCCGGGAACTTCTTCAATCCAGCCAATCCACCAATCGGCATCTTGTTTAATTACGGCAGTGTAGTTTGAGTTCATGGCTCTATCTCCTTGATTGTCATCATAGTAAAAAGACGCTGGAAGTTCTAACAATCAGCGTTTATCCGCCGCGCTGCAAAGCTTGAGCAAAACACATGAACTCCTTCGTGGCTGATAAACCTTGTTCGTTGGGCTTGATGTGGCCTGTCAAGACTTGACCCCTTTGCCTCTCTTGAGCATAGGAAACAAAGAACTCGATCTGTTTTTTTTCTGTCTTCAAATTGCCCGCCAAATCAAATCTCACTGACTAGCGGGTTTGCCTTCGGGCTTCGATTCCACCTTCGGCTCGGGCTTACCAAAAGCGTCGGGAAGGCGGGCTAATATTTCTCCCGTCAAACCGGAATAGAAGACGATCCCCAAAACAGTTCCAGTCAGAAACTTGCCATTGACTGTACTCACTGTTGGTTCAGAAAAGGTAGCAGCGTTAAAAGAGGAGTGATAAACGACATAGGGGTCTGCTATCTTCATGACCACAAGGGCCTTCAAAGCTGGCAGCACTTTTTCAGCACGCGCATTTTCTAGATTGAACCGCACCGCCGGAATTGGGTTTGAATAAAACATTTTCCGCTCGAAGTTCAAAAATGGAATCCGATTCACAGCGATCCCGAAACGGGTAGAAATTATCCTTTCTACTGTGACCTTTGCACCAAACACATTGCTGCCTTCATACGTGCTGCTGGAGACATTCTTGAAGTCCAAATTGAACTGATCCAAGCCTTCACTCTCACGCCTATTGGTATAAAAGTCCGGTGCACCCCTTCCATTCATAGATGACACCCTGGGGATCACAAATACCCGCACCTCGCTGGTATCCGCGTTGAAATCGTAACCCAACCCATCTGAATATCGCACACCCTTCGAAATAGGCGAAACAAAGGCAAACGTGTCATCCACGCTCGAATCACCCAAAAATTTTCCGGTGAGTGCTGCCGCTTTTCTGGCGTTGTAGTCAGCAGTTGACTCAAACTCGCCCTTTTTAGCACCAATCATCTTTTCTATTGCATCTACGACTTGTGCAATCGGGATGCCCCTATATCCCGGATCAATGCGTCCGCTTTCCAGCATGGCCATCGAAAACTTGACGACTGGCGGCTTCTTAGGCTCTGGCTTCACCGCACCAACGGGAGCAGGCTTCGCAATCTGTTCCATTTTCTGTTTCTGCTTGACTGGCGGCTTCTTCTCCGTCGCGGGCGCAGTTTGTGCCAAGGCAGCACCAGCCAACGATGTGACGAGTGCGAATACGAACCATTTCTTCATCTTAGTCTCCATAATTAGCTTTCCTGTGCGTGATTTGTGAGGTCCAACGTAGAAGTAATCGGCGGAGCATAGGCGGGCGAATGCCCGCCGCGAGGACGTCCGCGTTGACTGCCATGTTAAAACTCATCTCACCGACGGACAAACTCAAATTCGTACTCCTCCCCTTCGACACGTGAGACCCGGCCAACCCAATCCTCTCGAACGCTAAATGATTTCCTCAGGGTACTCGCGTCGGCACCCGACTCCACCTGCTCAGGCCTATCCGTGTGGGAGATCACAACACGAACCCGCTGCTTCGTCGCGAACGCGCGCTGGACTTTCTCCCGGAACTCGGTGTTGCCCGGACCTTTCCATCGGTCGAACCGATCACGACAGAGCATCTTCCCATTTTTCAGCGGGAGGAAATGGTGCTCCCACAGACTGACCACGAAACTTCCGTCTGGCGCATCCGCGCAAACTGACCACTGCACGTTCTTCAGCTTCGCGCCGTACTTCAAGAAGG
>JBCKNM010000086.1:0-5489 GCA_038902775.1 Polaromonas sp.
AATGCAATCACCATTGCCCAGGCGGACGTTGGGCGCGGATAGACTTTGTGATTAACTCCACCGCATCGGGTCGGCTGGCGCGCTGCGCAAATTGCACCGCTGTCAGGCCTTGCTGGTTTTTCAGTGTCGGATCAGCGCCTTTTTTGACCATCTGGTTTGCCAGTTCCAGTTGCCCCTTCAGGGCGGCGAGCATCAGTGGGCTTTCACCTTGGGTATTGAGCGCATTCAGGTCTATCTTGGGCGAATCGACCAGCAAGCGGGCCACCTTGGATGAAGGCTCCCGGATGGCGATAAACAGGCCCGTCTGGCCAGTCTGATCTATGGTGTTGGCATCAAAGCCACGCGCAAGCAACTGTTGGACGGCCTTGGCATTGTCCATTTTGACAGCTTTGAAAAAATCATCAAAAGACCCGGCTTGTGAAACATTAAATCCAATTAAAACAATGCTAATAATACTTTTCTTAAAGTAATTTATGAAGTATTTTTTCATCCCTTGACAGCTTTGAAAAGCTGCTCGAAATTCAGACTCGTGGCCTCGGCAATGGTTTCAATGCTTTGCTGTTTAAGCTCGGCTATCAGCTTGGCCACGTAAGGCACATAAGACGGATTGTTGGTTTTTCCGCGATAGGGAACGGGTGCCAGATAAGGGCTGTCTGTCTCGATCAACATGCGGTCGAGAGGGACAAATTTGACCACTTCCCGTAAATCTGCCGCAGTTTTGAAAGTCAGAATGCCTGAAAAAGAGATGTAAAACCCCAAATCAAGGGCGGCACGGGCAACCGCCTCAGTTTCTGTAAAACAGTGAAAAACCCCACCCGCACGGCTTTCAGACTGAGCGCCCTCGCCTTCTTCCCTGAGGATGGCCAAGGTGTCGTCTGAGGCATCTCGGGTGTGAATGATCAGAGGTTTGCCAGACTCGCGTGCGGCGCGAATATGGACGCGAAAGCGTTCGCGCTGCCACTCCATGTCGAGCACGCAACGCTCCCCGAGGCGGAAGTAATCAAGGCCGGTTTCGCCAATGCCCACCACCCTGGGCAGGCCTGCTCTTTGCACCAGGCCTGCTACGTCGGGTTCCAACACGTCTTCGTTGTCGGGGTGTACGCCAACGCTGCACCAGAAGTTGTCATACGTAGTGGCCAGCGCATGAACCTCTTCAAACTCTTCAAGCGTCGTGCAGATGCAAAGCGCCCTGTTAACTTTTGCGTCAGCCATGGCTTGACGAATCTGCGGGAGTTGGGCTTTTAACTCTGGAAAGCTTAAGTGACAGTGTGAGTCGGTGAACATAGGGCTAAAAATAAAAAGTGGTCTGGCAAACCTTCCGTTGGCAGCTAGATGGTCTGCGTAGGTCGGTCCGATGCCAAGTGCGCGCCCAAAATTTCCTCAATCTTGAGCTTGAGCAATCTCGACTTTTCGTCGTTCGGAAAGCGCACACCGACACCCTGGGTGCGGTTGCCTGCCGCTCTGGCTGGCGTAACCCAGGCGACCTTGCCTGCAACCGGGTAGCGCTGTGTATCTTCGGGCAGTGTCAGAAGCACGTAGACATCTGCCCCCAATTGATACTCACGGGTGGTCGGGATAAAGACACCCCCCTCCTTGAACAAGGGAATGTAGGCCGCATAAAGCGCCGCTTTTCCCTTGATGGCCAGTTGCACGACGCTGGGCCTGGCGGCTGCACCGGATGCGCTGAGAGAGGTGGCTGCGGGAGTGGTGGTGACCATGCTGTTAGTTTATCGATATTCAATCAGGACGCGAGCGCGATTTTGGCGCGACTGGCCAGAGATTCAAGCATCAGCCCCGGGTTGTAGGGATGCTCAACCGTACGTGCGGTGGCAGCAAGCTCTTTTGACCATGTGCTGAGGGCATGCAAGCCCGTTTTAATCCTGGCTGATGACGGCAAATCGCCCAGGCTGAAAAATCGCGGCTCGCTACCCACCTTTACGGCCCACACGTCGTGGCAAAGCTTCTGCAGGGCATCAACTGCCTGGGCAGGCCCCAGGTCGGTCAGCGCAGCGGCATCGCCGCGCGCCATCGCCTTGGGCAGGGCCTGCCACCCCTGTGCCACTTCCCGGGCCTGCCCGCCCTGCACCCATGCCAGCGCATCAGCTGGGCGTCCGCCAGCGGCCGTCAAGAGCGTAGCGATATCTTTGGCATCGGGTACTTTGGACGGATGGCTCATAGACTGCAACCAGGCCAGGGCCTCATCAAAGTCGGGCCAGTGCATGGTATGCCCGAGGCAGCGACTGCGTATGGTGGGTAACAGTTGATGGGCGGCTTCGGTGGCGAGTATGAATTTGACCGCACCGGGCGGCTCTTCAAGTGTTTTGAGCAGGGTGTTGGCGGTAATGCCGTTCATGCGTTCCGCCGGAAAAACCAGCACCACCTTGGTAGTGCCGCGCGAGCGGGTAAACTGCGTGAAGGACACCGCCTCGCGAGCCGCATCGACCTTGATTTCTTTACTCGGCTTGCGTTTTTTGTTGTCCAAGTCGTCCTGGGTTTTCTCGTCCAGCGGCCAGTCAAGCTCCAACGACAGGGTCTCGGGCAGCAGCATGCACAGGTCGGCATGGGTATGAACATCGACCGCGTGACAGCTGGCACAAACCCCACACGCACGCTCGGGTAGCGGGTTGTCACAGAGCCAGGCGCGCGCTAGGGCAAGCGCCAGTTCAAACTGCCCCAGGCCGGAAGGGCCATTTAACAACCAAGCGTGGCCGCGCTGCTGTAGCAGGCTTTTGAGCTGGGTTTGCAGCCAGGGGGCCAAACTATCCGCATGGCTCATGGCAGCCAGCCGCGAGTCACAAACACCTGCTTCACGTCGCTCCACACGGCTTCGCGGCCCTGCCCTGCATCAATACGGGCAAAGCGCTGCGGGTCTGCTTTAAGGCGGTCTGCATAGCCCTGGGCTACGCGGCGAAAAAACTCGACGGGCTGGGCTTCAAATTTGTCAGGCATTCGCGCACCAGCCAGACGTTTTGCGGCTTCTTCCGGTACCAGGTCAAACCAGATGGTGAGGTCTGGCTGGACGATGTCCTGATTTGCAGATGTCCCCTGCACCCTCCCCTGCACCCATGTCTCAAGTGTCTTGAGTACCGCCAAATCAAATCCCCGGCCACCGCCCTGGTAGGCAAACGTGGCATCGGTAAACCGGTCGCACAACACCACCTCGCCATACTCTAGCGCAGGCGCGATGATGCGGGTGAGGTGGTCGCGCCGGGCGGCAAATATCAAAAGCGATTCGGTCAGGGCATCCATCGCGTCGTCCAGTACCATGGCGCGCAGCTTTTCGGCCAGCGGTGTGCCGCCTGGCTCACGGGTAAGCGTCACAGTGCGGCCTGCAGCGCGCAGGGCTTCGGCCAGCGCGGCGATGTGCGTGGATTTGCCTGCGCCGTCTATACCTTCGAAGCTGATGAAGAGACCAGAATTTGCAGTGGAGAGCGTGGGGGCCATATTTTCCGACGGGCCGCCCCTAGGAAAATTAGCCCCCTCGGGGGGCAGAGAATCACACGAAGTGGAGAGCGTGGGGGCCATATCTATCGATTTTTTATGTATTTATTCACCGCCAGATTGTGCTCATCCAAGCTGGCACTGAACTGGCTGCTGCCGTCGCCCCTGGCCACAAAGTACAAAGCCTTTGTGGACGCCGGTTGCACTGCCGCCAGCAACGCTGCCTTGCCAGGCATCGCTATCGGCGTGGGCGGCAGTCCACCACGGGTGTAGGTGTTGTAGGGCGTATCAAGTTGCAGATCGCGCTTGCGTAGGTTGCCGTCAAATTTATCACCCATGCCATAAATCACCGTGGGGTCGGTCTGCAGCGGCATACCTATGCGCAGCCGGTTGGTAAAGACCCCTGCAATCTGCGCCCTGTCACTGGGCTTGCCGGTTTCTTTTTCGACAATGCTGGCGAGTATAAGTGCCTGTTCTGGGGTTTGCAGCGGGGTATCTGTGCTGCGCAGTGCCCATGCCGCCTCGGTGCGTTTGTCCATGGCGCGGGCCGCACGCTTGAGCACGGCCAAGTCGCTGGCACCCTTGGCATAGGTGTAGGTGTCGGGGAAAAAGCGCCCCTCGGCATGGATGCCCGGTTTTCCCAGTTTTTCCATGATTAAATCGGGCTGCAGACCAATGGAATCAGGGGTGAGATGCTCTGCTTTTTGTAGCGCAGCACGTACCTGGCTGAAATTCCAGCCCTCGACGATAGTGACGCTTTTTAGGGCTTCTTCGCCGCGCACCAGCATATTGAGCAAGCGGCGCGGCGTGGTGCCGGGGGTAATTTCGTAGCTGCCGGCCTTGATTTGCCGGGCCTGACCAGATACCCGAAACCAGGTTTTCAGGAGCGGCAACTGCACATCTGCCCCGCTGGCAACTATCAATTCTGCAACCGTCATGGCGCGGGTGCCAGGCTCAATTTCAAGGTCAAGCACCTGCGCACCGTCTGGCAGCTTCAGTAGCATGGGCGCGTGCAGCCACCACAGGCCGCCAGCGATGGCCAGCAGGGCAACAACAAATACCAACAGACAAAAGCTTGTAAATACGCGGGGCAAACTCATGCTACCTTCTTGCTAAAATAGACATCCCATGATAATTCAGGCCATGGACACATCGACGACTTCCCTTTCGGGCATTGCAGCACTAAAAAACCTTGGCGTGATTCGCGCAGCGGGTGAGGATGCGATTAAATTTTTACAAGGGCAGCTGACACAAGACGTGGCGCTCATGGGCCTGAACGAGGCGCATCTGGCCGCGTTTTGCAATAACAAGGGTCGTATGCAGGCGAGCTTTGTGGTGTTTAAACGCAGCGAGCACGAGATTTTGATGGTTTGCAGCGCTGATATTTTGCAGCAGACACTCAAGCGGCTGTCCATGTTTGTGCTGCGTGCCAAGGTAAAACTGCTTGACGCCAGCGCTGATTTTTCACTCTTTGGCCTGGTTGGCTCGGCCATAGATGCTATTGAATCAATAGCTGATAACTCCCGTATTGCCCGTATTCATTGGTCAAAAATCGATTTTGAGGGTCAAAACCTGGTGTTTTTATACCCTGGAGCGGGTTTTGAACGGGCTTTATGCTGCGTGCCAGCCGCAACCCCGCCACCTGGCGGTACGACGCTCGCGCCTGGCATCTGGGAATGGCTGGAGGTACAGTCCGGCATAGCGATGATCACGCAGCCGATTTTTGAGGCTCTTGTGCCGCAAATGCTCAATTACGAGTCGGTAGGCGGTGTCAACTTCAAGAAGGGCTGCTACCCCGGGCAGGAAATTGTGGCGCGCAGCCAGTTTCGTGGCACGCTAAAACGCCGGGCTTATCTGGTACATGGCGATGCCGCGATGACGATTGGCCAGGAGGTTTTTCACCTGCTGGACAGCGTGCAGCCTTGCGGCATGGTGGCAGCCTGCGCCGCACATCCTGAAAGCGGCTTTGATGCCATTGTGTCCATGAAGACGGCTGCGGCGCTTGACTCTGACAATGGCAGGTTAACGCTGGGAAGCGCTGACGGCGC
>JBCKNM010000087.1:0-5227 GCA_038902775.1 Polaromonas sp.
GATGTGCGTCAGTGAGCTTGAAGACGAACTAGATATACATCAGCCCACGCTGTCGCAGCAGTTGGGCGTGCTGCGCAACGAAGAGGTGGTGAGCACGCGGCGCGAAGGCAAAAACATCTACTACAGCGTTGCCGACCCGGCTTTGCTCGAAATTCTGGCGCTGCTGTACCGCCTTTACTGCCCTCAGGAGAAATGATGACTATTGACTGGAATACCTTTACGCCTTGGTCTGCGCTGGCAGGTGGCTTGCTCATCGGACTCGCTGCAACCATGTTTGCGCTACTCAATGGCCGCATCGCCGGCATCAGCGGTGTCATCGGGGGGCTATTGAAGCCGGCCAGAGGCGATATCGCCTGGCGAGCAGCATTCATACTCGGTCTGGTCGGCGCGCCACTGGTCTACATGCTGTTTGCAGTCTTGCCCACGCTACAGATTGATGCAGGCTACGGCGCATTGGCTGTGGCCGGACTTCTCGTTGGGGTCGGTACGCGCTATGGCTCAGGCTGTACCAGCGGCCATGGCGTCTGCGGTTTGTCGCGCCTGTCACTGCGCTCCTTGGTGGCTACGGCAACCTTCATGGGTGCGGGCTTTTTAACTGTTTTCGTTATTCGTCACCTGTTCGGTGTCTGAGGAGTCATTCCATGCTGATTTTGACATCTTTGCTTGCGGGTCTGGTCTTCGGGCTTGGGCTTATCGTTTCCGGAATGGCCAATCCAGGCAAGGTTCTCGGCTTCCTGGATCTTGCGGGTCACTGGGACCCTTCGCTGGCCTTCGTGATGGCGGGTGCCATTGCTGTCGGCGCAGTCGCATTCTTTGTGGCTCGTAAGCGCACGCTGTCGCTTCTGGGCGCCGAGATGAAGCTTCCTGTGACTCGCCACATTGACCGCCGCCTTGTCGTTGGCGGCACACTGTTCGGCATCGGCTGGGGCATCGCCGGGTTCTGTCCAGGGCCAGGGCTCGTGGCGCTTGGCATAGGTGAAACAAAAGCCATGGTGTTCGTTGCCGCGATGCTTGTTGGCATGCTGGTGTTCGAGTTGCTCGAGCGTCGTAAGCACCCGGCTTGGGCTTCTGCTTCAATGAGAAGTCGATTCAGAAGTACGGCAAGTGGTCCACCGTCCAATAACTCTCACTGATGGATTGCACGATGACTATCGCAACCTCCTCCCGTCCCAAGCTGCGCGGCATCTTCTCACCCGTATTAACACCCTTCAATCCCGACCTGTCGCCGTCCGTGCCGCGTTTCGTCAAGCACTGCCGCTGGCTGACCGGACAGGGCGTGGGCCTGTCGATCTTCGGCACCAACTCCGAGGCCAACTCACTGAGCGTCGGCGAGAAACGTGCCCTGCTCGATGCCCTTCTGGAGGCGGGAATTTCCACGGATAGGCTGATGCCGGGCACCGGGGCCTGCGCGCTCACCGACACGATTGAGCTGACGCGGCACGCCGTGGCTGCCGGCTGCGCCGGCGTGCTGATGCTGCCGCCGTTCTACTACAAGGGTGTCAGCGACGAAGGACTGTTCCGCAGCTTCGCCAGCGTGATCGATGCCGTCGCCGACCCGCGCCTGCGCATCTACCTGTATAACATCCCCCCGGTGTCCCAGGTCGGCATCAGCATGGCTCTGATAGAGCGTCTGCTGAAGGCCTATCCCGAGGCGATTGCGGGCATCAAGGACAGCTCGGGCGACTGGAGCAACACCGAGACCATGCTGCGGGAGTTTCAACCGCAAGGCTTCGATGTCTTTGCCGGCTCGGAAGCCATCTTGCTTCCCACCTTGCGTGCCGGCGGGGCTGGCTGCATCACGGCAACTGGCAACGTCAACCCAGGCCCTATCGTCGCGCTATACCAGCGCTGGCGTGAAGCCGATGCCGACCAACGCCAGCAGGCCTTGAACGCGACACGTTCGGTATTTCAAAAACTTCCCATGATTGCCGCGATGAAGGCGGCTATTGCTTGGCAGGCGAACGACCCGGCATGGACCACGCTACGCCCGCCCTTGGTCGAGCTCGACGCGACGCAATGCCAGCAACTGACGACGGACCTACAGGCCTGCGGCTTTTCGATGCCGGATGCAGCGTCGCTGGCAGGTCCAGCTTAAGGGCACTTAACGGTCGAGTACCGAGAGCGCAGTGAAACATCAACACTACACTAGATCAAAGATGTCCACACACCAGCACCCCGACCAACCAGGCCATCCCCTTGCTCCTGCCGCCACGCCGGGAGGCATGTCCAAGGGGTTACCCCATTACGGCGACAGCGGCTTCTCGCTGTTCTTGCGCAAGGCCTTCATCAAGGGGGCGGGTTACACCGACTCGGCGCTCGATAAGCCGGTGATTGCCATCACTAACACGGGCAGTGCCTACAACCCCTGCCATGGCAACGCGCCGCAGCTCATAGAGGCAGTCAAGCGCGGCGTCATGCTGGCGGGTGGGCTGCCTATGGATTTCCCGACCATCTCCATCCACGAGAGTTTCTCTGCGCCCACCAGCATGTTGCTGCGCAACCTGATGTCCATGGACACCGAGGAAATGATACGCGCCCAGCCCATGGATGCGGTGGTGTTGATCGGGGGTTGCGACAAGACGGTGCCGGCGCAACTGATGGGCGCAGCTTCGGCCGGCATCCCGGCGATACAACTCGTCACCGGCTCCATGCTGACTGGCTCGCACCGGGGCGAGCGAGTCGGGGCCTGCACCGATTGCCGCCGCTATTGGGGGCGCTTTCGTGCCGGTGAGATCGACGCTGAGGAAGTCGCCGATATCAACCATCAGCTAGTGGCCAGCGTGGGCACCTGCTCGGTGATGGGCACGGCCAGCACCATGGCCTGCCTCGCCGAGGCCTTGGGCATGACGCTGCCCGGTGGTGCCTCGCCGCCCGCCGTCACGGCTGATCGCATCCGCGTCGCCGAACAGACCGGCACACTCGCCGTGCAGATGGCGCGTGAGCGTTTGACAATAGATAAGGTATTGACCGCCAAGGCCTTTGAGAACGCCATGCGTGTTCTGCTGGCCATAGGCGGCTCGACCAACGGCATCATTCACCTGACGGCCATAGCCGGGCGCATGGGCTTTGAGGTTGATCTGAAGGCCCTTGATCGCATGGGCCGCGACACGCCAGTACTGCTTGATCTGAAGCCCTCGGGCCAGTACTACATGGAGGACTTCCACCATGCCGGTGGCATGGCAACCTTGCTGCGCGAACTCAAGCCATTGCTGCACCTTGATGCGATGACCGTCACTGGACGCACGCTCGGTGAAGAGATGGAGCGGCATCCTGCGGCCTTCCCGCAGAACGTGGTGCGACCGGCCTCTAACCCGATTTATCCGCAGGGCGGCATCGCCGTGTTGCAAGGTAACCTGGCACCGGGCGGTGCCATCATCAAGCAGTCGGCCGCCGATGCCAAACTGATGGAGCACGAAGGCCGCGCCGTGGTGTTCGAGAACGTGCAGGACCTAGCCGAGCGCATCGACTCAAACGATCTGGATGTCCATGCCGACGACATCATCGTGCTGAAGAATATAGGCCCCAAAGGCGCCCCCGGTATGCCCGAGGCCGGCTACATCCCTATCCCGATGAAGCTCGCGCGACTGGGGGTTAAGGACATCGTGCGCATCTCCGACGGCCGCATGAGCGGCACGGCCTCCGGCACCATCGTGCTGCACGTCACCCCGGAGGCCGCCATCGGCGGACCACTGGCCTATGTGCAAAACGGCGACCGCATCCGCTTGTCGGTAGCGGCACGCTCACTCGACTTGCTGGTCTCGGTCGAAGAGCTGGCCCGTCGCCGTGCGGCCGCGCCGGTGGTCGAGCCCACGGCGGACCGCGGCTACCTCAAGCTCTTCCTACAGAGCGTCACGCAGGCCGATAAAGGGGTCGATTTCGATTTCCTGCGGGCCTCTACCATGAACGCAACGGTGCCGATGTCCAAACCGTAATTCCGTTTTCAGATCGATAGGAGATTAGGCGCGAAGCCGCAGACAGTGCTGTAACGGCCAAGGCGAAGCAACAACATATCGTATTGATCTGGAAATGGAATCACTTCGCCAGTTCGCTCCGCATGGCATCTATCACGCTCTTGTAATCCGGCTTGCCGAAAATCGCACTGCCCACCACAAAGGTGTCAGCCCCGGCTGCGGCTACGCGGGCGATGTTCTCCCGCTTGATGCCGCCGTCAACCTCCAGCCGAATGTCTTTGCCCGATGCGTCGATGCGGGCTCTGGCTTGTTCGATTTTTCGCAGGGCGGACTCAATAAAGCTTTGCCCACCAAAACCAGGGTTGACGCTCATGATGAGGATCAAATCAATATCGTCAATCAGCCAGTCGAGCACATCCATGGATGCCGCCGGGTTAAAGACCAGCCCAGCCTTGCAGCCTTTGGACTTGATGGCCTGTACGCTGCGGTGTACGTGGCCTGATGCGTCGGGGTGAAAGCTGATGAGGTCGGCACCCGCATCTGCAAAGGCTGCTGCAAGGCTGTCGACGGGCTGCACCATCAGGTGTACATCAATCGGCACCGCGCTGCCGTCGGCTTTTTTGGCATGCGGTTTAAGGGCGCTGCAAATCATCGGGCCGAAGGTCAGATTGGGTACGTAATGGTTGTCCATCACGTCGAAATGAATCCAGTCGGCCCCGGCGGCAATCACGGCTTTCACCTCGTCACCAAGGCGGGCGAAGTCGGCTGACAAAATGGAGGGGGCGATGTTGTAGGCGGGTTTGTTTTTGCGCATGATCAGATTGTCGCAGCAAGTCATAAAATTTCAATTCATGGGCGCCCACTTCATGTGCCCCCCACTTGCGTAGTTGGCTGACACCCCCCCATCAGACGGAACAGTTAAGAACAGTTAAGATCACATAACACTTTTTTGTACCATGCCGAAATACCAATTCTCCTGCGAAGTCGTCCCGCAATACATACCTGAGCAATCCTCGCCGGCGGACTCTGTGTATGGCTTTGTCTACACCGTCACGGTTACCAACACGGGTGACATGGCTGCGCAGCTGATTTCACGCCACTGGATCATCGTGGACGCCAATGGCCTGCGGGAAGAAGTCAAGGGCCTGGCAGTGGTCGGGCATCAGCCGCTGCTTAAACCCGGCGAGTCATTCCAATACACCAGCGGCTCGCGCCTGCGAACGGTCAGCGGCACCATGCATGGCAGTTATTTTTGCGTGGCTGAAGACGGTGAGCGCTTTGAGTGCGAGATACCGATGTTTGTGCTCGACAGCCAC
>JBCKNM010000088.1:0-5138 GCA_038902775.1 Polaromonas sp.
CGATGTCGTTAGGTTTGACAGCTTCAAAGCTGCCTGATGATGCCATCGAAGTAGGGCGAATTCTGGATGCGTGGGGCGTTAAAGGCTGGTTAAAAGTCTTGCCCCACAGCACCCGTCCTGAAGCACTTTTTGCCGCTAAATCGTGGTTTTTACAAGCACCCGACGCAAAATTTCGCCCTGGCTTTAACGCCTTTTCTGGTACGGTCTGCATCAGTATTGATGAGGCTAAAACCCATTCAGATTCAGTTGTCGCCAAAGTCAATGGCCTTGACGACCGCACTGCTGCAGAAAGTTTGCGCGGCACGCGCATTTTCTTGCCGCGCAGCAGTTTTCCGGCTGCCTCCAAAGACGAGTATTACTGGGTAGACCTGATTGGCCTTCATGTGGTCAATCGCGAAGGCGTTGCACTGGGTAGCGTGCGCGATTTGATGGCCACTGGCCCGCATTCGGTGCTGTGCGTTGAGTACACGGCCACCCAGGAGGACGGCTCCAGCGCAACGCTTGAACGCATGATTCCGTTTGTATCGGTTTATGTGGATGCGGTCGATACCGCTGCAAAACTCATCACGGTTGACTGGCAGCCGGATTACTAGTTTTTTTGGGGTTCAACTGCAGACCGGCGCAAAATACCTTTCCATGCGCTTTGATGTCATCACCCTTTTCCCCGAGCTGTTCGCACCGTTTTTGACAAGCGGTGTGACGCGGCGTGCCTATGAGTCCGGACTGGTCACTGTCAAGTTCTGGAATCCGCGCGATTTTGCCGATGGCAGCTACCGCCGTGTAGATGACAGGCCTTTTGGCGGCGGCCCTGGCATGGTCATGCTGGCCGAGCCGCTGGCGCTTTGCCTTGGAAGCATTCGCGCTGGCCGCGCTTTGGACGCTGCACCGCCCGCGCCGGTGGTTCTTTTTTCTCCTGTCGGTAAAACGCTGGATCATGCCGGGGTTGAGGCGTGGTCAGCCAGCAGTGGTGCTGTATTGGTCTGTGGCCGCTACGAAGGCCTGGATCAGCGTTTTATTGACACCCATATTGATCAGCAAATCAGTCTGGGCGACTTTGTCCTGTCGGGCGGCGAGATTGCCGCTATGGCACTGCTGGACGCTGTAGCGCGCCTGCAACCTGGCGTATTGAACGACGAAGGCAGCCACCAGTTCGACAGCTTTAACCCGGCACTTGATGGCCTGCTGGACTGCCCGCACTACACCAGGCCCGAAGCTTGGCGCGACCAGCCGGTGCCGAGCGTGCTGTTGTCCGGCAACCACGCGCATATCGAGCGCTGGCGGCGGGATCAGCGGCTGGCGCTGACGCAACAGCAGCGCCCTGAGCTGGTGCAAAGGGCGCGGCTGGCGGGCAGCTTGAGCCCGAAAGACGAGGCTTTTTTGGCTGGCTTGCCTAGTAAATAATTGGGGTCAGAGTCCAAATTCATCGTGCCTTTGGCACGCCCTTCGGGTACGGTGCGCTGCACCGTAATGAAATTGACGTCTGACCCCAATTATTTATAAATTGCTATAATTAAAGGCTTTTCGGTCCTCTGGCGGCCATTGCGACTAAATAATTGGCGTTTGACCCCGGTTATTTAGATTTGCGGTCTTTAGCGTAGCGCGTGAATGAACGAAAAAGTGAACGAGAAATTGTTATGAACCTGATCCAAATCCTTGAGCAAGAAGAAATTGCCCGTCTGAACAAGACCATTCCGGTTTACGCTCCTGGCGATACCGTCATTGTCAGCGTCAACGTGGTTGAAGGCACCCGCAAGCGTATGCAGGCTTTTGAAGGTGTTGTGATTGCCAAGCGCAATCGCGGCCTCAATTCCAGCTTCATCGTTCGCAAAATTTCAAACGGCGAAGGTGTCGAGCGTACCTTCCAGCTCTACAGCCCGCTGATCGCCAAAATTGAAGTCAAGCGCCGGGGTGATGTGCGCCGCGCCAAGCTGTACTACCTGCGCAGCCGCAGTGGGAAGTCTGCACGTATCAAGGAAAAGCTGGGTGCCAAGGCTGCGTAAATGCAGTTTTGTGGCCAGGAAAAGAACCGCTCCTATGGGCGGTTTTTTTATGCCTGCTATGCTTTTCCCATCTCTGGTTTGAGCCATGAATTTCAACAAGCCCCTGCCTAAATTTGATCCTCGCAGCATTCCGGTGGCCGGTATCGACGACCACCTTGAAGGCGTGGCAATGGATCGTTTGACACCCGGTGCATTGCGTGAACGCTTCAGGCATCCACCGGTCTGGGCGCCCGAGCACAGCGTCGAAAAGAAATATGAAAATCGCCAGCCTGCCCTCGCTGCGGTGCTGCTGCCCCTGGTCATGCGCAGCGAGCTCATGTTGCTGCTGACCCAGCGCACCAGCAATCTTTCAACGCATTCTGGGCAAATCGCTTTTCCTGGTGGCCGTACGGACGACACCGATGCGGATGCGATTGACACGGCACTACGTGAAGCCGACGAAGAAATTGGTTTGTCACGCGCTCACGTTGAAGTGCTGGGCACACTGCCGATTTACGTCACTGGCACGGCTTACATCATCACGCCGGTGGTGGCTCTGGTCACTCCGGGTTTTGCGCTTGAGCCCAATCCCGGTGAAGTAGCCGACGTGTTTGAAGTGCCGCTGGCCTACCTGATGAATCCGGCCAACCACAGGCGCCATCAGGTCGAGTTTGATGGCGTGACGCGGCAGTGGTTGTCCATGCCCTACCTTGATCCTGCGGTCATACAGGGGGCAGACCCTACAGAGCGCTTTATCTGGGGCGCAACTGCTGGAATGCTTAGAAACCTGTACCGCTTTCTGATCGCATGAAGATATAGCCCCCACGCTGGTTTTTGGGGTCAGAGTCCAAATTTGCCAAGCCTTTGGCTTGCCTGAAGGGCGTCGTGCTTCGCACGCGGCAAAATTGGTGTCTGACCCCAATAACCAGTTGCCCCCGAGGGGGCTAATTTTTCTAGGGGCGGCCCGTCGAAAAATTGTTGCCTTCCATGCCGGTTCATTGTTTTTAGTATTTCTCTCCGTGGGGGCAAGTTATCATTCCGCATGAGCTTTCTTGCCGTTTTGTTAGCCCTCATCATTGAACAGGCCCGGCCACTGGCCAGGGGCAACTGGATTCATTCCGCCTTCCGGCACTGGGCACGCTGGAGCAGTCGCAGCATGGATGCCGGACAGCCGCACCATGGCTGGATAGCATGGACAGTTGCCGTGGTGGTGCCGACACTGGTGACGCTGCTGATTCACTGGCTGCTGTGGAGCATCAGCTCGCTGCTGGCGTTTCTCTGGAGCGTGGCCATCCTCTATGTCACGCTGGGCTTTCGGCAGTTCAGCCACTACTTCACCGACATACGTGATGCGCTGGACGACGGCGACGAAGACACGGCGCGCGAACTGCTGGCGCAGTGGCGCCAGGTCGATGCCAGCGAGTTGCCGCGCAGCGAGATCGTCCGGTATGTCATCGAGTATTCAGTGCTGGCTGCCCACAGGCATGTCTTTGGCGTGCTGGCCTGGTTCTCGGTACTTGCTGCACTTGGTCTGGGGCCCGCCGGAGCAGTGCTCTACCGCCTGAGTGAATTTGTCGCCCGCTACTGGATCTACAAAAGCAAATCATCTGCTGCGGTGGGTGATGGTGCCAGTGCAGCACTGCAGTCGGCATCAAACCGTGCCTGGGGTGTGATTGACTACGTTCCCGCACGCGTCACTGCATTGGGCTTTGCCGTGGTGGGTAGTTTTGAAGACGCGATTGATGCCTGGCGCAGCTATACCCAGCGCTTTCCCGCAGACGCGCCATCAGCCCTGGGAAACCGCAATGACGGCGTTATTCTGGCGGCCACCTCGGGTGCAGTGAATGTCCGACTGGGGGGTGAAAACCCAGAATCAACGTCTGGCCGCGAGCCTGAGCTTGCCCATCTGCGCAGCATCGTTGGCCTGGTGTGGCGCTCTGTCGTGTTGTGGATGGTGTTGCTGGCTCTGTTGACCCTGGCCCGTCTGCTCGGATAAGCTGGTTGCTTCAGTAGCGCGTTTGCGACAGTTCGGCAAACAGGTCGCTATACAAACGATAGCGGGTTGCGCTTATTGTACGGGCGCTGTCAGTCGAATTGACTTCAGAAATCACGCCACAACCCGGCTCATGCAGGTGCGTGCAGTTATAGAACTTACAGTTTTGCGCATGTGCTTTTATGTCTAGCATCAGGCTGGCGAGCTGCATCGGTTCTATATGGTGCAGGCCAAATTCCTGAAACCCCGGTGAGTCAATCAGCGCAGTTGTTCGCGCCGCATCCACCCAGTAAAGCGTGGTGCTGGTTGTCGTGTGCTTGCCTGCATTAAGTGCCTGTGAAATTTCTGCCGTCAGTACCTTGGCCTGTGGCACCAGCAGATTGGTCAGGCTGCTTTTGCCAGCGCCCGATGGCCCGAGTACAAGTGTTTTTTTGCCTTCAAGCAAAGCCAGAAGCGCTGCCGTCTGTGCATCGGTGTCAATGCCTGCACCTATAGTTTCTTTTGGCTTGATGCTGAGTGCCAGCATCTGGTAGCCCATGGCGCGGTAGGATGCCAGCTTAGTCCAGGCGCGACCAAAAGGTTCAGGCAGATCGCTTTTATTCAGCGCTATGACGGGCGTGATGCCAGCGGCTGCTGCCGCAATCAGGGCGCGCGTCAACTGGTTTTCAGAGAACTCTGGCTCTGCCGCCATCAGTATCAAAACCTGATCGAGATTGGCTGCGAATGATTTGGTGCGCATCTCGTCCTGCCGGTAGAACAGGTTTTTGCGCTCTTCCACTTTTTCAATCGTGCCTTCGTCCTGGGACGGTAACCAGCGAACGCGGTCGCCAACCACGGCCTGGCTTTTTTTGCCACGCGGATGGCAAATGACGCGCTCGCCAGATACTGTTTCAACCAGCACATGGCGACCAAAACCCGCCACCACCAATCCCGGCTGCGTACCCGCAAGGGGCAGAGCAGCTGGGCGCGCTGGTTTGCTCAAGCCAGCAGGGCGTCAACTTTCGACGCGCAGAAAAAGTCACTGACTGAAATGCCCTTTACGTCGTGCGTGTTAAAGCGCACCGTGCATTTGCCGTAGCTCACAGCCAGATCCGGATGATGGTCTTCGGTGTTGGCAATAAAAGCCACAGCATTCACGAAACCCATGGTCTCGTAAAAATTCTTGA
>JBCKNM010000089.1:0-5092 GCA_038902775.1 Polaromonas sp.
ACAACGATGCCTACCTGCGCTATGCGCAGGGCGCCTTGATCGCCATGAAGAAGTATGGCGCGCGCATTCTCGCGCGCGGTGGAAAATTCGAGTCGCTAGACGGCGAAGCTCGCCCGCGCAACGTGATTCTCGAATTCGAAAGCTATGATCAGGCGAAGGCCTATTTCAATTCGCCCGAATATCAGGCGGCGCGTGCTCATCGTGTGGGCAAGAGCATTGGCGAATTCGTTCTCGTTGAAGGTTTCGACGGGCCGCAACCTCACGAACATTGACCCGCGTTCGGCATGAACGCTGCATATCGTTTGTGCCGGTGGGCGGAAAAACCTTAGGGATTCAGATCGCCACATCAGGGAACGCACGACTCTTGAGGACGCTTTTTTGTGTCACACTTGACCTCATGCGGTTGAATTTCCTATCCCTTGGCAATTCATTTGGTTACAGAGGTCGCTTCACAGCAGGGCCTTCGACAAGCTATTTTAGGAGAACGCGATGAGAAAATGGGGCGCAATGTGGACGGCGATGTGTACGCTGGCTGTCGCACTGGGGTCTTCACTAGCCATAGGCCAGACATGGCCGCAGCGACCCGTCAAAGTAATTGTGCCGTTCGCTGCGGGTGGTAACACCGACAACCAGGCGCGCATCGTGTCGGAACGATTGTCCGCTGTACTTGGCCAGCCGTTCCTCGTTGAAAATCGCGTTGGCGCGGGCGGCGCGATCGCGGCCGAATTTGTCGCTAAAGCGCCCGCAGACGGTTACACGCTGTTTTTTGCGGCATCGTCACAATTTCTCCTGCCGCTGATGCAAAAAGTCAACTTCGATCCGTTCAAGGACTTCGCGCCGATCTCGATCGTCGGCACTAATCCTTTCGTACTCGGCGTGCATATTTCCGTCCCGGCGGCCACGATCAAGGAATTCGTTGATTACGTCAAGACACGACCCGGGCAGATGAACTACGCCTCAGGTGGTATCGGAACTATTGGTCATCTGAGCGGAGCGCTGTTTCTCGCACGGGCCGGAATCCACATGACACATATCCCTTATAAGGGCGGAGCCCCGGCGGTTGCCGACCTCGTTGGCGGGCAGGTGCATATGTACTTCGGCAACGCCTCGGAACTCATTCAGCATTCAAAAGGCGGCAAGATCAGATTGCTTGCGGTGTCAAGTGAAAAACGCGCGCCGCAACTTCCCGATTTGCCGACGATTGCGGAGTCCTATTCCGGCTTTCGAACCGGCACGTGGAATGGATATCTTGCCCCTGCTGCGACCCCGAAGCCAATCATTGCGCAACTCGCGCAGGAGATTGCGAAAATCGTCCGAGAGCCGGGAATCGCAGAGCGCTTGACCAATATGGGCGTAGATCCGCTGGGGAACACGCCTTCGGAGTTCGCCGAGTACTTGCGCCGCGACGCACCCATTGGGCGCGACGCCGTAAATGCGGCGGGGATTAAACCGGATTAGGTCGCCGCGTTAAACAAAACCCCGTTTCCACAAAATTCCGGACACTCCCGCCTTTGGAAGACGAAAACAGAGGGAAGCTCAATTTGCAAGCACACGGGAATACGTACCTCAGGGAGATCGAAGCATGCCGCAACGCATTTGGGACCCGTTTCTCACCGAACGCGACAAGCAGGTATTTGCGGCATCGGGATTTGGGGCAATGCAGGGCTTTGGCAAGCGGCCGGCGCTGCTGGTGATTGATGTCAATTATTTCTTTTGCGGTGATCGCCCTGAGCCGATACTCGAATCCATCAAGCGTTGGCGGAATTCCTGCGGGATGGATGCCTGGACATCCATCGGCAGCATCAAAACGCTGATTTCGGGTGCGCGTGCAAAGGGCATCCCGGTAATCTATACCACCGGCACTTCGCGTCCGGACCAGTGGAACCGCGGCAGCTGGGGATGGAAGAACAGCCGCAACCCGGAGGATACGCAGGTGCGGCGCAGCCACAATCTTGACGGCAACACCATCGTGCCCTTAATAGCACCAGCGCCCCAGGACATTGTCATTGCGAAGGAAAAACCGAGTGCGTTTTTCGGCACGCCGTTGCTGTCCTACCTGGTTCTGCTGGGTTGTGACAGCGTCATCGTGACCGGTACAACTACCAGCGGCTGCGTGCGAGCGACGGTACTGGACGCATTTTCGAACAATTTCCGCATCACCGTCGTCGAGGACGGATGTTTCGACCGGTCGCAGGCCTCGCATGCCATCAACCTGTGCGACATGAATGCCAAATATGCCGATGTGTTGCATAGCGAGGCGGTCCTCGAATTTATCGACGATTATCCGGCCAGTCAGTTCCATCTGCCGACGGGGGTAGGGATGCCGGCGAAGACGGAGGCGTGACGATGGCACGACACGCGAAAGCCGGGGGTAATGCAGAGGCGGCATCACCGGCAAGCGCGGCGACCCGCTGGCACGTTTCCTGGCCCACAGGGCCGAGCCCTACGCGGCTACCCTGACCCGCACGACCACGTACGAGCGCTGGCGCAGAGCGGGGAAATGCCTAATTGTAAATCTGCGAAAGTTCGCAGCGATAATGTTCCATGCAACGAGAATCACCCATGCCTGATCTTTCCGACTTGAACGCCAACTTCCGCCAAGGCGATAGCGAAATGCGGAAGCCGTTGCGCGTCAGCCATCTGGTGATCGCCGGCTGGACCGGTCGTGACAAAGCGACGCTGGAAAAGCACATCGTTGAACTGGAGCATCTCGGTGTCAAACGGCCCGCGTCAACGCCAATGTTTTATCGCGTCGCAGCAGCCCGCGTCACCACATGCAATCGCATCGAGGTAAGCGGAGACGCATCAAGCGGCGAGGTCGAGTTCACAATTCTAAAGTCCGACGGCCGCCTTTGGATTGGCGTCGGCTCTGATCATACCGATCGTCGCGTCGAAACTTACAATGTAACCGTCTCCAAGCAGATGTGCGACAAACCCGTTGCCGATGAATTCTGGGCTTACGAGGAGGTGGCGGGCCATTGGGACAGTCTGGTGCTTCGTTCGCATATCGTAGAGCAAGGCAAGCGCGTTCTTTATCAGGAAGGGGCCGTTACGGCCATGATGTCTCCTGAGTTTCTTTTGGTCCTTTGGAATGCTGGTGTTCTGGAAGAAGGCACCCTGATGTTCTGCGGCACGCTGCCCGCAAAAGGAGGGATTCGCGCCGCGCCGCACTTCGAGTTCGAATTGGAAGACCCTATTCTAGGGCGCAAGCTCATTGCCGGGTATGCCGTGACCAGCCTGGCTATAGCGGGCTGACATGCCGAACTCAGCCAAATTGAATTCACCAATCTTGATTGCCGGCGGTGGACCAGTAGGGCTGTTCTGCGCTTTGTTGCTGGGCCGCCAGGGCATTCCCGTCCGCTTATTCGATCCGCATAAAGAGCTGCAGCGCGATCCGCGCGCGGCCACCACGCATCCGGCCACCCTGGAAGTTCTGGATGTGGACGGTTTGGTGCAAGATATGGCACGTGAAGGTTTGGTAGCCCCAATCTTCCAGTTCTGGGACAGGCCGGCCAACCGACTTGTAGCCGAGTTCGATCATGCATCGCTGACCGGAGAAACGCGCTTTCCGACTGTCATCCAGTGCGAGCAGTTCAAAACTGCAAGGTTAATTCTGCAGCGGCTGCGAAAGCTCCCGCACGTGGAAATTCTGTTTGGGCACGCTGTCGTGGGCGTAGAACAGTCCGGTAGCGATGTCACTGTCACAGTGAAAGAGGCAACCACACTTAAATGTCATTCCGGCGCGTATCTCATCGGCGCTGACGGAGCCAGCAGCATTGTGCGCAAGCAGTGCAATATTTCATTTGAGGGCTTTACCTGGGATGAGCGATTTATCGTTCTAACAACGCCTTTCGATTTTGAAGCGCATCGCGGATATTGTTATCGAAGCTATTTTGCCGATCCGGACGAATGGTGTAATTGCTTTAAAGTCTCGGCGGATGGGCCGCCCGGCCTTTGGCGAACCGTGTTCCCTACCAAGGGCGAACAGAGCGAAGCCGAGCTGATGACGGATGACGCCGTCCAAGCGCGGCTGCAGAAATTCTTTCCGTCTAACAAGCCTTACGAGATCGTCCACCGCAACCTCTATACGACGCATCAGCGCGTCGCAAATACGTTTCGAGCGGGGCGGGTCATGTTGGCGGGTGATGCAGCGCACGTGAATAATCCCATTGGCGGCATGGGTTTGAATGGTGGTCTGCAAGACGCAGCCAATCTTTGCAGCAAACTGACAGAGATCCTGCTGAACGGTGCGTCCAACGAGCTGCTGGACCTCTATGATCTTCAAAGGCGGACGTTTTCAGTAGAGTTTGTGCAGGAGCAGTCGATCACAAACAAACGGCGGTTGGAAGCCAAGGACGAAGAAACTCGGAAGCGGAATTTTGATCAGCTCTCCGCCACGGCCGCCGACCCGCTCAAGGCGAAGGACTTCCTTCTTCGGTCGTCCATGCTGGCGGCGCAGCGCCGGGTCAACGCGATGACATTGGCGGACAGGGAGTAGGGAATGTGTACCCGGGACATGGGTATACTCAAGGGTGATCCGGCCTATGAAAAGGTGGTCGCTACCCAGTTTTCTCCAATCTGGGCCGAAGGCATGAAAGGATAATTTGATGACCGTTACCAAAGCGCATGATGAATTCCATACCTTGGATATGAATTCTGGCTGGCAAAATATTGCCGGCTATCCTCCCGGCATTATGGAAAAAATTCTATCGGGCGCGCTGGATGAGAAGAACCGCCAGGGAAGCCGCACTCGCCTGCTGCGCTTTGAGCCTGGTGTTTTTACGACGGTGCCATTCGTGCACACCTACTGGGAAGAAGTATTCCTGCTCTCGGGAGATCTCACGGTAGGTAACGACGACAAAGGACATGGAGGCACGAATTTCCAACCCTTCACTTACGCTTGTCGCCCCCCCGGAGCCGCTCACGGTCCCTTCTTTTCCAAACGCGGGTGCATCCTGCTAGAGATGCACTATTTCGATCCCGCTTGAGATGACAGCCGCAATACAGGATCTGTCGTCGGGCCTCGTGGCCGGAAAAACCACCAGCATCGCATTGGCTGAATCCTGTCTCGCTGCGGCCGCAGATCCATCCG
>JBCKNM010000090.1:0-5047 GCA_038902775.1 Polaromonas sp.
GGTCTTTGGCAACCGCTGCTGCTTCTGATTGTGGATAAACCTTGATGAGGTCTTCCAGCGTTTTACGGGCTGACCGGATGTCCTTCAACTCAAGCTGGCAATTGGCAATCGACAGCGAAGCCTCGGGCGCACGCAAATGCTTTGGCGCAAGCGTTATCAAAGCCTTGAAGTTGATGATGGCTTCGCGGTAACTGCGCAATGCATACTGCGCATTGCCGAGCCAGAACAGCATGGAAGCTTTGTAGCCGCTGTCCGGATAGTGCTTGTAGAAATCAAGAAATGCAGTCTGGGCAGTTGCAAAATCACCCTTGCGCATGGTGGCCAGGGCTGCATCAAACTCGCGAATTTCAGCAGGCTGTGCGACAAACTCCACACCATCAACCGTGACCTTTGCGGGTTCAAACTTCCTGAGTCGGTCATCAACCCCCTGGCTCAGGTCTTTTTGCCTGCGCTGCATCTCTGCAACGTCACGCGCAAGCTGCTCGTCTTGGCCGCGCAGTATGGCAACATCACGCGCAAGCTGCTCGTCCTGGCCGCGCAGTTTGGCAAGGTCACTGCGCAAGGCTTCGATCTGGTTGGACAAGTCCAGCAGACTGCGGCGCAGTTGCAGGTTATCGTCGCTGGTTTTACGCAGTTCAATCTGCAAGGCTTCAAACTTTTGCCGCAGTTCAATCTGCGAGGCTTCAAACTTTTGCCGCAGTTCAATCTGCGAGGCTTCAAACTTTTGCCGCAGTTCAATCTGCGAGGCTGCAAACTTTTGCCGCAGATCAAGTATGGCGCGCCTGGCCTCATCATCATCGAACAAGCCTGCCTGTGCGTTGAATGCCAGCAGGCAAGCCACCGAAAACCCCAGTAGCGTCCGGAAAATCCCAACTTGTTGAATGCTCATAGTGCCTGCTTTGACTTGTCTGCACGCCCCGGTTGAGGCTTACGGATTTTCACCCGTTTCAACGGTAGTTCATTTCAGCGCGACGGTTTTTGGCGAAGGCTGCCTCGTCGGAGCCTGTGTCCGCAGGCTTTTCCTTGCCAAAGCTCACGGCCTCTACCTGCGCATCGGTAACGCCCAGCAGGCCCAGCGCACGGCGTACAGCCTCAGCCCGCTTTTGCCCCAAGGCCAGGTTGTACTCGCGGCCACCGCGTTCGTCGGTGTGGCCTTCGACAGCCAGCTTACGGGAGCTGTTTGCCGCAAAATAGCGGGCATGCGCTTCAACGACTCCCTGAAATTCGGGCTTGATGGCAAAGCTGTCGTAGTCAAAGTAAATGACCTTTGTAACACCAGCGAGGCCGGTAGCCAGAGAGTTTAATCCGGCAATTTCTATGGGCGCAACGACCCTTGCAGAAACATCACCCGTATTACCCTGGTTACCCTGGTTACCCTGGTTACCCTGGTTACCCTGGTTACCCTGGTTACCCACGGCGGTGGCGGTGCGGTTTTCAACCGGTACATCGTCAAGCTTGACGTTGGAGCCGCAGGAAATAACGGCCAGTGACAGCGCCATGGTCGAGGCAATGGACAGAAAAATGCGTTTCATGGATAAGCCCTTCTAAAACAAAAATGGATAAATAAGAGTGTTACTGCAACTGGCTGGCAATGATATAGGACTTGACAGATAACAGCTAAGAAAACTAGCGTGAGAAAGGTCCCCAATCAGGCTCACGAATGTCTCCGGTCGCCCCCGCCAGCCTGGCCTTGATCTTGCCGTCCAGCGTGGTTGTCATCAGGGCCTCACGGTCTTGCTGACGGGTTGCATAAACAATCAAGCGGCTATTGGGTGCAAAACTCGGGCTCTCGTCTGCCGTAGTGTCGGTGATTTGAGCAACGCTGCCCCCGGCAAGCGCCATCACCTGTAGCTTGAAAGCGCCACCCACCCGCGAGACATAGGCCAGCCAGCGGCCATCAGGACTGAGGGCTGGCGATATGTTGTACGAACCGGTGAAGGTCACGCGCTCGATATTGCTGCCCGTCGGACTCATGCGATATATCTGCGGCTCACCACCCCGGTCGCTGACGAAATAGATGTATTTGCCATCAGGGGAAAAAGCTGGTTCGGTATCAATGCTTGACGACTGCGTGAGGCGGCGTGGCTCACCGCCATTGGCATCCAGTACGTACAGCTGTGAGCCGCCATCACGACTGAGCGTGGCCACAATCTGGCGGCCATCAGGTGACCATGCAGGCGCGCTGTTGGAGCCCCGGAAATTTGCCAGCAGCCGACGCTTGCCGGTTGCCACATCGTGGGTGTAAATCACCGGTTTGCGGGACTCAAAGGAGACATAGGCGAGTTGCGAACCGTTGGGCGACCAGGCGGGCGAAATAATCGACTCGGGGCTGGACAGGGCCGACTGTGCATTTTCACCGTCAGAGTCAGCCACCCAGAGCGTGAAGCGCGTTGCAGCCTTGGTCACATAGGCGATGCGGGTCGAGAAAATACCTTTTTCGCCAGTCAGTTTTTCATACACAAAATCTGAAATACGGTGCGCCGAAAGCCGCAAGTCGGCCAATGTCACCGCATAGCTTTGCCCCCCCAAATCCTGCCCGCGCACCACGTCCCACAAGCGGCAACGCACATCGTAGCGGCCGTCGGCCAGGCGCGTCACGCTGCCGGTCAGTAGCGAATCAGCACCCTTTTGCCGCCATGTACCAAGGTCTGGCCGGGTACTTTCGTCAGCGACAAACCCTGCGGTATTGATAGCACGAAAGACACCGCTGCGTTCCAGGTTAGCGGTGACTATGGCAGCAATTTTTTGCGGGGCCTGCGCCTCGCCACGAAATGGGGCTATGACGATGGGTAGTTGAGTCAGGCCCACGCCGGAAACTTCTACGCGGAACTGGGCTAAAGCCGGAACAATCGGTAGAGCACCTGCGGCGAACACCAAGCGGCGCCGAAACAAAAACTGCTGGTCAATTGATTTAATTTTCATCTTGCTGATTTAGCCAATACAGTTCAAAGTATTTTCCAAAGGCTGCTTGGGCTTGAAGCACACACACAACAAATCCCATAGCGCCGTCTAAAAACCCGAGTCGAAAGAAATAGCTACGCACAAACGCCGCAGCCCCGGACAAAGCAGCTCTGAGTATGCTGGTCTTCCTGCCCTTAGTCTGTTGATCAATAGCCCAGTCATGGCTGTAGCGTTGAAGTTTTTCCCAGTAACTAGCCGGCGTACGGTAGCTGAAGTGCAGTAGTGGATGCTGGAGACGAACAATTTTCGTATCGCTTTGGCTCATAATTACTTTCTCGTGCACCAGATCGTTGCTAAAGCGAGCCTCACCGCGCTTAAATAGCCTGACTACGTAATCGGGAGTCCAGCCGCAGTGCTTGATCCAAACGCCGCAAAACTGAGTCAGCCGGGGTATTGCAAAAACAACTCTTTGATTGAGCATACGCGATTGCTCGATAACCTCTGTAATTTCTCGCGCCAAGCTTGGGCTCACGCGCTCATCGGCATCAATGCTTAGTACCCACTCTCCATTGGCGAGCTCGAGAGCCCGGTTCTTCTGCATACCAAATCCGGGCCAATCCTCGGTTTCAAACACCTGCGCACCTAGCCTGCGCGCAGCGTCAGGCGTACCGTCGGTACTGGCGTTGTCCAACACAATAATCTCATCGGCAAAGCTGAGTGCCTGAATGCAATCAGAGATGTTACGGATTTCATTGCGAGTAATGACGATGGCTGACAGACGCATGAGGGACGCAGTGATTTGATAAGTTAGCCCGGCATAATACGTCAGGTATAAACCTGCCGCAGCGAGCCTGCTAGCTGTCGGCATGCTGCGAAAATCTAAAACCACTGTAAATGACCCAACTTATGCCCGTCAGCGACCGTGCCCTGTATGCACGATTGCTCAGCTATCTAAAGCCTTACCGGAAGGCCTTTGCGCTGGCTGTTCTGGGAATGGTCGGCATAGCCGCTACGGAGCCGGTATTCCCTGTCATCATGAAGTACCTGCTGGACCACGGGTTCAAAACAGGGGACGCGCGCCTGGTGTGGCTGATTCCAGCAGGTATCGTCGCGTTGTTTGTCGTGCGTGGCATCCTGTCGTTTTGCGTGAGCTACCTGATGACCTGGGTATCGGCACGCATCATTACCGACATCCGACGAGAGATGTTCAGCAAAATGCTGAAGTTGCCGACGCAGACATTTCACGACTTGTCAGCCGGCAAACTGATCTCACGGATCGTCTCCGACACCGACAACCTCACCGATTCCGTCACGACTGTTCTGGTCACGGCGGTACGCGAAACGCTGACTGTGGTTGCGCTACTGAGTTACCTCATTTACCTCGACTGGAAATTGACGCTGGTGACGCTGATCATCGGCCCGCTCATAGCGCTTATTGTCAAAGGCTTCGGACAACGCATGCGCGCTGCAAGCAGAGGCACCATGGAGTCAGCTCGCCTGCTGTTTCACAGCATTGAGGAATCCGCCGCCGCCAACAAAGTCATCAAAATCTACGCTGGCCAAGCCCAGCAATCCGAACGCTTTTATCAAGATACTGAGCGCTTTCGCCGGGCCCAGATGCGTGAGGCGGTTCCCTCGTCGGCCATCACTCCCATCACGCATGTTGCTGCCTCCATAGCGGTCGCCATCATCATCTCTCTTGCACTGAGCCAGTCCACCGGCACTGCGAGTTTTTCGGTAGGCGGGTTCGTGTCGTTCATCACCGCCCTGCTGATGCTGATCTCACCCATCAAGCAGTTGAGCACAATCAGTTCAACACTGAATCGTGGGCTCGCCGCTTGTGAGAGCGTGTTCGCATTCCTGGACATGCCCGTCGAGGAAGATACCGGCACCCTGGAACTGCCCCATGCGCATGGCGACATCGAGTTTGACCACGTCAAATTTACCTACCCGGGCGCGGAACGCCAAGCCCTTGCCGACATTAGCTTTCGCGCCTCGGCGGGGCAGACTATCGCTTTGGTAGGAGCATCCGGCGGCGGCAAGACGACCATCAGCGCGCTCATCCCTCGGTTCTATCGGCCTACGGCCGGCCAGATACGCATCGACGGCGTCGATATCAACGAGTTGACGCTCGCCAGCCTGCGCC
>JBCKNM010000091.1:0-5026 GCA_038902775.1 Polaromonas sp.
AGCCATCGGTCTGTCTGCTTTACTGCAAGCTTGCAGCGGGGGCGGGGACGGGGACGGCTCTTCGGCTCCACCTCCACCTGGAACCCTGTCCATCACTATCACATCAGGCAGTCCTGCTGCGGCGTTGGCTGGTGTGAGCGTGCTTGTTTTTGATGCCACCACCAATGCACCGGTTGCTTCGGGTACGTCTGCTGTCAGCACCGGAATATATTCGGTCAGCCTTACAGCTGGTAGTTATTTTGTCAAACTCAGCAAGCAGGGTTACACCCCTGTGCCTGCTTCGGCCTTACTTAGTCCAGTGCCACAAACAGTCATCTCTGCCGCCACAACCAACTACCCAGTCACTATGACCCTCAGCACCCTGATCGGAACCGGCTGGGTCAGCGGCAGAGTTACCAGCGGTAGTGCCAATGTGGCCAATGTACTGGTGGCCGTTGAAGCGGCTGGTGTGGCTTACACATCCATCAGTAACAGCAGCGGAGATTATGCTATTTACAACGTTCCGTTCGCCACATATACCGTTAAAGGTTATGCTCAGAGCTACGCCTTTACCAGCCCGACGACGACAGTTGTTGCCACTACTGGCAACCTCAACGTCAACTTGACTGCCAGCACAGCAGTTGGGGGCACTGTGCTAGTCAACCTTAGTGCGATTGCAGCTGGCAGAGCGACCGATCCGGTCAATATGGTGGTATCACTAGTACATCCAATTACCAAGGAAACCATCCCCGGGTTGAGCCAGACAAAGACTTACACTCCTCCATTAAGCTACAGTCTCAGCGGTGTGGTTGACGGCAGCTATTTCGTGCGTTCTACCTTTGCTAACGACACGCTGGTGGTTGATCCAGACTATATCGTTAAATTCGGCGAGCCATCTGTCGTCGTGAGCGGCGGCATGGCCACACCCAATCCGGTGGGCATCACTATTACATTTGCCGTGCCGCTTATCAGCCCAAGCAACATACTTGGCAGCACTCAGCCCGTTACCGTGACCAGTCTGACACCGACCTTCATCTGGTCTGCATACTCCAGCACGAAAGACTATGTGATCGAAGTGATGGATGCCAACAGCGGCACCATAGTGTGGGGTGGGATTACCGGTATGGGCACCCCAACACCTGTAAGAAGTTTCCTGATACCTCCGAGCGAGACCTCCATCATCTACAACTCGGCCACGCCATTGCTTGTTGGCAAGACATATCGCTGGCGCATTTATGCCAGCGTAGATGACAGCACGACGACACTTGGTTGGAAACTGATTTCCATGAGTGAAGACCAGATGGGTTTATTTACGGTTAACTGATGCTTTAACGCATACTCTTGTTGTTCAACGGCCGTAGCGTTAAGCGCCACGGCCGTTTTTTATGGCAGGGCGCGCTCAAAAAACCAACTGCACCTTCAAAGAGGCTAAGGTGTTGGGATGGGAAATACAGAAAAGCAGTACAAGCAGTTGAGTGCCGAAGAACGGGCGACGATTATGTTGATGACACGAGAAGGCAAAGGTGTGCGAGAAGTTGGACGTTTTTTGAATCCGCCGCGTGTAAAGGGGTCTGACCCCTCGGATTGGGACCCTCAGAAGAACGCGTGCCACTGTAGGAACAGCTCGCTGGCGTTCTGTGCATTGTTCTGGGGAATGCCGACGTTCTTGCGCGCCCCCAGCCTGAACTGCGTGAACTGGAACGGCACGTACTCCCAGACCGCGCTGTAGCGGACACGCTGGTCTTCGCTGATGTTGCGGTTGGGGTCGTAGAACTCGTAGCTCAGCTTGAGGTTGTGGCCCTTGGCCACCTCGACGTTGCCTTCGACGAGGGAGGCCCATTTCCTGACCCGCCTGCCAGGCGCGTCGTCGTCGATGATGTGCACCCCCGAGGCGAGCCAGCTGACGATGCCGGTGCGCCAGCCGCCGAACACACTTTGCATGCTGCGATCGGCACTGCCCCGGTGATCGACACTGAGGCTGGCGCCCAGGCGCCAGTCGGGCTGCATATAAGTGGCGAGCGCATTGACGAACTTGCCGCCATTGCTGGCATTGCCGCTGGCCTTGGTGACCGCAAGCTGGGCCGACCAGGGTCCCAGCTCCAGGCCACCTTCGACACCATCGTCGGACAAATTGAAGTTCGTGCCCGAAAACAGGCGGATGAACGCGCTGTCGTCCTCGATGCGCAAGCCGAACGGGACGTAGATGCGACCGGCCTTGAGATACAGGCTGCGCTCGGCGAACCAGAGCAACGCGAAGGCCTCGCGCGTCTTGGTCTTGGCTGCATCGGGCGCGACATGTTCGTCAAGGTACAGCGTCAGGCGGTCTTCGAGCAGGCGGGCCTCGAGATAGACCTGGGCCCGGGTCGGGTCCCTGCCGGAGCTGCGGTCGCTGCCGGGGAGCTTGCGGCTGCGCTGCGTCGCCCGCAGGTCGATACCGAGCCCGAACTGATCGCTGATCTTGCCGGTCCACGACGCCGGTTCGGAAGGCGCGCCCTGTGCCGTTGGGGCGCGGCCCAGGTTCAGCAAGTCGAGTTGCTGTTGGGCCAGTGCGGTCTGGCCATACAGGCTGCCGAACTCGGTGCGTTTGCCGCCGCCGCTCGGATTGACGTGGCAGGCCATGCATTTCTGGCCAGAGCGCACGGCAAGATACGGTTCGGCACGCGCGGTGCCGCTGGCCAGCAGCGCCGCAGCAAGCAGCCATCGCGCAACGGCCGCAGCCCGGCTCGTTCGCGGCCGACCCTGACCGAGGTAGCGGTTCATGGCAGCGCTTCGTCCTGGATCCACTGCCGCACGACGTTGATCGTGCTCTGCGGCAGATAAGGTCCGTTCTGCGGCATGCGATCGCCCAGCGACTGGGTCCCTTCGAGCTTCTGGATCAGGAAACTCGCGTTCGGATTGCCCGGGACCACGCGGATGAGGCTGGCATCGCGCGGGCTGGCCACATTGATCAGGTTGACGGCACTGAAGCCCGGGTCGAGCCGCAGGCCGCCCGACGCGCCGCCGCCGGTGTGACAGCCGACGCAGCTTTCCGAAAAGACATTCGCCTGGATCGACGCGAGCGTCGGCGTGAGCCCCGTGCCGACGGTGCCGTCCCCGCTACCACCGCCGCACGAGACGAGGCCAGCCAGGGCAGCAGACGCGATCAAGCCAGTCAAGATATTCCGGAAATTCATAACGATCTCCTCTTGGGCAGAGTGCAATCCCGGAGCGGCCCAGGTATCGCTAAGGATAGGAAATTCAACCGCATGAGGCCAAGTATGGCACCGGCAGCCTCAAAAAACGTGCTGACCCTCAGTGCCGGCCTGATTGCCCAAGAATTTGCGCCCCATCAACGCAAACCACGCGCCGCGCTGCTTGAGCCGCTCCATAGCAAACGGCGGACGGGCGCAGTAGCGCAGGCAGTGTTTGATGGGATTGCGAAGCATGAGCGCAGTGTAATTTGAAAACAAAAAAAAGGACTCCGCAAGGAGTCCTTTGCCGGGCGCACCAAAGCGTCAGGCTTTTTTCGCTGCTGCCTTGGCCGGGGCCGGTGCGGTCTTGCCGTGTTTTTCGATCAAGGCCCGTGCGGTGTCGAGCAGCTTGCGGCCGTCAAAACCACGTTTGTCCATGTCTTGCATCCACTCCACTTCAACCAAAGCGGCCTTTCGTTTGAACTCTTGGGCGTCCACCAACGGGATGGTGTAAATGGTGTTTTTGCGGTCAACTGCTGACTGTCGGCCGGCAATGTCACCGATCTGCTGCACCTTGCCCAGCCAACCCGAGGTCGCCAGGCCGGAGTTGTTGTCGATGATCTTTTTCAAATCGGCGGGGAGCGAGTCGTACCGGGCCTTGTTCATGGTCATCACGAATGCGGCGGTGTACAGCGCCCCGGCCGCGGGTTCAAACTCGCTGTGGAACCGGGTGAGTTCGTTCACCTTGACCGCAGGAACCACTTCCCATGGGATCGCCACGCCATCAATGGTGCCTTTGGACAGGGCGTCGGGAATACCTGGCAGCGGCATGCCCACCGGCGTGGCGCCCAGGTAGCCCAGCATCTTGGTGACCTGGCGCGTGGGGCCGCGCATTTTCAGGCCTTTGAGGTCGGCCGCGGTCTTGATTTGTTTGTCTTTGGTGTGGAACATGCCGGGACCATGCACATGCAGCGCCAGCACCTGCGTGTCCTTGAACTCATCGGCGGCCATGGTTTGTACATACTCCCAATAGGCTTTGGAGGTCGCCTCGGCATTGTTCATCATGAAGGGCAGCTCAAATACTTCCGAACGCGGAAAGCGGCCGGCCGTGATGCCAGGAAGCGTCCAGACAATATCGACCACCCCGTCCTTGGCCTGGTCATACAGTTGCACGGGTGTGCCGCCCAGTTGCATGGCAGGGTAGGCTTCAAACTTGATGCGCCCGCCGGACTCGGCTTCAACCTTGGCCATCCAGGCCTTGTGCATGTTCAGCCAGACGTTGGACATCGGTGACATGAAGGTATGGAACTTGAGAGTGACGGTTTGCTGGGCCAGGCCGCTCAAGGCGGGCGCGCCCAGTGCCACCACAGCGGTGGATTTGAGTAGTGTGCGTCTTTGAATCATGGATGACTCCGAGAAGTTGATAGAGCTAGGGTAATGGAAATCCGGCACAGGGGGTGACGGGATTTACCCTCTCACGTGATGTATTTCACCAGCCACAGCGAGATGCCGGGGAAGAACAGCAGCAGCAGCGTGCGAAACACATCGCTGATCAAAAACGGCAGCACGCCCTTGTAGCTCTCGGCGATGGGCACATCTTTGGCCATGCCATTGACGACATACACGTTCAGCCCGACTGGTGGCGCCAGCAAGCCAAAGCCGACCGTCATCAACACCAGGATGCCAAACCAGATGGCCACCGATTCTTTGGGCATGCCGAAGTCAAGGCCGATGATCATCGGGAAGAAGATGGGAATGGTGAGCAGGAGCATCGACAGTTCGTCCATCACGGCGCCCAGCACCACGTAAAACAGCAGGATCACCGACACCACCATCAGCGGCGGCAGGCCCCAACCATGCACCAGATTGGCCAATTG
>JBCKNM010000092.1:0-4921 GCA_038902775.1 Polaromonas sp.
GGCGACTGATGCCTTCGCCGTAAAGAATGTCGAACTCGGCTATCTTGAAAGGCGATGCAACCTTGTTTTTAACCACCTTGACGCGGGTCTCATTGCCGATGACCTCGTCGCCTTTTTTGATCGAGCCGATGCGGCGGATATCGAGCCGCACCGAGGCGTAAAACTTCAGCGCGTTGCCGCCAGTGGTGGTTTCGGGGCTACCAAACATCACGCCGATTTTCATGCGGATCTGGTTGATGAAAATCACCATGCAGTTGGCTTTTTTGATGTGCGCCGTCAGCTTGCGCAGCGCCTGGCTCATCAACCGGGCTTGCAGGCCGGGCAGTGAGTCACCCATTTCGCCTTCCAGTTCGGCCTTAGGCGTGAGCGCTGCGACCGAGTCAATCACAATCAAATCAACCGCACCAGAGCGGGTGAGCGCGTCAACAATCTCTAGCGCCTGCTCGCCAGTGTCGGGCTGGCTAATCAGCAGATCTTGCAGGTTCACGCCAAGCTTTTGTGCGTACTGGATGTCGAGCGCGTGCTCGGCATCGATAAAGGCACAAGTGCCGCCGGTTTTTTGCATTTCAGCGATGACTTGCAGCGCCAGCGTGGTTTTGCCCGAGCTTTCAGGGCCGTAGATTTCAACCACACGGCCACGCGGCAAGCCGCCAACGCCGAGGGCAATGTCCAGCCCCAGCGAGCCGGTAGAGACCACCTGGATGTCTTCAATCACCTCGCCGGCGCCCAGCGTCATGATGGTGCCTTTGCCAAACTGCTTTTCGATTTGGGCCAGCGCCGCTTGCAGGGCTTTGGCTTTTTCAGTGTTCAGGGCGGCAGACGGTGCAGGGTTTTGCGCGGGGTTGAGTTTACTGGTCAGTTCCATAAGAATCTCCTTTTAAATCAATGATGTATAAAAACCATGGCTAGCGTGATTTTTGCTTTTTAGCCGCTGCAATTAACAACAGCGCTGGATGCATGACCAGTACTTTATCGACTTATTGAAATAAGTAAAGCATATTTTTAGTCAGTTTACTTGACTAAATTGAGCTATCCTAACATTGTGGAAAATTCAATCACATCAAACGATCACAGTTGGCGCGTGTCACACCTCGGCCGCCTGATGGGCAACGCGCTGCGCCGCTTTGATGAGCGCGTGTTGCAGCTGATAGCCAAAGACGTGTTGGTACCCCTAGCGCTGTCAAACTTGGCGGCGCGCGACCAGGTGGGCGCGGCGCACATCCACATCACGCGGCATCTGGAAGTCGGTGGTTCGCGCTTGAGTGAGCTGGCCAGCAGCGCAGACATGAGCAAGCAGGCCATGGGCGATTTGGTCACGCAGTGCGAGGCGTGGGGGCTGGTGACGCGCGAGCCAGACCTGCTCGACAAACGCGCCCGGCAGGTGGTGTTTACGGCTTCGGGCCTGCTGTGGCTACAAGCTTTTAAGCGGGCCGTAGCGCAGGCTGAGAGCGAATTTAAACAGGCGGTAGGCGCGGATATAGCGACGGTTGTGGCACTGGGGCTGGAGGCTTACGGAAGTGCCTGATGCAGATTGGAATTATTCGGTGCGCTTGATGCCACCTTCTGGTCAATCGCCCCAAAGACGGACTGTCCGTCTTTGCCTTTGGCTTCGATGCGAATGGTGTCGCCAAACTTCATGAACTCGGTTTTTGGCTGGCCGTCTTCAATGGTTTCGATGGCGCGCTTTTCTGCGATGCAGCTGTAGCCGTGGCTCCAGTCCTTGTTGCTCACGCTGCCTGAACCGATGACACTGCCAGCACGCACATTGCGGGTTTTGCAGATGTGGGCAATCAGCTGGCCGAAGTGAAAGGTCATCTCGTCGCCCGCATCGCACATGCCGACTTTGCGGCCGTTCCAGGTGCTTTGCAGCGTGAGGTGAAGGCGGCCACCCTTCCACACATCGCTCAACTCATCCAGCGTGACCGCAACCGGGCTAAACGCCGTGGCGGGCTTGCTCTGGAAAAAACCAAAGCCCTTGGCTAGCTCATCGGGGATCAAATGGCGTAGCGACACATCGTTGGCCAGCATGACGAGGCGTATGCCTTCCAGTGCCTGGTTTGGGCTGGCACCCATGGGCACGTCGGCGGTGATAACGGCGACCTCGGCTTCAAAATCAATACCAAAGGCTTCGCTGGCCACCACCACGTCGTCGCAGGGGCCGATGAAGTCGTCACTGCCGCCCTGGTACATGAGGGGGTCGGTGTAAAAAGTGGCGGGCACTTCGGAATTGCTGGAGTTGCGGGAGTTGCGTGCCTTGCGAGTCAGCTCAACGTGGTTGATAAAAGCCGAGCCGTCGGCCCACTGGTAAGCGCGTGGCAGTGGTGCCATGCACTGGGCTGCATCAAACGGAAAGGCATGACGCGCCTTGCCGTTGTTCAGCGTTTCATACAGGTCTTGCAGCTGCGGCGACATGAAGTTCCAGTCGTCCAGAACCTGCTGCAATTTGCTGGCGATACCAGTTGCATAATGCGCGCTAGACAGATCGCGTGAAACCACGACGAGCTGGCCGTCACGGGAGGCATCTTTGTAGGTAGCGAGTTTCATCAGTATCCAGTGGTTTTTAAGATGACTTAAGATTACGATAGCATGAACATGGCACAGCCCAACGGATCGCCGCCCTGGCCCCGGCTTGCAGTACTGGCCGCGCTGGTGGTGCTGGTGCACATGCTATTGTTGCAGGCCTCCCCAGCGCGGATGGGTAGCCGATTTGACCGTGATGCCAGGGAAACCCGCAGCTTTGCAACGCGCAACATAGCGGCGCCGCCCGCACCGCAAGCCCTGGCCGCAACACCTGCACCCGTCGCCCCCAAGGGTGTCCCTGTAAAGCGCGTAAAAACTCAGGGCAATCCGGCTCCAGCTTTTCCGGATGTTGCACAGCAAGCTGTTGATTCAATAGCCAATAACCCACCTCAACTTGAAGTGGAAACCAGTGCAGCAATCGACACCACAGCCAGCAGCGCCCCGCTGGCGGCCGCGTCGTCAGCATTACCGTTGCCCACCAGCAGCGTCGCGACTTCTGCTACCGCTACGGCCACAGCACTACCAGCACTACCAGCACTATCGCAAACCACGCCCGTGACAGCCATCAACCTGCCCGGCTCGACGCTGTTGTTCTACAAAATGACGGGCACATTCAAAGGCCTGACCTACCAGGCCGAGGCCGAGCTGGGCTGGAACAACAGCGGCAGCCAGTACGAGGCCTACATGAAAGTCAGTGCGCTGTTTTTGGGTGCGCGCACTATGACCAGCGCCGGGCAGATCACCGCCAGCGGACTGGCCCCCACGCGATTTGCAGACAAGTCCCGCAGCGAGTTGGCCGCACACTTTCAGCCTGAAAAAGGAAAAATAACCTTTAGCGCCAACACCCCCGACGCGCCGTGGATTGAAGGTGCGCAAGACCGCGTGAGCGTGTTTCTGCAACTGGGCGGGATGCTGGCCGCCAAACCCGATGCGTTTCCGGTCGGCAGCGAAATCACCCTGTACACCGTTGGGCCGCGCGATGCGGATACATGGACTTTTACGCTGGAAGCTGAAGAAAAACTTAACCTTCCCAAAGGAGAAATGGCCACCATCAAGCTCACGCGTAAGCCGCGCAGCGAATTCGACCAGAAGGTTGAAATCTGGTATGCCCCCTCGCTGGGCTACCTGCCGGTGCGCAACCGCATCACACAGCAAAACGGCGACTTCATCGACCAGCAGTTGAGCAATATCGGTGGCAAGCTCTGAATAGACCCTGAATAGGTCCTGATTTACACTGCAAGTCTTGAACTTGGCACCATCGTTGCTATCTTAAGTAAAAAGGACACATCCATGCACATGCTCTACGACTCAGAATCCTTTGTGGTGGTACAGATTCACGCCAACGCGCCTGAAGCGTCGGCATCACCGCCCACCATCCCGCAACTGGCCAGAAACGGGTTCGAGATTGTCGACAAACGCTCGGGCAAAGAGGTTTACCTGGACGGCTCCTGGGCTGAAATGTTCCAGCTGCGACTGAGCGCATGGGAACAAAACACCCCCACGCAGCAGGAAATTGAAGATACGCTGGAAGGCTACAGCGGCTTGGCGACCACGCCGATTTCTCTCCATTAAACTTTTTTGTATCCCCTCCGCGCCGTCAACAGCTTCAGGATTTTTCTGGCGCTTGTATCCGCAACGCTTGTGACCTGGTGCTACGGGTGTACCGCACTGCCAGAGGCCCCTCTTGTCCAGCAGCTCAGTGCCAGCATTTTTAGTGCCACAGCAGCCCGGCTTGATCCCCTGTTACCAACTGAAGTCCTGTTGCTGGGCGAGCAACACGACGCGGTGCAGCACCAGCAAATAGCGCAGCAGGTCATTGCCCTGCTGGCAGCGCGCGGCTTGCTGGCAGCAGTCGCTCTGGAGATGGCCGATGCGGGTGTCAGTACTGCCAATCTCAAACCCAGCAGCACCGAACAGCAGGTCAAATCTGCCCTGAAGTGGAACGACAAGGGCTGGCCCTGGGAAGCCTATGGGCCCGTCGTGATGACCGCCGTACGCGCGGGCGTTGTGGTACTGGGCGCCAACTTGCCGCGCGCGCAAATGCAGGGCAGCATGGTTGATGGCAAGCTGGACGGGCAGCTACCCGGCCCGGCCCTGAAGGCACTGCAGCAACGGATTCGCATCGGTCACTGCAACCTGTTGCCTGAAAGCCAGATCACGCCGATGACACGCATACAGATTGCAAAAGACATCAGCATGGCCAATACCCTGAGCCAAGCCGTGCTGCCTGGCAAGACCGTTGTGATGTTGTCCGGCAGCGGGCATGCCGACCGCAAGCTGGGCATACCGCAGCATCTCGCCAGCAGCATCAGCAGCAAGGCTGTTCGACTGCTTGCGGGCAAGATTGACGTTGAAAGCGCAGATCAATTTGACAGCATCTGGACAACGCCAGCCCTGCCTG
>JBCKNM010000093.1:0-4906 GCA_038902775.1 Polaromonas sp.
TGTCGCGCTTGAAGTAGTCGCCAAAGCTCCAGTTACCCAGCATTTCAAAAAAGGTGTGATGCCGCGCGGTGTAGCCGACATTCTCCAAATCGTTGTGTTTGCCACCGGCACGCAAACAAGTCTGCACCGATGCGGCACGCACGTAGGGGCGTTTATCGGTTCCCAAAAAAACGTCTTTGAACTGCACCATGCCCGAATTGGTGAACATCAGGGTAGGGTCATTGCCCGGCACCAGCGGACCGGAGGGAACCACGGTGTGGCCCTTGGAGGCGAAGAAATCCAGAAAGGTCTTGCGGATGTCGGCGACGGTGACGGTAGGGGTAGTGGGGATGGATGAGCTCATGGGTTCAATTATAGATTTTGGCAAGTTATCGACTGCGGTTGCTGCGCGACTGCTCGCGTGCCAGTCCAATGAACTCGGTCACCAATGGACGACTGCGAGAACCGCGCCGCCACACCAGGCCCACATCGATGCTGGGCACAGCGTCACGCAAGCTACGCACTTCAATATGCGCCGCATCCAGCGTCCAGGGGCGATACAGAAAATCCGGCAGGATGGTGATTCCAGCCCCCATCCCCACCAGGGATCGAACCGCTTCAAGGGAAGATGTGCGCATCAACACCTGGGGGTGCAAGCCATGGCGTGACCACAAGGCATTCAGAACGCTCTCCACGCGGTCTGCCTCCAGCACGATTTGCAGATGGTTAGCGCACTCGGCCAGAGTCAGCTCCGGCCGCTCGGCCAGCACGTGGTTGGACGCCATCCAGACCCGATTGGGCGAACTGGTCAGCTCCTCGACCACCAGGGCCTGCGGGTCCCCCAAAGCGTTGGACACCATGATCGCCAGATCCACCTCGCCATTGATCAGCAAATGCTCCAGAAACTGGGGGGAGTCTTCCACCACCGAAATATTGACCGAAGGATGGGAGCGCTGAAAGCGGGCGAACAAGTCAGCCAGGTAGTAGCCCGCGACCAGGCTCGTCACACCAAGCGTCAGATTGCCGCTCAAGGTTTCAACCTTGCCGCGCGACACCTGGCTGGCCTCGGCCACCGCCGCGAGCACCTTGCGCGTACTAGCCTGAAACCGGTGCCCCTCCTGCGTCAGCACCATCCCCTTGGAGGTCCGCTCGAACAGACGCACACCCAGCGACTCCTCCAGTTCCTGCACGCTCTTGGTGACCGCTGACTGGGCGATATTGATCATGCGCGCCGCCGCCGCTACAGAAGCGGTCTCGGACACGGTGAGGAAATAGCGAAACTGCTTGAGTGTGATGTGACGTTGCATGTTCAAAACAAGAGCTTGGATATCGAAAATAATACGGGTTATCCCTATATATCTATTTTATAGATAGATAGAGCTTCGAATATTGAACTTCACAGGTTTGCCTGTCAAGACTACATTCACAGGGCTTTGAGCATCCGGCGAAAGGCCCAGCGCAGCTGGATATCGATCAACCTGAATGGAGTGAATCAATGAAATTCCTAAACTACGTGGTGGTTGCCCTAGGCGCTGCGGCCATTGGCAGTGTCAGCCTCGCTAAACAACCCTTGCAAAAACTTGGCAAAGGCGAAGGCCAAGTCGATATCGTGGCGTGGGCCGGCTACATTGAGCGGGGTGTCACCGACAAAAAATTCGACTGGGTGACGGGCTTCGAGAAGGCCAGTGGCTGCAAGGTCAATGTCAAGACCGCCGGCACCTCCGACGAGATGGTGGCACTGATGAACGAAGGCGGCTTTGATCTGGTCACCGCATCGGGCGACGCCAGCACCCGCTTGATTCGAGGCAAGAAGGTCCAGCCGATCAACGTCAACCTGATTCCGAGCTACAAAAACATTGACGCCCGCCTACAAAAGACGCCTTGGCACTTTGAGAATAACATCCACTATGGCGTGCCCTATCAATGGGGCTGGAACATTCTGATGTACAACACCAAGGTGTTTGGCGACAAAAAACCCACCAGCTGGAGCGTGGTGTTTGAAGAGCAGACCCTGCCCGACGGCAAGAGCAATAAAGGCCGCGTTCAAGCCTTCGACGGAGCGATCTACATCGCCGACGCCGCCCTCTATTTGATGACGAAGAATCCGGCACTGGGCATCAAGGACCCCTACGAGCTCAATGAAGCCCAGTACAAGGCAGCGCTGGAGCTGCTGCGCGGTCAACGCAAGCTGGTCGGCAAGTACTGGCACGATGCCTTTGTGCAGATCGATGACTTCACCAATGAGGGCGTGGTCGCCTCGGGCAGCTGGCAGTTCCAGGCCAATATTCTGGGCTCCAAAAAGGTGCCCGTCGCCACGCTCGTTCCGGTAGAGGGCGCCACCGGCTGGGCCGACTCCACCATGATGCACGTCGAGGCCAAGAACCCCAACTGCGCCTATATGTGGATGGAGCATTCGCTCAACGCCAAACTGCAGGGCGATCTGTCCGCCTGGTTTGGCTCCGTGCCCGCAGTACCGGCCGCCTGCAAGGGCAACAAGCTGCTGGGCGACGGTGGCTGCGACCGCCAGGGCTTCAAGGACTTTGAGCGCATTCGCTTCTGGAAGACCCCCACTACTCAGTGCAAAACGCAAAATAACCAGTGCATCCCTTATCACAAGTGGGCTTCTGATTACATCACCATCCTCGGCGGCCGTTGATCGACGCCACGCGGGTTGACAGTGGTCAACCCGCGTGTTTTGACGCTGTTGGCGGCTCACCTTGAACGCGGTTCGTGCTGCCCTTCTCCCTTCTCAAGAAAATCCCTAACCGATGACTCCAGCGGTAAGTTTGCGCGAGGTATCGTGCGTGTTTCGTTCGGCGGGCAAGTCCATCCATGCGGTTGATCGCGTCAGCCTTGATGTGCAGCCGGGCGAATTTTTCACGCTGCTGGGGCCCTCGGGATCGGGCAAAACCACCTGCCTGCGCATGATCGGCGGCTTCACGCTGCCCACCAGCGGCAGCATCATGATTGACGGCGCGGACGTGAGCCAGCATCCGCCCTACGCCCGTCCTGTCAACACCGTGTTCCAGGACTACGCCTTGTTTCCGCACATGTCGGTTCTGGACAATGTGGCCTACAGCCTGATGGTGCGTGGCGTTGATCGCGCCAGCCGCGAACGCCGCGCCCATGCCTTGCTGGACACCGTGCAACTGCCCGATGTGGCACAGCGCAAACCAGCCCAGCTGTCGGGTGGTCAGCGCCAGCGCGTGGCCCTGGCGCGCGCCCTGATCAGCGAACCCAAAGTGCTGCTGCTCGATGAGCCGCTGGGCGCGCTCGATCTGAAACTGCGCGAGCAGATGCAAAGCGAGCTCAAGAGCTTGCAGCGCAAGCTGGGCATTACCTTCATCTTTGTGACTCATGACCAGCATGAAGCGTTGTCCATGAGCGACCGCATTGGCGTCTTCAACCAGGGCCGCATTGAGCAGATCGCGTCGCCCGCCGATCTGTACAACCGGCCCAGCACCCGTTTCGTCGCCGAGTTCGTCGGCGCTACCAACCTGCTGCAGGGCCAGGATGCCAGGCAGTTCGGGGGCGCCACGGTCATCATGATCCGTCCCGAACAGATCGAACTTGAACTGGGGCCCACGCCGTCCAGAGCCTCGGATGTGCGCGCCCAGGGGCTGGTACAGGAGGTACAGTTTTTCGGCTCGTTCTGGCGTGTGCACGTGCAACGCCCACAGGGCGCCAAGCCACTGCTAGCTGACGTGCCGGTCCATGCCATCTCGCGGGCGCCGTGTCCCGGCGATGTCGCGCACCTTTACTGGGGGGATGCGGCGATTCACCCAATCGACGACCAGGACACGCCTGCACCATGAAGGCAACCCCGCGCACCCCGCGCATGCACGGCGGGCTGCTCAACCATCTGTCAACCCTGTTGTATACACGGCGCGGCTTGCTGCTGACCCTGCTGTTGACACCACCGCTGCTGTGGTTTGGCGTGATTTACCTGGGGTCTTTGTTCAGTCTGCTGGCCAACAGCTTTTTCAGGCTGGACGACTACACGGGCCAAGTGGTGCGCGAAGTGGGTCTGGGCAATTTTGTCGAGATTTTTTCACCCACCTATCTGGACGTGGCACTGCGCAGCACCGTCATGGCCGTGCTCGTCACGCTGGCCTGTACCGTGATCGGGTTCCCGATTGCCTTCTACATGGCGCGTCATGCCCGTGGGTCACTCAAAGCCTTTTTGTTCGTCGCGGTGATGCTGCCGCTGTGGTCGAGCTACCTGGTGCGCGTTTACGCCTGGAAGCTGCTACTGGCCAAAGAGGGGGCGATCTCCTGGCTGGCGCAAAACCTGCATCTGCAATGGCTACTCGACGCGCTATTGAGCTTGCCCGTGGTGGGGGGCAGCTCCCTGAGCTTTTCGCCGCTGGGCACCTTCATCGTCTTTGTCTACATGTGGTTGCCGTTCATGATTTTGCCGATTCATGCCGCCATTGAACGCATCCCGGGCTCGTACCTGGAAGCCTCGAGCGATCTGGGTGCCACGCCGTCGCAGACCTTTCGACAGGTCATTCTTCCGCTGGCCATGCCAGGCATCGCTGCCGGATCGATTTTTTCGTTCTCGCTGACGCTGGGCGACTACATCATTCCACAGATCATCGGCAACTCCACGCTGTACATCGGCCAGGTGGTGTACCGCCAGCAGGGCGTCGCTGGCAACCTGCCCTTTGCCGCCGCGTTCTCGCTGGTGCCGATTGTCATCATCGGTGTCTATTTGTGGCTGGCCAAACGCAAGGGGGCCTTCGATGCGCTCTAAGGCTGCTGCAAAAACATCCAAGCCAGTGCGCGACGCCTCGCTGGGCCTGAAGATCACGGTATGGGCGGGGCTGTTGTTCCTGCACATCCCAATGGCGCTCATCGTCCTGTATGCCTTCAGCAGCGAGGACAAGAGCTACGTCTTCCCGCCACCGGGCCTGACGACGCAATG
>JBCKNM010000094.1:0-4802 GCA_038902775.1 Polaromonas sp.
GGTCGCCCCCGACACACCTCTTCTGTGGGTGCTGCGCGAGCATCTCGGCATGACCGGGACCAAGTTCGGCTGTGGCGTCGCCGCCTGCGGCGCCTGCACGGTGCATATCGACGGCGCGCCCGCCCGGGCCTGCGTCACGCCGGTCAAGAGGGTCGCGGGCCGGTCGGTGACGACGATCGAAGGGCTCTCGCCCGACGGCACGCATCCCTTGCAGAAGGCCTGGGTCGCCGAGCAGGTGCCGCAATGCGGCTACTGCCAGTCCGGCCAGATCATGATGGCGGCGGCACTGATCGCGCGGAACAAGAAGCCGACGCGCGAGCAGATCGTCAATCACATGAACGGAAACATCTGCCGCTGCGGAACCTACCTCAAGATCATCGCCGCGATCGACCGCGCGGCGCGGGAGGGTTGAACCATGACCACGCCCACGGACACACGCGACACGCCTTTCCGGGTGGAGATCAGCCGGCGCAAGTTCCTCGGCGCCACGGCCGGCCTCACTTTCTTGATCGGCGTCGCTGCCGTCGATCGCTTGGGGCTCGTGCCGGCGGCCCATGCCGCAGAGGCCGAGTTCTCCAGTATCTGGCTCACCATCAGCCCCGACGGGACCATCACGATCCTGTCTCCGGCGGCGGAGATGGGACAGGGCACCTTCACCGCGCTGCCCGCCATCATTGCCGAGGAACTGGATGCCGATTGGGCGAAGGTCAAGATCGTGCAATCGCCTATGGACGCCAAGAAATACGGCAATCCCCACTATAACGGCGCGCTCGCCACGAGCGCGAGCATGACTGTCAGCGCCTATTACACGCCGTTGCGCATCGCCGGGGCGCAGGCGCGGCGCGTGCTTTTGGACGCGGTCGCCGAGTCCTGGGGCGTGCCGGTTGCCGAGCTCACGACCGAGCCGAGCGTCGTCGTGCATACGGCCTCGGGACGCCGCATCAGCTACGGCGAAGTCGCAGCGTTTGCCAGGGCGCCCGCCGTGCTTCCGAAGATCGAGGGAAAGGACCTGAAGCCGGCAAACCGCTTCCGCCTGATCGGCGCGGACCTGCCGCGGGCCGAGCTGCCGCTCAAGGTGACAGGCGCGGCCAAATACGCGATCGACGTGCAGGTATCCGGCATGATCTATGGCGCGGTGCTGCAGTCTCCCTATGAGGGCGGCGCGCCCGACAATGTGGACGATAGGAAAGCGCGCAAGGTCCCCGGCGTCCTGGACATCGTGCGGCTGCCGGGCGGCGTGGGCGTGCTCGGCTCCAGCGTGGAGGGGACCCAGGCGGGCAAGAACGCCCTCGAGGTCACCTGGACCGACGCGCCGGCGGTCGCCTTCGATAGCGAGCGATATCTCGAAGAGTTCGCCGCGGTCGCCCGGGACAAGAGCCAGCGCGGCGTCGATTTCATGAGCGTCGGCGAAGTCGATGCGGCGATGCGTAGCGCGCATCGCGTGGTGCGGGCCGAGTATCGCACGCGCCACCTCTATCACGCGCAAATGGAGCCTTTGAACGCCACGGCGTCGGTCTCCCCGGACGGTAAATCGGCTGAGGTCTGGGCCGGTACACAGGGCCCGACCGGACTTGTCAACGCGGTCGCGCAGCTGCTCGGCACCAGCCCCGCGCAGATCACCTTGCACCAGCATTTGCTAGGCGGCGCCTATGGCCGCCGATCGCAGTCCGAGGTCGCCCTCGACGCGGTGCGTCTTGCCAAGATCGCGGGCAAGCCCGTGAAGCTCATCTGGAGCCGCGAGGACGACCTGAAGGGCGGCAAATTCCGCCCGATGTCGGCGCATTACATCGAAGCGGGATTGGACGCCGAGGGCAGGATCGTCGCCTGGCATCACCGGGTCGTGGCCGAATCGGTGATCGCGTACATGTCCTCGCCGGCGCGCCTGGAGCAGCTCAAGGGCAGGGACCACATCCTGATGAAGGGTTCGTTGATTCCGTTCTACGATATCCCGAACAAGCGCGCCGAATTCGTGCGCCAGGTCCGTGGCGCGCGTCTCGCGCCGTGGCGGGGTGTCGGGACGGGCCACAATGTGCTCGCCATCGAGGAATTCATGGACGAGATCGCCCACTCCCAAGGTAAGGACCCCCTTGCCTTTCGCCTCGCCCTCACCCGCAACCATCCGCGGTCGTCGCACGTGTTGCGCACGGTGGCCGAGATGGCGGATTGGGGACGCAAGCGCAAGGGTCGCGCGCTCGGGATCACGCTCGAGGAAAAGGACGGCACCTTCGTCGCTGGCGTTGCCGAAATCTCGGTCGAGCGCAAAACCGGAAATATCAAGGTCCACAATTTCTGGGCGGCCATCGATTGCGGCGTGGCGGTGCAGCCTCGCAACATTGCGGCGCAGATCGAAGGCGGCATCGTCTACGGCCTCGGGCATGTGCTGCGCGAGGAGATCACGATCAAGAACGGGCGTGTGCAGCAATCCAACTTCACCGACTACCAGGTGATGCGGATGAAGGACACGCCGAACATTGAGGTGAGGGTGGTCTCGACGGACAATCCGCCAACGGGCGCGGGCGAGCACGGCGTGCCCCTCACCGCCGCGACGGTGGGCAACGCCTTCTTCGCGCTCACCGGCGCAAGGCTGCGCGAAGTGCCGATGTCACCAGAGCGCGTGCGCGCCGCTCTCGCAAGCGCGAGGACGTAAGCAATTCGCGTCTTCCCGGCGTGGTTCAAAAAGTAACGTTTTTGGGTAACACGGACAATGTGAATTTTGGATGGTTTGCCTATGACTCAACCGATGGCCACCCGAAAAAGTGTTACCCGATTTTGAACCACGCCCTTCATGCGGTTGAATTTCCTATCCTTCAGATTGATATCACGATCAAGTTGAACCCTTCGAGTAAGTATGGGAGACCCGTTCTCCCCAACGAGGAGACCCGGCATGCGTACCCGACCCGAACACCGATGCAAGCGCATTCGCGCTGTGCTGCTTGCCGCGGGCATAGCGCTCGCCGGCCTGCTTGCCCCGAATCTCGCGCAGGCGCAGTATCCCTCCAGGCCGGTCAAGCTGGTCGTGCCGGTGGTGGCGGGGGGAGCACCCGACACCGTCGCCCGGATCATCGCCGAGAAGCTTTCGACGCTGCTCGGCCAGTCGGTAGTCGTCGAAAACCGCGCGGGGGCGAACGGCAACATCGCGATGGAAGCGGTGGCGAAGTCGGTGTCGGACGGCTACACGCTGCTGCTAGCCCATGACAGCCTGATCGCCATCAATCCTCATATGTACGCGAAGATGCCGGTCGACCCGCTGAAGGACCTCCAGCCGATCGCCGCGGTCGCCACGCAGAACAACTTCTTCCTGGTGGTGCACCCATCGGTGCCGGTCAAAAATTTCCAGGAATTCATCGACTATGCGAAAGCGGCGAGTCCGCCGCTCGCGTACGCCTCCGGTGGCCACGGCAGCCAGCACCAGATGGCGATGGAGATGCTGAAACTGCGCGCCGGCATCAACCTCGTGCACGTCCCTTACAAGAGTGGCGCCCCGGCAATCATGGCAACCATGGGCGGCGAGGTGCCGGTGATGTTCATCGGCGCCTCGAGCGGGCATCAGATCAGCGCCGGAAAGCTGCGCGGAATCGCTGCGACCGGGAGCAGCCGCTCCCCGTTGTTCCCCGAGATGCCGACCATCGGTGAGTTTTATCCCGGTTACCAGCTTTCCACCTGGCTCGGCCTGTTTGCCCCGGCCGGCGTGCCCGATCCGGTGATGGCGAAGCTGCGCGCGGACATCAACCGCGTGCTCTTGATGGCGGAAGTGAAGGAGCGCATCTCTGCGATAGGCGGGTTCGAGCCTTACGTCATCACGCCGCAGGAATTCGCGGCGCTGATTCGCGCCGAGTATGAAAAATTCGGCAGGCTTATCAAACAGATCGGCATCAAGATCGATTGACTTCCGAACTCGAGTCCCACCCACCAGGGCCGGCAAAGTGAATATTCTTAAAGGAGTGTGAAATGTCAGGAGAGCGCAAAGCAAGGCAAATGATGCCCATGCCTTCAAGGGCAAGGGCCTGGCGGTCGACGCGCTGACCACCGGCTATGCGTTTCTGCTGCGCGAGATGGTGCAGCAGCAGGGCGGCCTGAAAGCGAATGAATACAGACTCGTCAGCGTCGGCGGCAGCAGCCAGCGCGCCGACACCCTGCAGAAAAACAAGGTCGCAGGCACCTTGCTCAACGCCCCCTACGATGCGATCGCCGAACGCGCCGGCTTCCGCCGGCTCGCCAGCGCCACCGAAGTCATCGGCCGCTATCAGTGCTCGGTAGGCGCAACACGATGCGAGTGGGCTGCGGCGAATCAGGACAAACTGATCGCGTATATCCGCGGCTATGTGGCCGGCGTCGACTGGCTGTATGATCCTGCGAACAAGGAAGAGGCCAAGGCCATCCTGTTGAAGCGCCTGCCGCGCATGAAGCCGGAAGACGCCGAGTTCAGCTACGACGCATTGCTCAGTCCGACCAGGGGCAGTCTGCTGCCGCGCGCGAAGATCGACATCGAAGGCGTGCGCGCGGTGCTGAAGATGCGCAGCGCCTATAGCCTGCCACAAAAAACGCTGACTGATCCGCTGCGCTATTACGATCCAAAATATTACGCCATGGCCCTGCGTTGATTCGCAGGGTTTTTATTTAACTTTTTAGCCGGGTACAACATGAAGTTTCTGACGTTTTCGCATAATGGGATGGACAAGATCGGTGTGCTGCTGCCAGAAGGTATCCTGGACCTCAGCGCAGCCAAAGCTGGTGACGCTGGCGCGAAGGATGTGCCGGACACGATGCTCGAACTGATCGATGGTGGTGAGGCTGCATTGGCT
>JBCKNM010000095.1:0-4780 GCA_038902775.1 Polaromonas sp.
CGCATCAGTCTGCTGGTGTCGTTCTTGTCTTTTTTCACCTGGCGCTCAGCGTCCAGCAACTTGCCTGCGGCTAACCAAATAGCAAACTCTTGCGGCGTCTCCAGCGTGATGCGGCCCAGCGTGGCAGCGCGAAATTCGTAGATCACAATTTCTGCCGCTTTTTGTAAATTCACCCGACCTTTGGTGAGTACCGCGCCGCGCTTGCGGCCAATCTCTTCAAGCGCCTGCTCGTCGAGCATGCCCGGCGTGATGGCCAGCTTATAGCGTGCCTCAAGCGCCTCTGGGTAGCGTTTAAGCAAATAGTCGAGCAACTCGAGCGCCACCTCTTCTTCATTGAACGCATTGCGGCCAATCGCACCGCTGGCGGCCAGGTTGTAACCACTCTTGGCAACGATGATGCGTGGCCACAACATGCCGGGGGTGTCCCATAAATAAAAACCATCAGCCAGCACCAGACGCTGCTCGACTTTGGTGATACCGGCTTCATCGCCAGTCTTGGTCGCGCGCTTGCCGGTCAGCGTGTTAATCAGCGTGGACTTGCCAACGTTAGGTATGCCGCAAATCAGCACCCGCATCGGCTTGACCATGCTGCCGCGTGTGGGTGCCAGCGCGTGGCAAGCGTCAATCAAACGTCGGACGGGGGAGGTCTCACTCGCATCCAGTTCAATCGCACGCGTGGCGCTCAGAGCGTTGTAATGCTCCAGCCACAGCGGCGTGATGGCTGGGTCGGCCAGGTCTTGCTTGTTTAAAACCTTTAGCGCAGGTTTATGACCTGTTAGTTCCGCCAGCATGGGGTTGGCGCTGGAGCCGGGCAGGCGCGCATCCAGCAGCTCGATCACGACATCAATTTCCTTGATGCGTTCGGAAATCGCTTTTTTGGTCAGATGCATGTGACCCGGAAACCACTGAATAGCCATGGGCACCTCTATAAATTCATTTTTCAGGCAAATTGCTGCGTTGCGCGGTGCTCGCAATCCTCATGTACCTTAAGTACATTCCGGTTGCTCCGCTCCGGGCGCCTTGCACTTCATCCTGAAAATCTGAATTTCTAGAGGTGCCCCCATAGCCTTATTGTCGCTGCTACCTTGGGCCTCCAAAAGCGGCGAATACAGGCGAAAATCAGCCCTTCAACGAAAGTTTTTATGCCCCTGCCCGACGCCCCCACCCAAAAACCGAACAACAGCAACGCCAAACGCAAGGCCAACAACGATCTGGCGATCAGGGGCGTTTTGTGTACCCTGATTGGCCTAGGTGTGCTGATCTCACCCCACTTCATCACCTCGCCCGGTATGCAGGACATCGTTGCCCAGTCATCACTGGTAGGCTGGTTTGCGCTGGTGCTGGGTATTGCGTTTTTGGGTCTGTATGCGCGGCGGCGTATGACGCAGCTATAAATTTAGTAGCCGTTTACGCCCATATTGATTGGCTTGTGGCCATTAAACAGCCACCATTTGACGCTTTGGCATGCCCAGCCGTTCTGCCGCGACGTATTGCTGGCGGTAAACCTCGAACGGTAGGCTGTCTGCGGCCTCGATTTTTTTCTGGTCTTCCAGCGACTGCTGACTCAGTGCTGCGAAGTGCGCCTGCTGTTCTTTCGAAAACGGCAGGCTGTTAAAACTGTCGCGTGTCTTTTCCGACTGCGTGCGCACAAATTTGGCAAACGAATTGTCAAACCCCTGGGCCATGGCGGCCAGTACACGGGCAGACGGCAACAAATCAGGGTTCGCCAGCGCGGCACTGGCAGAGGCCAGCGCTTCGCTATGGAGCTTGTGGCCATGCGCTGCGTCCAGTGCGTCAGCAATCGGCGCGCACTGCGCCACAATGTCCGCACCCCAACGGGTCAGCATGACTTCTGCGCCGCCGCGTTCCAGCATCAGACCTGGCTCCCGGCCACGCGCTGAGGTGCGGTGTTGGTTGCGCGCCAGTGCGGCGATTTCTTCTGACGTATCGTTCGGGCTATCACTGAGCAGGCAATGCAGCAAAAAGACATCCAGAAAGCGCATGGTTTGCGCCGTGATGCCGACAGACACAAAAGGATCGAGGTCCATCAGCCGCACTTCAATGTATTCAACACCGCGCTCACGCAAGGCATGCAAAGGCCGCTCGCCGGGGAAGATCACACGCTTGGGGCGGATGCTGCCGTAAAACTCGTTTTCAATCTGTAGCAACGAGGTGGCAAGCTGGTTGTAGTCACCACCGGGATTGAGAATGCCGACTTTTTCATACGCCGGGTAGGGCCGTGTCAGCGCGTCCTGCAATGACGCGCCGTAGCCTTCCAGGCTGTTGTAGCTGACCGCCAGCGAGGCCTGCGCATCGCTTTGGTAACCCAGGCGGCCCATGCGCAGCGAGGTGCCGTGCGGCATGTACATGGTGTTGTCGGTCAGCTTTTGCAGCTCGTGCTGGCGACCTGCCACAAAAGTCGAACACACGGCTGGTGAGGCACCAAACAGGTAAAGCAGCAAAAAAGCCTGACGGCGGAAATTGCGGATCAGGCCAAAGTACTGCGCATTCGTCAGCCCCGGAAAAGACCAGTTGTAGTGAATGCCCGAAATCGTCTGCATCCGCCGACCATAACGGTGCGACAGGCCAAGACGATAAACACTCTTGGCGCGGCCCACATTGGACGAACCAAACAGCGCCACAGGAATGGTCTCGTCGCTCGGCAAGCCGCAGGGCATGCTCGACACCCAGAGCATTTCATCGCCAAGCGATTTCAAAGTGAGGTAGGTGAACTGGTGAATCTGCGTCAGCTCGTCCAGCGCCGCATCCACGCTGGCATGTACGCCGGTCACCAGCTCAAGCTGGGATTCGCTGAAGTCAGTGGTGATGCTGGGATGCGTCAGGGCCGAACCCAGTGCTGCCGGGTGCGGTGTCAGCGCCAGGGCCCCCGCAGGCTGGACACGCAGGCTCTCTTTTTCGATGCCACGGCGCATACCCCGCAGCCGCTCTGGTGCCAGCGCACCCGCGCGCTCAAGCAGTGAGGCAAAACCAGCGTTGTCTTTCAAATTCATGGAAGCTGCCTATCGGTCTTGCCGGGAGCCGGGAGACGGGAGCCGGGTATTGAGTATTGGCAGGTATAAATTGAACATGTAACTGTCTCCCCTTATTTTTTTGACTGGAGATGGAAGTTATCACAGACCGGCCAATCGCGCTGGTACCAACCAAAAACACAGTCCAGGCACAGGGCAAGCGCATCGTGGGATGATTCAGTCCTATTTATTTGAGGCATGTTTCGATGTCTAATGCGCTCACCCTGTCCTGCCTCCCGCTCTTTCCGCTCGGCACCGTCCTGTACCCCGGTGGCTTGCTGCTCTTGCGGATTTTTGAGGTCCGCTACCTGGACATGATTGGCAAGTGCCATAAAAACAGCGCACCGTTTGGCGTTGTATCGCTCACGCAGGGCTCCGAGGTGCGCAGGGTAGAGCCCGGTAAACCGAGCGGCGATGGCTTTGCGCTGGAAGAATTTAACGCAGTCGGTACATTGGCTACGATTACCGCGTTTTCGACACCCCAGCCGGGCTTGATGGTGATTCGCTGTGAAGGTGCCCAGCGCTTCAAAATCGTCAACCGTGAAAAGCTCAAACACGGACTATGGATAGCCGACGTGACACGCCTTGATGAAGACATGCTGGTGCCGATTCCTGAAGACCTCCAGGCTACTGCGAATGCGCTTGGCAAACTTGTTCGCAACTTGCAGCAGCGCAACATTCCGGACGATCAAATGCCAGTGATGGAGCCCTTGCGGCTCGATGATTGCGGCTGGGTCGCCAACCGCTGGTGCGAACTATTGCCCTTGCCCGCAGAGCTCAAGCAACGCCTGATGGAGCTGGAGAACCCGCTGGTACGGCTGGAGCTGGTCAGCGATATCCTGGAGAGGACGGGTATCGCGCTCTGACTTCACCCGCGTAAAACTAAAATAGAGTGACTAATTGCCCTCAATCCAACAGCCCAAACCAAATTCATGACCACGAACGCGCCAGCAACTACCTCCGCTACTCCCGCCCCGCAAGACGAAAACCAACTCATCATCGAGCGGCGTGAAAAGCTTAGCCACTTGCGCAAAGCCGGTATCGCCTTCCCGAACGACATCAAGCCGCAACACAAGGCCGAAGCGCTGTTTGCGCAGTACGACCACCTCAGCAAAGAAGAGCTTGAAGCGCTCAGCGTCACAGTCCACGTCGCGGGCCGCATGATGCTCAAGCGCGTGATGGGCAAGGCCAGTTTTGCGACGCTGCAAGACTCGTCTTTTGGCCCGTCGGGTGGCCGCATACAGCTCTATATCAACAACGAAGGCGTAGGCGAAGACGTTCACAGCGCCTTCAAGCACTGGGACTTGGGTGACATTGTTTCAAGCATCGGCACACTCTTCAAAACCAAAACCGGCGAGCTGTCGATTCACGCCACCGGCATTCGCCTGGTCACCAAAAGCCTTCGCCCCCTGCCCGACAAGTTTCACGGCATGGCCGACCAAGAGGTCAAATACCGCCAGCGCTATGTTGACCTCATCATGGACGTGTCGGTGCGCAAGCGCTTCATGTCGCGCAGCAAGGCCGTGACCAGTATTCGCGAGTTCATGGTGAGCCATGATTTTCTCGAAGTCGAAACGCCTATGCTGCACCCGATACCCGGCGGTGCCAACGCCAAGCCCTTCAAGACACACCACAACGCGCTCGACCAGGAAATGTTTTTGCGCATCGCGCCCGAGCTGTATTTGAAGCGCCTGATCGTCGGCGGGTTCGATCGCGTGTTTGAAATCAACCGCAGCTACCGCAACGAAGGC
>JBCKNM010000096.1:0-4646 GCA_038902775.1 Polaromonas sp.
AGGAAGTCATCGTCTCTGTCAGCAGTGATGGCCGCTACGTGATTAACCGGGTAGCTGTTGAAGGGCGTAGCCTGGAAGCCCTGGGTGCGGCACTGGTTCTGGCTGCAAAGGCAGGCAAAGACAGCGTCATCATCATCAGTGCGGATGCCAGCGCTACCCATCAGGCCGTCATCACGGTGATGGAGGCCGCACGGCGAAATGGCTTCAGCCAGATCACCTTTGCCACCCAAAGCGCCGTCCAGGGTGCGGCCCAAAGCATTGCGCGATAAGCCATCGGGTTTAGCCAGAGAAGTCGCCTTGAACTCGCGCGTCACCATCCGTCAGAACATTAGCAGCGCGGTGCAGCGGGCCTGGTTGAATCGGGGCGCACTTGCCTGCCTGTTATGGCCCGTATCGCTGCTGTTTGGCCTGCTGGTCAAGGGACGTCGCCTGATGTACCAGGCCGGGTTTTTAAAGTCAGTCCGGGTCGGCGTGCCGGTGCTGGTAGTGGGCAATGTGGTGGCCGGCGGTGCCGGAAAAACGCCCCTGGTCATGGCACTGGTGCGGCATTTTCAGGGCCAAGGCATGGCTGTTGGCGTGGTTTCGCGCGGCTACGGTCGGGCTGGCAAAAAATGCCAGGAGATTTTTCTGGACACCTCCGTTCTGGAGTCTGGCGATGAGGCCGCGCTTATCAAGCGGGCGACAGATGCTCCTGTTTTTGTAGCGTCGAAACGTATTCAGGCGGCTCAGGCCTTGCTCGATGCCTATCCTGCAACGCAATTACTGATTTGCGATGATGGCCTACAGCATTACGCTTTGGCGCGCGATATTGAAATGGTGGTATTTGACGACCGTGGCACCGGCAACGGCTGGCTGTTGCCCGCTGGCCCTCTGCGCGAGCCTTGGCCACAGCGACTACACAACGGCATCAGACTGGTATTGCATACCGGAAGCAAACCGGCTTTTGACGGCTACATCGCTTCCAGGAAACTGGCGGATCATGCTGTGGCTGCCGATGGTCGCAAGGTCACTCTGCAAAGCCTGCAGGCGCAGTCACTGGTTGCGCTGGCCGCCATAGCCCATCCGGAAGCTTTTTTTACGATGCTGAAGGAACGTGGCCTGAGCCTGGCTGAAACGATTGCCCTGCCGGATCACGACGATTTTGCAGACTATGCGCTGCCTGTCAAAAACGGCTCTACCCTACTCTGCACAGAAAAAGATGCGGTCAAGCTTTTTGGCTCGCCGGAGATGGCTGCGGTAAACCTGCTGGCGGTAGCGCTGGAGTTTGCGCCTGAGCCGGCTTTTCTGGAGGCGCTGGATGCCCTGCTGGCTCCGCTGCTTTCTGCTTCCCGGTTTTCTCAATTACCATCAGCACATGGACACTAAATTACTTGAACTGCTGGTCTGCCCGGTCACTAAAGGACCGCTCGAATACGACCGTGAAAAGCAGGAACTGGTTTCAAAAAGCGCGCGTCTTGCCTACCCGATTCGGGACGGCTTGCCCGTGATGCTGGAAACCGAAGCGCGTACGCTGAGCGACGCTGAACTCGGCCTGTAAGCCCAAGCTGCGAGTCTCCCCTTGAGTACACCGGCATGAGCTTTACCGTCATCATCCCTGCGCGCCTGACATCAATCCGGCTACCCAACAAACCGCTGGCAGACATTGGCGGAATTCCAATGGTGGTACGCGTGGCGCAACGTGCTCTGCAAAGCCATGCTGCGCAAGTTGTTGTTGCTACCGACAGCGCCGAAGTCGCTGACCGCTGCGCAGGCTTCGACATCCCCGCCATTTTGACCCGAAGCAATCACCCGAGCGGCAGCGACCGGCTGGCGGAAGCCTGCGACATTCTCAAGCTGCCCGATGATGCATTGGTGGTGAACGTACAGGGCGACGAACCCCTGATTGACCCGACCCTCATCAATGCCGTGGCAGCGCTGCTGTCTGAACGTCCCGATTGCGCCATGAGCACGGCGGCTCACGCCATTGAAGAGCTTGCCGACCTGCTCAATCCAAACATCGTCAAGGTCGTACTGGATGCCCGCCAGACCGCACTTTATTTCAGCCGTTCGGCCATTCCCGTAGCCCGCGACTTTTCCGGCCAGGCCTGGTGGAAGGCCGGCAGTCATTTGCCGAAGCCGCTCAGGCATGTCGGAATCTACGGCTATCGGGTGGGATTTTTAAGATTGTTTCCGACCCTTGTGCAAGCGCCGCTGGAGCAACTCGAATGCTTAGAACAGCTCAGGGCTCTCTGGCATGGTCACCGGATAGCGGTTCATGTCGCGACGCAGGCTCCTGGCCAGGGCGTTGACACACCGGAAGACCTGGCCAGGGTGCGCCAGCTGTTTTTGTAATTCAAGGGGCACATGCTATCCTTGACTTCAGCGTGAGTTGCAAAAATACGAGAACATCCATGAGACTGATTTTGTTGGGCGCACCTGGTGCAGGAAAAGGAACCCAGGCCACCTTCATCTGCCACAAATACAATATCCCGCAGATTTCAACCGGTGACATGCTGCGTGCGGCCGTGAAGGCCGGAACGCCGCTGGGTATTGAAGCCAAAAAGATCATGGACTCCGGAGCGCTCGTCAGTGACGACCTCATCATCAATCTCGTCAAGGAGCGCATCGCCCAGCCGGACTGCGACAAGGGTTTTCTGTTTGACGGCTTTCCACGCACCATTCCCCAGGCAGATGCCATGAAGGCCGCAGGTGTCAAGCTCGACTACGTGCTGGAAATTGATGTTCCGTTTGAAGCCATCATCGAGCGCATGAGTGGCCGCCGGTCGCACACCGCCTCTGGCCGCACCTACCACGTCAAGTACAACCCGCCCAAAGTTGAAGGCAAGGACGACGTAACCGGCGAAGCACTGATACAGCGCGACGACGACAAGGAAGAAACCGTTCGCAAGCGTCTAGAGGTCTACAGCGCCCAGACCCGCCCGCTGGTGGACTATTACTCCCAGTGGGCAAAGACAGAACCGACCCTGGCTCCGGCTTACCGCGCCATCAGCGGCATGGGCAGTGTGGACGAGATCACGGCCAGGGCGTTCAAGGCCTTGTCGTAACGCCCTGTCTCATTCTCATCGGGCCGTGGCTGTTTGCCTGCTCATCAAACGAAGCATCATTGAAATCCGGGCCTTGACCGGGTTTAAGCCTTCGGAGTCGGGAATGGTATCGCCCGGCTTGGGCAAGACCTTGCCGTCAACGCAGCGCGTCGCCCTGACGACCTCAATGCCAGAAGCTTGGGCTTGCAGCAGCGCGGCTTCCAGTTCATGGTGTAGCGTGCCATTGCCAGTCGCGGCGACCACCAGGCCACGCACTCCGCCTGAGACCAGCGCATCAACCATTGCCGCACTGGCACCGGCGTAACTCATCACGATCTCGACGCGCGGCCAGTCCGATCCATCGCTTTGACTAACCCTGCTTTTCATCGCTGGCGGAACAACACCGACAGCCGCTACAGGCCAATCCCTTGCCAGACGCAAACGCCCTTCCTCGACATAACCAACAGGCCCGGCATCGCCGGATGAAAAAGCATCCAGTCGGTAGGTATGCACCTTTTGCACATCGCGCGCACTGTGAATCACACCCGCACACACCAGCACGACACCGCGCGCGCCCGGCTGCATCGCAACAGCAACTGCATCACGCATGTTTTGCGGGCCATCTGCTGCCAGTGCCGTGGCTGGCCGCATGGCACAGGTCAACACCACCGGCTTGTCAGGGTTCAGCAGCGTCTGCAAAAACCACGCAGTTTCTTCCAGCGTATCGGTGCCATGCGTGATCACCACGCCCACTACCTCGGGCTGCATCAACCAGTGATCGACGCGCCGGGCCAACTGTGCCCAGACCGCAAAACCCATGTCCTTGCTGTCAATTTGTGCAACCTGCTCGGTCAGCAGCTCACAAGGGCTGGCTGCAAGGTCAGCAATTTCGGCTACAAGGGCCTCTATGCCGACTCGCGCAGCGACATAGCCAATGTGGTCAGTTGTCGATGCTGCGGTTCCCGCAATCGTCCCACCGGTACCCAGAATCACGATTTTTTTCTTTGCCATAAAACTCGTACTTGCAATTTTTTTAAAACTGGATAAAAATACAGCTACTGGATATTAAAACAGTCCAGACGATTTATATCACCCATTTCGAATGATTGAATCACGATCAGGTCACATTTGTACCCCAAGGAGTCCGAACCATGAGTTTCAATGATTTTCCGGAAATGCCCAAACTCACTGCACGTCAGCAGCAAATCCTGGAGCTGATTCAAAGCGCCATCGTCCGCACTGGTGCGCCGCCGACCCGGGCCGAGATTGCAAACGAGCTGGGTTTTCGCTCTGCCAACGCTGCCGAAGAACACCTGCAGGCACTGGCGCGTAAAGGTGTCATTGAACTTGTCAGCGGCACCTCCCGCGGCATACGCCTGCGCAGCGACACCCTCAGAAGATTGAACGAATCACGTATCAAACAGTTTTCCCTGCCGTTGCAAAGCCTGGCCCAACTCGCCCTGCCTCTGGTGGGACGGGTTGCTGCTGGCAGCCCGATTCTCGCGCAGGAGCACATCGAGCAAACCTATTATTTCGAGAGCAGTCTGTTTCACAGGCAACCAGACTACTTGCTTAAAGTGCGTGGCATGAGTATGCGGGACATCGGCATCATGGACGGTGACC
>JBCKNM010000097.1:0-4633 GCA_038902775.1 Polaromonas sp.
CCCGTCGCCGCGCAATCTGCACCGGATGATTTTTCTGTACCGCGTTTTTGTGCCATACCCCTACATGCTGATTGACATGGACAGCTATCGACTGCTGGGCAAGTTCAGCTTGTTTGCGGCTTGCCGCCTGAGTGACAACAAGATGGGGCAACTGGTGACGCTGGAATTGCCGGAAGATGAGGCGAAGTTTAATAAACTCTTTGTGCCGGATTGAGTTTGAAAATGGCGAAGAACAACAACCAAACGGGCGGGCTGGTTTATTCAACCGATGCAGGCCGGATGTGCCCCAATTGCCGTCAGCCGGTATCAAGCTGCATTTGTAGGCAATCAGTCGCGCCGAAAGGCGATGCTGTGGTGCGGGTCAGTCACGAGACCAAGGGTCGTGGCGGCAAGAGCGTTACCCTCGTCAAGGGGCTTGCACTGGATGCACTGTCGCTGGCAACAACTGGCAAACAGTTACGCGCGGCGTGTGGCTCGGGGGGTACGGTAAAAGACGGCGTGATTGAAATCCAGGGTGACCATCGCGAAGGGGTCATCGCTGCCTTGACCAAGCTTGGGCATAAGATCAAAAGCGCTGGCGGCTAGCTTCCTAGCTGGTATTTGCGCGCCATCATCGCTATTGAAACAATAGCTGGTCACGTACGTGTCATTCTCAGTGCCCCAGAATCTTAGCCAGAAAGTTTTGCCCCCTGTCAGTCTTAGGCGCTGCAAAAAACGCTTCAGGCGAGCCTTCCTCAACAATCTGCCCCTCGTCCATAAAGATGATCCGGTCGGCCACGGCACGCGCAAAACCCATCTCGTGTGTGACGCAGAGCAGGGTCATGCCTTGATCTGCCAGGTTGACGATCACGTCGAGCACTTCTTTAATCATCTCCGGGTCTAGTGCCGATGTGGGTTCGTCGAACAGCATGATTTTGGGTTTCATGCAGAGCGACCGCGCAATCGCCACACGCTGCTGCTGGCCGCCTGACAGTTGTAGGGGGTACTTGTGGGCCTGATCGGCAATGCGCACACGCTCAAGCTGCGCCATGGCGATGCTAGTTGCTTCTTTTTTGGGTAACCCCGCCACCCACACAGGCGCGAGCGTGAGGTTTTCTAACACCGTTAAATGCGGAAAGAGGTTGAACTGCTGAAACACCATGCCGACTTGGCGGCGCACGGCTTCAATCGCTTTGGCATCGTCGCCCAGCACCGTGCCCGCAACGGTTAGCGTGCCTTGCTGATAATCCTCCAGCGCGTTGATGCAGCGGATCAGCGTGGACTTGCCTGAGCCTGATGGCCCGCAAATCACCAGCCGTTCACCTGGTTTTACCGTCAAGTCGATGTCGCGCAGCACATGCAGGCCGTCGGCAAACCATTTGTTGACCTTCTCAAATTTGATGGCAGTCTCAACCATGGTGTTTATCATTTATCAATTGCCTTTGCCGTGTGCCAAACGCTTTTCAAGCGCCAAGCTGTAGCGTGACATGGCGTAGCAAAAAGTGAAATAGATGGCCGTGATGAAAAGGTAAGCCTCGATTTTGAAAGGTCGCCAGTTCGGGTCAGACCCGAGTGCCAAACCGAGCGCACCGGTCAGCTCATACAGCGAGACGATGGTTACAAGCGATGTGTCTTTGAACAGTGAAATGAAGTTATTGACCATGCTGGGCACCACCGCACCGAGTGCCTGCGGCAGCACGATCTTGCGCTGTGCCTGCCAGTAGCTCAGGCCCATGCTGGCTGCTGCTTCTTGCTGCCCAAGACCTACGGTTTGCAGGCCACCGCGAATAATCTCGGCCATATAGGCCGCAGCAAACAGCGTGATGCCGACAACGACGCGAATCAGCACATCGGGCGATTTTCCGACGGGCATGAACAGCGGAAACATGAACGATGCCATGAACAGCACCGATATCAGCGGCACGCCGCGCACCAGCTCGACATAGACCAGGCACAGCGTACGAATTGCCGGCATGTTGGAGCGCCTGCCGAGTGCGACGAGCACTGCGATGGGGAAGGCGAACAGCATAGACAACACACTCAACATGAGCGTCAGCGGCAGACCGCCCCACAGGTCAGTCGGCACTTTGTCAAGCCCCAACACGTCACCACCCATCAGAATAAAAAACACGGCAACGCCGACAATCCATATCCACGCCAGTGACGGTTTCCAGAAGCGAGGCAAACAGCTTGCAAGCACGGGTGCCATCAGGGCAAACGTTGCCAGCACAGGCCGCCATTGGTCGGCTTGCGGGTAGCGGCCCAGCAATATGAAGCGGGCTTTTTCATTGACCACACCCCAGCAGGCACCGATGCCGCGCGCGGCCTGGCACTGGTCTGCATTGGCTGCAAACACGGCATCCATCACGCCCCAGTGCAGGCCTTTGAATGCCAGCCATAGGGCGGTGGCGATCAGGGCGATGGAGACCAGCGCGCTCGGCAGGTTTGAGAAAAGCTGCTGACGCAGCAAGCTCGCAATGCGGGTAGTTTTAGGACTGGTTTGTGTGGGCGCGGGCCTGGCTGAAATGGCTACAAAGGTTTGTGTCATTACTAGCGCTCCTTGATCGCAACACGGCGGTTAAACCAGTTCATCAGCAGCGATGTGCCTAGCGATAGCAGCAGGTAAACCAGCATGATGATGGCGATGCATTCAACCGCGCGGCCCGACTGGTTTAACGATGTGTTGGCAATCGACACCAGATCGGGGTAACCAACGGCCACTGCGAGTGATGAGTTTTTGGTGAGGTTGAGGTACTGGTTGGTCAGGGGCGGCGCGATGAGGCGCAGCGCCTGTGGCAACACAATCAGGCGTATGGTTTTGCTGCGCGACAGGCCAATCGACGCGCCAGCCTCATGCTGACCTTTGGGCACAGACGCGATGCCCGCCCGCACCACTTCTGCAATGAAGGCTGCAGTGTAAAGCACCAGGCCCAATAGCACGGCCATGAATTCCGGGCTCAGTGTGGCGCCACCCTCGATCTGCATGTCGCCAGGCACGGGGAATTCAAGCTGCATGTTCCCGTTGAGTGCTGGAAATGTCAAACCGTTTTTACTCAGAAAAATCGCTTTGCCAATGCTCAATGCCTCATTGGGCAGCGGCAGGTATTCAAGGAATATCAGGTACCACATCAGCAATTGCAGCAGCAAAGGAATGTTGCGAAACAGCTCGACATAGCCGTAGCAGATGCCGCGTACCAGCGCGTTGCGCGAGAACCGGCCTATGCCCAGAAGGGTGCCCAGTACGGTCGCCAGAACGCAGCCGATCAGCGCAACGCGCAGCGTGTTGATGAGGCCAACTAAAAAAGCCTTCCAGTAGGGGCTGGTCCCGCCGTAGTCAAGCCAGCTTTCGCCAATGTCAAAACCAGCGGGTTGGGTTAAAAAATCAAAGCCACTCTGTATGCCACGCAGCCGCATGTTGGCCAGCGTGTTGCTGACCAAGAGCCAGACCAGCAGCACAACGACCATGACTGCAAGTAGCTGGTAGGCCATGCCGCGAAACGCCCGGCTGCGCAGCGAGAAAACGCTATCCTTTGCCGGTGGCGCTGGCCGGGGCGGAGTCAAGCTCACCATCAACGAATGGGTGGCGCGTACATAAGGCCTCCCTGCGACCACAACTTATTGATGCCGCGCGGCAATGCCAGCGGGCTTTTTGGGCCGACGTTGCGTTCAAAAATTTCACCGTAATTGCCAGTGGCCTTGATGGCGTGTGCCAGCCACTCCTTGTCCAGGCCCAGCAGCTTGCCGGTGTCTTCACTGCTGCCCAGCAGGCGGCCAATGGCCGGGTCTTTGCTGTCCTTTTGCATGGCTTCGACATTGGCCTGGGTTACGCCAAGCTCTTCTGCTTCAATCAAGCCAAACACCACCCATTTGGCGATGGCAAAAAACTCGTCATCGCCACGGCGCACAGCCGGGCCAAGTGGTTCTTTTGAAATCAGATCTGCCAACACAACGTGCTCTGCCGGGTTTTTGGCTTCCTTGTTGCGTACCGATGCAAGACCGGAAGCGTCGGTGGTGTAGGCCTGGCAGCGGCCTGAAAAATACGCTGCGTTGGCAGCATCATATTTTTCAAATACGATGGGTTTGATATTCAGGTTGTTGGCGCGTGAGAACTCGCTCAGGTTCTTTTCAGTCGTGGTGCCGGACTGTACGCAGACGGTTGCGTTTTTAAGTTGCTTGGCGTTTTTTATCTTACTTTTGGCGGGCACCATGAAGCCCTGGCCATCGTAGTAAATAATGCCGGTGAAGGCCAAACCGAGCGATGCGTCGCGCGTGAGCGTCCAGGTGGTGTTGCGCGAGAGGATGTCAACCTCGCCTGATTGCAGCGCCGCAAAACGCTGCTGCGACACCAGCGGCACATACTTGACCTTGTTCGCATCGCCCAGCACGCTGGCGGCAATGGCGCGGCACACGTCCACATCCAGGCCAGACCATTTGCCTGCGCTGTCAGCCTGCGAAAAGCCAGCCACGCCACTGCTCACACCGCACACCAGTTGGCCCCGCGCCTTGATGGCATCTAGCGTTTTTCCCGCGTGGGCGGGGGCCGAAGCCAGCGTAAGAGCCAGCGCCAGCAACGAGGCAGTGACAACACTGGTTTTTTGAATGAGGTTTGGCATGGGTAACTCCGGAGATTAAAAGTGATGCAGCAATGTTCGCA
>JBCKNM010000098.1:0-4603 GCA_038902775.1 Polaromonas sp.
CAATTCTTCAATTCTTCCTCTGCTTTATCGAAGACGACGCGCTAAAATCAACCGGAGTTGCGCCGCCATTCTGGCGGCGTAATTTTTTTGGATAAGCCAAACAAGAAAGCCGCGTATGAGCGCCGATCCGTCTGCCATCGCCGGTGCGAAACATTCCTCCCTCGCCGCATTCGCCTACCGCGATTTTCGTTTTTGGGTCAGTTATCGTTTTCTCTCCGGGGTCGCCTATCAGATCAAGACGGTTGGCATCGGCTGGTATCTCTATGATACGACCGGCAGCACGATAGCGCTGGCTCTGGCGGGATTGTTCGCCTTTCTTCCCTCGATTGTTTTTGCGCTGGTGACCGGCCATGTCGCCGATACTTATAATCGCAAACTCATCGTCGCATTGTCCTATTGGCTTTGCGCCGCGGCGATGGCGGTTTTGTCGGTTGCGGTGTTTTACGGAACCGTCCCCGTCTGGCTGATTTATGTGGCCACTGTTTTCATGGGCATCGGGCGGGCGTTCGCGAATCCGGCCTCACAGGCGATCACGCCCAACCTTGTGCCGCGCGAACATTTCGCCAATGCGGTGACCTGGTATTCCTCCTGCTGGCATATGGCGACCATCGCCGGGCCGGTGATCGGCGGTTTGCTTTATGCTTTCGCGGGCACGCGCGTGGTGTTCATCACGGCAACGGCGATCTTCGCCATTTCGGCAGTCTGCGCGTGGGTTCTGCGCACGCCGCTTGATCCGCCCAAAGCCGGGCGCGGCCCCATCAGCATGGAGACATTGCTTGCCGGCTTCACATTCATGTGGGCCAAGCCGGTAATGTTTGGCGCAGTGTCGCTGGATTGCGTGGCGGTGCTGTTCGGCGGCGTCAATGCGCTGCTGCCGGTCATCGTCAAGGATATTTTGCAGGCCGGACCCGATGCGCTCGGCCTGCTGCGCGCAAGCCCGGCGGTGGGCGCGATTATCATGTCGGCTGTCGTGGCGCGCTATCCGGTCAAATCGCGCGCTGGCCGCGCCATGCTGATTTCCGTCGCCATCTACGGCCTGCTGATTGCCCTGTTTGGCCTGTCGCAATGGCTGTGGGTTTCCATCCTGCTGCTCGGTCTGATCGGCGCGACCGATATGGTGAGCGTGGTAATCCGGCACACCATGGTGCAGGCCGAAACGCCGGACGAGATGCGCGGACGCGTGGCGGCGGTGAATTCGATCTTCATCGGCGCAACCGGCGATCTGGGTGAATTCCGCGCCGGTCTTTCAGCTGCGGCCTTCGGGACGATTCCGGCTATTGTGATCGGCGGCGTTACGACAATGGTTTTCGCGGCGCTGTGGTTCAAGCTCTTTCCGGCGCTGGCCAAACGTGACAAGCTGATCGAAAGTTAGCGCGCCCACTCGCGGCGCTGCGGGGAAGACAGTCATGAAACGGCTTAAATCTAATTGGAGTCTGACCCCGATTCTTTCGGGCTGCGCCATTTGGCAGGTCGACACCCCGCTTGTTCCCAATGGGGCAAAAATTCTTGGCGAATCAGCCTGCCGCCTAAGGGTAAACACGTTTTCTGAGGACTTGATACGGTGAGATAGTTGGGCGCATGCGGTTGAATTTCTTATCCCTTGCAAAGTTCGAAGATCCGGGCAAGCCGCACACCTGGGTCTCGACCACCGATGTGTTCAAGGAAGACGCCTTCATGCTCGAACAGCAGCAGCTGCGTCTGGAGAATTTTGATACCAGCCAACTGCTGGACATCAACACCGATGTCGCCCGCGTACAGATGATACGCGCGCTCAAGGAACGGATTCGCCAGGAACAGGAAGGACTGGGGGGCCACCATCCAGGCCTTGGAGGGCTTCACGCGCGCCAACCCAGCCAACGCCGATGGTTTCAACCTGCTCGGCTACGGCTTGCGCAACCTTAAGAGCTATGACGAATCGCTGGTGGCTTACAAACAGGCGTTGAAGCTCGACCCAAAACATCGCGGCGCCCATGAATACATTGGCGTGGCCTATGTCCAGATGGGGCAACTCGGCAAGGCCAAGGAACATCTGGACGCGCTGGACAAGATCTGCTTCTTCGCCTGCGAGGAATACCGTGATTTGAAAAAGGCCTATGAAGCGGCCAGCAAAAGTAAGGCTAACTGAGGTTTCGTTGAACCGCCGTTCAGGAGAGCACCTGCCCTCCGGACGGGAAATCCCAATTCTTCTTTCGATTCATACGGTCATTTTGCGTGCATTTCAGCGCCACCTGCCTGGCCGCTGTCAGCGCAGCCGCAGCGGATCACGACGTCGCTCGCCCCGGACTTCTTCGGTGACGGGTAAGGGCGCAGCGCCGGGCAGGGCCCAGTCAAAAAATTTGCAGATTTCGGCTTGTTGCCGTTGGGCATCGGTGTAGCCCAAGGCGATCAGTTCACGGGTGTAGCCTGATTCAAACAGCAAATAACTCGCCAGCGCCGCACCTTTGATATCCGCTTTGGACGATGACACGCCCACGCCGCCCAGCATGGTGCGCACTGCGCGTGGCAAGTCGCCCACATGGCGGGCGGCAATGGCGTCGAGCCGTTGCGAGGGCTCGATCAGCAGCAGCTCCACTGGCCGCAGCGCGCTGGCATTGCGGGCCTCGGGCGGCACCAGTGACAGGGTTTGATTGATGCGGCGCATCCGCTCCACATCCACCCCCAGCGCGTCCAGAAAGATGCTGGACAAGGCATGGCCGGCAATTTGCGCCAAGGACGGATAGCTGTTGTTGGTGTGCAGATGGGCTTCACTCTTGGGCTCGTGCATGCGTCCGGCGCCCACCACCAGTACGCGGGTAGCTCCTAAATGAATAGCTGGAGAGACTGGCGCAGACTGCCGCATCGAGCCATCGCCAAAATATTCTATTTTTCCGTCAATGTGCAGCGGCGTGGCCGGAAAGACGAAGGGAATGGCCGATGAAGCCAGCAAGTGGGCATGTGTGATGCGGTCCCGCACCGCGCGGCGTTGCGAGCGTACCCAGGGCATGAGGCGCGTGTCGCCCTCAAAAAAGGTAATGTGCTCGCCGGAGCTATAGCTTGAGGCGGTGACTGCCAGCGCTCGCAAGTGCCCTTGCCGAATCAGCATGGGTAAGCGCTGCAATGGCACCAGACTGGCCAGCAAGGCTTCCAGCGGGGTGTTGTCGAGCAGGGAGCGCGGTTTCATGCGCCGCCATTTGGCCAGCAGCCAGCCCAGCGACAGCAAGGTCATCCAGGTGGCGCCCGAGCGCAACATGCTTAAAGAGTCGGCGCGGTAGACCTGATGCGCCTCGAAGTTTTTCCAGACACCGACGATGCCGCGCACGGTGCTGTCGAAGTCATCGGCACCACAGGCCAACGCCGACGCGTTGATGGCGCCAGCGGAGGTGCCGGTGATGATGGGAAACGGGTTGGCGTCGGTGAGCGCGCCAGCGGCTTTTCTGATATCGGCGATGGCCTCCAGCACGCCGACCTGGTAGGCCGCGCGCGCGCCGCCGCCGGTCAGCAAGAGCCCGGCTACGGATGCCGTGGGTGGCGCGGTGGGTGGCGCGGTGGGTGGAGCGTTCAGCATGAAAGCATTATCTGCCTCGCTGTTGCGCGCAATGGAAGAATTGGGGTCAGACTCCAATTAGACTTGGCCTCCAGCGAAACCACGGTTCACCGGCGCTACCTCGGCATGCTGCGGCAATGGACGCTGCCACTGGACCTGAACGGGCAGACGGTTTCTTTCCACGTCCTTGAATCTGGCGATGTTGCGCAAGCCCTGCTGCGCTATGCCCAGGGCAACCATGTCAGCATGATCGTGATGGGGGCTGCCACGCACGGTCTGCATATGCAGCGGCTGCTGACCACCGTCCCGATCAAAGTCGCCATCACGCCGGTGCTTATGGGTGAGGCGGACTGTTGACGCTGCGGCGGCAACGACACCGGACGCTCGGCGGCCTTTGAGGGGCTGAGGCAATGGCTGCGAACCCCTCGGTTCGGTATGGCGCACAATGAATTATCCAGCCACCACTTCCGGCGGCTTCATGGCAGCGCCTCTTCTGGCACAAGCGCTGCAGTTCCCGAAAGGAAAAGCCATATGCAAATTCAAGTCAACTCCAACCACACCATCCATACCGGTGAATCGTTCGAGCGCTGGGCCAGCACGGAACTCAATGCATCGCTGAGCCGCTTTAAAGACGACATTACCCGCATTGAAGTGCATATGAGCGACGAGAACAGCGACAAGATCAGTGCGGACCACAAGCGCTGCATGATTGAGGCAAGGCTGGCGCATCATGACCCGCTGGCAGTCAATCACCATGCGCCCAGCCAGGACGAAGCCTTTCGCGGCGCCAGTGACAAGCTCAAGCGCCTGCTCGAACATACCTTGGGCAAATTGCGCAACCATCGTGCGCGCGAATCGATCCGACACGAGCCCGATCCCGCTTGAGTGGAAAGGGGCCTGCTTGGCAATCACCGAATTTTTCTTGCCATTTAGAACTCAAGCCCAGTAAATACGGGCGCGAGAAGCTATGTTATTTGTAGCGGCCTAAGCTAATTGGAGTCTGACCCCGATTCTTTTCCTCCTACCCTCTCTTTGTACCCGCAAGGAGTACGCAGTTGGGTCCCCGTACTATGTGCGACC
>JBCKNM010000099.1:0-4543 GCA_038902775.1 Polaromonas sp.
AGATGCTCGGCATCAAGGACGAAATGTTTGAAAAGCGTGATATTCACATTCATGTACCAGACGGTGCCACGCCTAAAGATGGCCCTAGCGCTGGGGCTGCCATGACCACCGCTTTTGTGTCTGTCATGACCGGCATTCCGGTTCGCGGTGACGTGGCCATGACCGGCGAGATTACGCTGCGAGGCGAGGTCACGGCTATTGGCGGGCTGAAAGAAAAACTGCTTGCTGCTCTGCGCGGAGGCATCAAGACGGTGTTGATCCCCGAAGAAAATGCCAAGGATTTGCAGGAAATTCCGGACAACGTCAAAAACGGACTCGAGATCATTCCTGTCAAATGGATTGACCAGGTGCTACAGATCGCGCTGGAGCGCCAACCGGTTCCACTGACCGATGAAGAGATCGCGCTGGCCGTATCGGCAGCGGCAGCGGCAGCGCCAAGCGTGGTGGTGGTGCCAGCAGAAATGCGGGTACAGTGAAACACTGAAAGACTTTTTGACATGCCTTTCGGGAGGTGCCCTAAAGTACGCTATAATTTAAGGCTGTTATCGCGGGAGTAGCTCAGTTGGTAGAGCGCAACCTTGCCAAGGTTGAGGTCGAGAGTTCGAGACTCTTCTCCCGCTCCAATTTAAAGGGCAGCACTTCAAAATGCTGTCCTTTTTCATTGGTTCTTTTGAATGTGTTGAATGTGTTGAGTTGGAATTTTTTAAGCACGGCACTGCCTTGCTTTGTTGAGAATACGGCGCGGTAACAAAGCGGTTATGTACCGGATTGCAAATCCGGCTAGCCCGGTTCGACTCCGGGCCGCGCCTCCAGTCTCTGCCCTGCGCCTGGATGGTGAAATAGGTAGACACAGCGGACTTAAAATCCGCCGCTTCGTTCATAGCGGGCGTACGGGTTCGATTCCCGTTCCAGGCACCAACCTATATAAATAGTAGTTAGTTCGCTATTAATTAAGTAGCACTTGGCTTTTTACTTGGTGTCGCTTTTTCGCCATGTAGCCGCCATGTAGCCACCAGTACATGGTTTTGTACCGTTCAGGCGAGAGACAACCCAGCGCCAGTTGAGATCAATGAACCTTCGGCCGCTCCTCGTCCTGCAATACCTGCCAAAACGCCTGAATGATCACACCTGATGCATCATCGGGGTCTTGCTGACCTGTTGCTGCTGCCAGCAGTCGTATGTTGCCCTGCCATAGTCCCATGGTATTTCTGATCCACTGGCCCAGTTCCATGTGCAACATCACCAAATCGCTTTCTGGCACGGCAGCAATTTTGTCCTGCTCACTTTTTTCAATGAGCGACTTGAGCAACCGCACTGCTTGTTCGATCGTTTCCGGCAAAGAACTTTCATCCATGGCGTTTATGTCCGGGAGCTCTCGCTTGGGCAGATTGGGAACTCGTCATTACTCTGTGATGCGTGGTGTAGCGGCCCGCGGCAGCCGGTGGCGGCCGCTCAGCGTTCGAGCCGCAGCACCTGGGCGTTGATGCCGTCGGTCAGCACGTAGAGCCAGCCATCGGGGCCCTGGCGCACATCACGGATGCGCGCCTTCAGCTCTTCGAGCAAGCGCTCCTCGCCCGTGATGCGGTTGCCGTTCAGCGTCAGGCGGATCAAGACCTGCCCACGCAGCGTGCCCATGAACAGGCTGCCCTTCCAGCCGGGATAGCGCTCGCTGGTCAGGAATGCCAGTCCACTCGGGGCCACCGAGGTCGGCACCCAATGCCACAGCGGCGGCTCGAAGTCGGGCTTGGGGCCCACTTCGCCGATGCGTGTGCCGGTGCCGTAGTTGACGCCGTATGTCACCAGCGGCCAACCGTAGTTGAGCCCGCCCAGTACGCGGTTGATCTCGTCACCGCCTTGCGGGCCGTGCTCGCTGGCCCACAGTTCGCCCGTACCGGGGTGCAGCGCCGCGCCCTGGATATTGCGGTGGCCCAGGCTGAAGACTTCCGGCGCGGTGCCGCTGCGGGCCACGAACGGGTTGTCCGCCGGCACCTTGCCGTCAGGCTCGATACGGATCACCTTGCCGATATGGTTGGCCGGGTTTTGCGCTTCGTCCTTGCCGCTGAAACGGTCGCCCAGGCCGATCAGCAGGCGTCCGCTGCGGTCGAACACGATGCGGCTGCCGCAGTGTTGCTGGCTGCGCATCTTGGGTCGCTGGCTGAAGAGGGTGCGCACGTCCTGCAGTTGCTCGCCCACCAGGCGCGCGCTGCCAACCGCCGTGCTGTTGCCACCCTCGCCAGGCTCGGCAAAGGTGAAGAAGATGCGCTGGTTGCTGGCGAACTGCGGGTCCAGCGCCACGTCGAGCAGACCGCATTGGCCGCCGACCGAAATCGCGGGCAGGCCGGCCAGCGGCGGCGACAGGCGGCCATCGGCGCCGGCCAGGCGCATCGCGCCGCCGCGCTCGGTGATCAGCATCCGGCCGTCGGGCAGGAAGGCCAGCGCCCAGGGGTCTTGCAGTCCGCGCACCACGGGCACGGGGCGCAGCGCTTGGGCCAGGGCGCCGGCGCAGAGCGAGGTCGCCAGCGCCAGGGCGAAGAGTGTCTTCATGGTTCGCGAGCATACCTGCAAAACCAGGCTCCAGGCTGGCCCAAGGTTGCCCGGTGTCATGCCGCCTCCTCCACCACCATCTGCACCCGTTGGCGCCCGTTCCATTCGTCCAGGCTGACCCGAAACGCCAGCCGCGCGGTGGCGGGCAGCGGCTCGGCGTGGCCGAACCAGATCGCGCCGCGCTCGTGGCCTTTGTGTCGCACGGATAGGAAATTCAACCGCATGAGGCCAAGTATCTCACCAAAAAGTGGCCTCAAAAAGCGTGCTAACTCCCAGTCGCCGGCCTGAAAGATGCGGCCAGAGCTGACAAGCGCGGTTTATGGCGCGATGCTGACCCAGTGCCACCCTGGGAGTTCAGGCTGGAGCCAAAGCGGTGAATGAAGGCGACCGCGCCCAGGTGCAGGCTGGCCGGGTCACCCTTTGCAGCACCGGGGCAATGGGCCTGCAGGCTTTGCTGCACCACGCGCAGGAAGATGCGCAGTGTGGCATTGAGCACGCCCTTGTCGCGCTGCAGGTAGTAGCGCAGGCGTTTGGGCACCGACAGCACCCATTGGCGCACCGGCAGATGGGGGAAGACGTGGTCGATCAGATGGGCGGCGGCCTCGGCCATTCGGCGCGTGTTGCACGAGGGACAGACACCGCGGCCCACGCTGCGGGAAATTGAACAGCGGTGAGACCCGCGAGCGGACAGACCGTTACGCGGTCCTCCGCCCCGCCTCGGCTGCGCTACATCTGATTGTTTTAATTGTTAGGCACTAGCACCCAGCGACACACATAGCATCACCGTTGAATTCCATCGTTTTACCGCTCAGCGGTAAATGCACCGGCCTGCCCTTGACCAGGTCCATGAACTGTTTGGTCTTCGAGCCGGGAATGATCTTGCCACCCGTGGTAGCCCCTTCGTTTACATGCGACGGTATTACCGCCCGGGGCTGGAGCAACTCATTCACCGCAAAAGCACCTGCTTCCGACTGCATGGCAAAGGCGCCTACATTCATGACCGCTAGGTTCGCCTTGAAGTAGCCGTTGATGATGGTTTTCATGTCACCCATGATCGCGGTGTCTCCGGACAGATACACCCTGAGGCCATTGGTGAAAATCAGGACGTAGCCATTGGCGTGGCCGACATAGGCAGTAAGATTGTCGGCCGCCAAATCTGTCTTCACGGGATCCGTTAGCAGGCTACGAGGAATATTGTTACTGTGGTCCGCCTGAACCAGCGCGATTTGCACCGCGTTAGGGGCATTGGGAAACCGAATCGCCCGCTTTCCACCCAACTGCAGGTTTGCCACACATGGCGCGGGAAGCGGAACGACTGTCTCTCTGGCAAGGCCAGTTGTAGGACAGTCCGTTGTGTTTACACCTCGAATGTTTTGGATTTTTTTCCCCAGAAACCTGGCCATATCATTACTGACAACCACGGCGGAGTTTTTGGCCGCCGCAATCTCGGCTGTATTTGAATTAGGGGCTGCAGAAACGGTTTCCGGCTTAGCACATGTGCCCGCGTTAATGGCGGCCGCCTTTCTATCTCCAATATGGTCGCCATGAGCGTGGCTAAGCAACACGACATGCACATCGCCAAGCCTCGGATCACTGCCACCGGCCACGGACTGGCCAGCATCCCATAGAATTCTAACCCCGGTGGGGTCTTCAAAAACCAGGGCGCGGTCGTTTGCGCACAACTCACCATCGTGGGACCCCAGAGGGGTGATTTTTACAGTTTGTGCATGGACCAGCGACCAGCCAATGCTCAAAACGAAGATTAAAAGTGATCCAAACTTTTTCATTTTCAATTTTTTTCTCCTTGTTTTGGAAACTTTACCGCGCGATCTAAGGACATGCCAACTGATGTTGACACGGGATATTCATTTCCGCAACTATGGAATTCTAAGGGGACTGTCCCGAATGGCACTGCGAATAGATGCTATGGATGCCGAGGTCCGAAAAAAAGAATGGTTCGACACCAGAAATTTTCCCAAGGCAACGTTCGTCTCATCGA
>JBCKNM010000100.1:0-4541 GCA_038902775.1 Polaromonas sp.
CTAGAGGTGCCCCTAATCAGCTAGCGGCCAATTCATGGGTGCCGTCAAGGCCCGCAAGCAATTCTGTAGCGGTTTTTTCATGCGCGCTATTTTGGAGCGTTAAAAAAGTCAACCAAATTGGCTTGAATGTGGCGTTCTCGCCACCACCATATTTTCAATTCCCTGTTGGGCGCAAAGACCATCACTGATGGCTAGAATGAAATCCATGGCAACCAACGTTCCGCAGACAGCTCCGAAGACTCCCTCAGCCCCGACGACCCCGATTTTCAGGCCTGAAGACGGGCGGGGAAGCGATTCTGTGGTGCTCGAGCGCCGCCCGCAAAAAACCAAACCCCCGCAGATGTACCAGGTCGTGCTGCTCAATGATGACTACACACCCATGGAGTTCGTGGTTGAAGTCATCCAGGAATTTTTCAGTAAAGACCGCGAAACCGCCACCCAGATCATGCTGAAGATCCATCTCGACGGCAAAGGTGTTTGTGGTGTGTTTTCAAAAGATGTGGCCGCGACCAAGGTCGATCAGGTCAGCGAAGCCGCCCGCAAGAACGGCCACCCGCTACAGTGCGTCAGCGAGCCCATTGAGTTATGAAAAAGTCGGCTAATATTTGATTCAACAGTTAAGAATAACCAGTTCCAGTATCAACGTAGCAAGCCAAAAGTTAAGTGAAGGAAAATCAATGATTGCCCAGGAATTAGAAGTCAGCTTGCACATGGCCTTTGTCGAAGCGCGCCAGCAGCGCCACGAGTTCATCACCGTGGAGCACTTGCTGCTGGCCCTGCTTGACAACCCCAGCGCCGCCGAGGTGCTGCGCGCCTGCTCCGCCAACGTGGATGACCTGCGCAAGGCCCTCAGCAATTTCATCAAGGACAACACACCGCAGGTGGCCGGTTCTGACGATGTCGATACCCAGCCCACGCTGGGTTTTCAGCGCGTGATCCAGCGCGCCATCATGCATGTGCAATCTACCGGCAATGGCAAAAAAGAAGTCACCGGCGCGAATGTGCTGGTCGCGATTTTTGGCGAGAAAGACTCGCACGCCGTGTACTACCTGCACCAGCAGGGCGTCACGCGCCTGGACGTGGTCAACTTCATTGCGCACGGCATCAAAAAGAGCGATCCGCCAGAGCCCGCAAAAGCCGGCGAAAGTGCCGCTGAAAATGAAGAGGCCGGCGCTGACAAGAATGAAAAACAGTCACCGCTTGAGCAGTACACGCAAAACCTCAACCAGCTCGCCAAAGACGGCAAGATTGACCCCTTGATCGGACGCCACTACGAAGTCGAACGCGTCATCCAGATTCTGTGCCGCCGCCGTAAAAACAATCCCCTGCTGGTCGGTGAAGCCGGCGTGGGCAAAACAGCGATTGCCGAGGGCCTGGCCTGGCGCATCACGCAAAAGGATGTGCCTGAAATCCTGGCCGAGGCCACCGTGTATTCGCTGGACATGGGCGCCCTGCTGGCAGGCACCAAATACCGTGGTGACTTCGAGCAACGCCTCAAGGGCGTGCTCAAGTCGCTCAAGGACAAGCCCAACGGCATTTTGTTCATCGACGAAATCCACACGCTGATTGGTGCCGGTGCGGCCTCGGGCGGCACGCTGGACGCGTCCAACCTGCTCAAACCGGCGCTCAGTTCGGGCCAGCTCAAGTGCATTGGTGCCACCACCTTCACCGAATACCGCGGCATTTTCGAGAAAGATGCAGCGCTGGCGCGGCGCTTCCAGAAGATCGATGTGGTGGAGCCGACGGTGCAGGAAACCGTTGATATCCTCAAAGGTCTGAAGTCGCGCTATGAAGAACACCATGGCGTCAAATATGCCGTGGCGGCCCTGCAGGCGGCTGCCGAGCTGAGCGCCAAATACATCAACGACCGCCATCTGCCCGACAAGGCGATTGACGTGATTGACGAGGCCGGTGCTGCCCAGCGCATACTGCCCGCCAACAAGCGCAAGAAAATCATCACCAAGACCGAGGTCGAGGAAATTGTTGCCAAAATCGCGCGCATCCCGGCCGCCAATGTGTCGAACGACGACCGCGGCAAGCTCAAGACGCTGGAACGCGACTTGAAAAGCGTGGTCTTTGGCCAGGACAAGGCGCTCGATGTGCTGGCATCGGCCGTGAAAATGGCGCGTTCGGGCCTGGGCCGGGACGACAAGCCGATTGGCTCCTTTTTATTCTCTGGCCCCACCGGTGTCGGCAAGACCGAAGCGGCCAAGCAGTTGGCCTACATCATGGGCATCGAGCTGATCCGCTTCGACATGTCCGAGTACATGGAGCGCCACGCCGTGAGCCGCCTGATTGGCGCGCCTCCGGGCTATGTGGGTTTTGACCAGGGTGGCCTGCTGACCGAGGCGATTACCAAAAAGCCGCATTGCGTGCTGCTGCTTGACGAGGTCGAAAAAGCGCACCCGGACATCTTCAACGTGTTGCTCCAGGTCATGGACCATGGCACGCTGACCGACAACAACGGGCGCAAGGCCGATTTCCGCAATGTCATCATCGTCATGACCACCAATGCCGGTGCCGAGACCATGAACAAGGCAACCATCGGCTTCACGAACCCGCGCGAAGCCGGTGACGAGATGGCCGACATTAAACGCCTGTTCACGCCCGAGTTCCGCAACCGCCTCGATGCAATCGTGAGCTTCAAGGTGCTCGATGAAGCCGTCATCCTGCGCGTGGTCGACAAGTTCCTGCTGCAGCTTGAAACGCAACTCGCCGCGAAGAAGGTCGAAGTGACGTTTACCGACACGCTGCGCAAATACCTCGGCAAGAAGGGCTTTGATCCGCTGATGGGCGCACGGCCCATGCAGCGTTTGATTCAGGACACGATTCGCCGTGCGCTGGCCGACGAGCTGCTGTTTGGTCGCCTGATGGATGGTGGCCTTCTGACGGTAGACATGAAGGTCACGACGGACGAAAAGGGCGTGGAGAACGGCGAGGTCATGCTCGACATCCAGCCACTGCCGAAAAAAGAAGGCAAGGCCAAGTCGGAAGCAGAGATCAGCGAAGCCAGCTAATCGAACGCTGAAAGTTAACAAAAAGCCGGTAGCATTTTGCCACCGGCTTTTTCTTAAAAGCGACTATGGTAACCCATACCTTCCTCTGGCACGACTACGAGACCTTTGGCATCAACCCCAGGCGCGACAGGCCGTCGCAGTTTGCCGGCATTCGCACCGATGCTGATCTGAACGAAATCGGCGAAGCGGTGATGATTTATTGCAAGCCCGCTAACGACTACCTACCCAGTCCCGAGTCCTGCCTCATCACTGGCATCACGCCTCAGCACTGCCTGCAGCACGGTTTGCCCGAGCACGAATTCGCCGCGCAAATCGAAAGCCTGCTGGCCCAGCCCGGCACTATCGGCGTGGGCTACAACTCGATCAGGTTTGACGATGAAGTCACCCGCTACATGCTCTGGCGCAACCTGATGGACCCCTACGCACGCGAGTGGCAAAACGACTGTGGCCGCTGGGACTTGCTCGATGTGGTGCGCATGGCCTACGCGCTGCGGCCTGACGGCATCAACTGGCCGCAAAAATCGGATGACCGAAAACCCGACGATAAAACCGCTACTCGCCCCAGCTTCAAACTCACCGACCTCAGCGCCGCCAACGGCCTGGCGCATGAAGCCGCGCACGATGCCCTGAGCGACGTGCGCGCCACCATCGCACTGGCCCGCCTGATAAAAACCGCACAACCCAAGCTGTTCGACTTTGCCCTCGGCCTGCACAAAAAAGACCGCGTTGCGATGGAGCTTGGCCTGCCCACCAGAGCGCAGACGGCCCAGCCGTTTTTGCATGTGTCCGGCATATTCCCGCCAGAGCGCGGCTGCATGGCCGTCATGTGGCCGCTGGCAACCCACCCGTCAAATAAAAACGAGTTGCTGGCCTGGGACCTGGCCCATGACCCCAGCGAGCTGCCGCTGCTGGACGTTGCCACACTGCGCCAGCGCTTGTTCAGCAAGACCGCCGACCTGCCCGAGGGCGTGCAGCGCCTGCCGCTTAAGTCGGTGCATTTAAACAAGTCACCGATGGTCGTGCGCAAGCTGGCAACACTGACCGACGAGATGGCAGCCAAGTGGGGCATAGACATCGCCGCCGCGCTTGCCAACGCAGAAAAAGCCGCAGCCCTGCCAGATATGAGCGCGATCTGGCCTGAAGTCTTCAACCGGGAAAAAGCGCCACAGCCCGACGTGGATGAAGACCTCTACGGCGGCTTTGTGGGCAACGCCGACCGACGCCGCTTAAATCAGTTGCGCGCCATGCCACCGGCAGAGCTGGCCCACGCCCGCATCGGTTTTGACGACGACAGGCTTGAAGAGCTGGTCTTCAGATACCGCGCCCGCAACTTCATTGAAACGCTGTCACCAGAAGAGCTGCAACGCTGGGAAGCGCACCGCGTAGCGCGTTTGCTGGAAGGTGAGGGCGGGGCGCGCAATGTTGATGCACTGTTTGCCGAGATTGATACGCAGGCCGAAACTGAACAAGGCTCAAGCGAACAAGGCCAGGCGTTGCTGGGCGCGCTGTACGACTATGCGGAGT
>JBCKNM010000101.1:0-4505 GCA_038902775.1 Polaromonas sp.
CACAGACAAGAACTTTCAGATCATCGCGCGCACTGACGCCCGCACCGTGCATGGCCTGGACGAGGCGCTGCGCCGGATGGAGAAATACGCCCGTGCCGGTGCCGACATTCTCTTTATCGAAAGCCCGGAGTCCATTGAGGAGATGGAAAAAATCGGCAAATCTTTCGACCTGCCCTTGGTGGCCAATATGGTCGAAATGGGCCGCACGCCCGTGCTGACAAAGGAAGAACTGCAGCGCATCGGCTTCGGCCTGGTCATTTTCCCTACAGCAGCTTTCCTGTCAGCAGGCGCCGCGTTCAAAAATGTTTACAGCCACATCAAGGCGACGGGTTCCAGCGCGAACACCAAACAACAGCTTCATGACTTCCAGGAGTTCTCCTCGCTGATGGGCTTCGACTGGGTGGTCGACTTCGACAAGCAGCATGCCGTCGCCAAGGTGGTATGAATCTTGAGTAAGGAAGACATCTACCGCAAGCAGAACCTGGGCAATGCCTCGGGCGTTGGCTCGCGTTGCGGACTCATCCTGGTCGACTTCGTCAACGGGTTTGTCGATGAAAATCTGTTCGGCGGGCCGCACATCGAGGCTGCGGCCAATGCCACTGTGCCCCTGCTGGCGGCATTTCGTAAAGCTAGACTGCCCGTCGTCCATACCCGTGTGGTGTTTGCCGACGACGGCGCCAACAAGAACGTGTTCTGCATGAAGGTGCCGCCGCTGCTGACGCTGACTGAAAAAGCGCCTGCCTCGCAAATCGTGCCCCAGCTCACGCCCATTGATGGCGAGTGGGTGCTGCGCAAGGTGTCGGCATCGGCCTTCTTCTCGACCGGCCTGTCCGAGTGGCTGCACCTGCGCGGCGTGGACACCGCTGTCGTCGTCGGCTGCACCACCAGCGGCTGCGTGCGCGCCACGGTCATCGATTCCATGCAGTTCAACTTCCGCACCGTCGTGATCGAAGACTGCGTGGGCGACCGGGCCATCGAGCCGCATGATGCCAACCTCTTCGACATGCGCCAGAAATACGCCGACGTGATGACACGCGATGCCTTTCTTCAATTACTTTCGAAAGCCTGAACATGGACCACCTCGGTTACCGCATGAAGTTCGGGGTCATTGGCCCTTCGACCAACACCATCGTGCAGCCCGACTTTGACGACATGCGCCCCGTCGGCGTGACCAACCACTACAGCCGCATCGAGATTCCTAACAACCCGGTCAACACCGACGCAGACTTTCTGCAACTGGTGCAAAACATCCAGGGCAACACCCTGCATGCCGTGGATGTGCTCAAGAGCTGCGAAATGCAGTACCTGGTGATGGGCATGTCGGCCGCCACCTTCTGGGACGGCCGCAAGGGTGCGGAAGCTTACCTGCAGATGATGCGCGAGCGCGCCGCTGTCGGTGTCTCCTGCGGATCGTTCGCTACCGAAGCGGCACTCAACATCTACAAGGCCAAACGCATTGCGTTTGTATCGCCCTACTTCCCGGTGGCTAACGACCAGGTGCGCCGCTTCTACCAGGACTGTGGCTTCACCGTTGTGCGCGACATCTGCCTGCAACGCCCCAGCCCGGTACAGATCGCCCACACCACCGATGAAATGTGCCGCGACGCCCTCAAGCAGCTTGATGGTGACGACGTGGACGCCATCGTGCAGGTCGGCACCAACCTGTCGATGATCCGCTTCGCGGCAGCCGCCGAATGGGTGCTCGACAAGCCAGTGATCGCCATCAACACCGCAACCTACTGGCACGCACTGCGGGCTTGCGGCATCAACGACAAGCTGCAGGGCTTCGGCAAGCTGCTGTCGCACTTCTAAAAGAAAAGAGACGCCGCCAGATGATTGCCGGTCAACTAATCAACGGACTGATGACAGGCGGGCTCTACGCGCTGGTCGCCGTCGGTTTTACGCTGATCGTGACTGTGCTTCATCGCATCAACTTTGCGCATACCGAGGTGTTCATGATAGGCGGCTTCGCCGGACTGGTCGTCGCACAAATGGTGCCTGTCGGCAGTAAATAGACTTGTCCGGTTTGGTAGCAAGTAGATTGTCCGCTTTTATATCGTGTGCTGAGAAGCTGCGAAGGGCGTAGCCCGAAGCGGCTTCTCAGCACACGCGCGGCGCTGTTGGGGCTTGGCCTTACGCGGCCAGCGCGAGCACCTCCTTGCCTATGTCGATGACCAGTTGGCCGTTGATGTCATAGCGCGCCAGCCTGCGCGGGCCGTGAAACAGCGCCAGCGTTGCGTCCACATAGCGATGCACCCGTACCCGCGTGCGCGCGTAGTGGTAGCGGTACTCATCAGCGGGGATTTGCAAGGTGAGCCCCTCAAAGCTCACGCAGTTGTCGTTGCCAACAGCGCGCTCGTGGTGCTCGCACAAGATGTCGGGCAAAGAGCCGCTGATGAAGGGCACGTAACCGATACCAGCACAGGCGCTGGGCACAGTGAACTCACCGTTGTGCGCGGGCATGTAGACTTCCTCCAGATAACGGTTGGCACTGTGCATGTCGGTGATGCCTGCGCGTGCCAACTCCTGCGGCAGGCATCCCTGGTGCGTCTGAAAGGCCCGCTCGGCTAGCGTCCCCTGGCCTGGGGCGAGTAGGCCGCTATGTGCTCAATTCCGAGCTGCTTGAGCGCGCGTCCCACCTGGGTAGGATGAAGTTTATCCACCTTGCCACGGGCCTGGGGCGTGAAAAAATAATGCGAGCCCCGGTCGGTGTACAGCGATGCGAACAGGCCGTAGCGGGCGATGGTCTGGCCGATGCCGTGAAAGCTCGATGTGCTGCCTTCTTGGTGGCAAAAGAACATCGAGGTGTGCACGCCGGTGGCGTCATCCATGGTGACCACCAGATCCCACACCGCAGTGCTAATCCAGTGGTGGGTGCTGGCATCTTGGTGCAGCATCATGCCTTGCAGCGGCGCTCGCTCGCGTTTGATGCGGTGTTTGCCGCGCCTCTTGTGGGGCTTGACCACGCCTGCGCCTTGCAACACGCTTTTGAGCCACGAGTAGCTGCGCTGGCCCTTGAACTCGACTTGGTACTTGCTGTGAAAGTGCGACAGGTTCCAACCACCAAAACCGCTCTTGTACAGCGCCACCACGTGGCTCACCTCGGCTGCGTTGGCACGGCGCTTGGATATTTGGCTCAGGCGCTTGTCCAGCAGTCCGTCCAGGCCGTCGGCTTTGTAGTGCTCAACGTGGCGGCGAAAGCTGCGCTCACATTGTCCCAGCAGCAGTGCCGCCTCGGCCTGCGTCAGGCGTCCACCATTCCATCCCTCATAAGCTTCTTGAAATCTCATCTTCCGGTTCTCCTGCGTGTACTGAGTCCGGCTGATTGGTGTGTCTTGCATCACACTCCTCAAACCGGACAGATTACTTGCTAAAAACCGGACAACTCATTTACTCCCGCAACCGCTCGCTGCTGCAGGCGGTGCACAGCGGCATGCCGGTGGTGCGCGTGGGGCGCGGCAATAACGAAGGCTTCACACCGCCAGTCGATCGCTTTCTCGGTGGGCGCAATCTGACCGCTACCAAAGCACGCCTACTCTTGATGGCCTCCCTGATGCGCTTTGGCGCCCTGCCTGCGGCCGCCGATCCGGCGCAGCCGACGCCGGAGGAACAGCAGGCCGTGCGCAACCGACTGGCAGAGTACCAGGCAGTGTTCGACACGCACTGAGCATTTCCGGCGCTCGGCGGGGCTCGCCACCAGTTTCACTTATCGTCCGGCTGCACGCTTTCGGATCCGGCAGGCGGCATGGCCAGAGCATACGCCGGCCGCGAGGTGATGCGCGCATACCAGTCACTGACACGCGGCCGCGCCTCGACCAAGTGATACAGCTCCACCCGTACCAGTCGTTGCACAAAGGGTGCCATATCAATATCGGCAAGACTGTATTCATCCCCGGCGAGCCAGGGCCCATCGGCCAGCGCCCGGTCCATGCGCTCCACCATGGCGGTGAGGCGATCCACCGAAGGTTTCAGGTCCGCGGCGGAAACGCCTTCAGTCACCGCCTTCATCCAGCGCTCGCGCACCTTCGCATCGGGAATGCGCGCCACCATCGCCTGCACCTCGTCAGCCGTCATTTTCTGCAATGCCGGCTGCACGTTCTTCACGAACGAAGGCAGCTTCACCGCGTCGGTTGCCACATCGTCGGAATACCTGGTCCACAGGCGCATGCGCGCCCGCGCCTTCGGATCGGCCGGCGCGAGGCGCACCTGCGGATAGGCATCCTCGAGGTACTCGTTGATGACGCGCGATTCGTTCAGCGTCCAGTTCCCGTCAACCAGCACCGGCACCATCCCTGCCGGATTGAGGATCAGAAACTCGGGCTTCAACTGATCGAAGCGACGCAGATTCAAATGGTGCCCGGTCCAGGCAATGCCTTTTTCAGCGAGGCACAGACGCACCTTCTGGCTACAGGTGGAATGGGTGCTGTGATAGAGCTCGATCATGTCTGTCCAGAAAAGTGAAGGAAATAAACTTACACTGACCCAAATAACCATCCCCCGGCTTT
>JBCKNM010000102.1:0-4450 GCA_038902775.1 Polaromonas sp.
CATGAGAAATCTCCTGATAATTAAGGGCTGAGAAAGAGTTATCATAGCGACATCAGTCGAGAGCAGTTTGAGCGCATCAGGCCTTCACAGAGCTCGGCTTCGCTCGCCTTCGGCTTCTCTTTCAGCAATGCGGCCGATGCCACGATCCATCCGTTGATGCAGTATGCACTGCGCGGCCTGCTCTTACACAAACGCTTTCTGCACCGGATGCATCTGCGGCTCGCGGTTGCCGGTGTAGTTGACCAGGCTGTCATGCAAGCCGCGAAAGCTTGCGCCTGGATTGAGGGCGACCTATTCCAGCCCGATATTGCGGAATGCATCCGCAATGATGTCACTACCTCATACGCGCGAATCTTCGGTGCCGGGGATGGGGGATTCGATGGCTGCGAGCTGGTTTTCGATTGGTTCAGGTTTGTTCATGATGATTTGATGATTGTTGTAATGCGATATATTGCGGCTCCTTCCCCGTTGTAAGGGGGAAGGTTGGAATGGAGGTAGTGCGACCGAGAAGCCGATACTATGACCCTGATGAATTTGTAGGGCGCGTCGTGACGCGCCGCATGCGTCGAAACATCCGGCGCATCACGATGCGCCCTACTTCTGTATCCGTTCCGTCAAAAATGCGTGTCCTGCCGGCAATGTCACTCGCGCGCAATGCTCCCGCTGGCAAACAGAGCCTTGTTGTGGTCGTACTCGGTGGCGATCCGCTTGGCGAACTCGGCGCTGGTGCTGATGCGGACTTCGTTGCCCATGGTGGTCTGGCTTTCGCGATAGGCTGCGTTCTGGGTGACTGTGCGCAGGTCCGCCACGATCTTTTGCACCACGGCGTCCGGCATCTTCGCCGGTCCCAACACACCGATCCAGCTCGCCGATTCAAAACCCGGATAGCCGCGCTCGGCGAGAGTCGGCACCTGCGGCAACTGCGGCAAACGCGTCGCACTGCCCATCGCGAGCGCCACCAGCATGCCGGACTGAACGTGCGACAGGGCCGCCGCCACTGAGGCAAACATTACCGACACGCGCCCGCCGAGCATATCCTGCATGGCTGGCGCGGCCCCCTTGTAGGGGATATGGTTCAGCTTGATGCCAGCGATACGCTGAAGCCGTTCCATCGCCATGTGCGGCGAGACGCCGACCCCGTTTGAGGCGTAGTCGATAGAGCCGGGTTTGGCTTTGGCCGCAGCAATCAGGTCGGCGACGGTCTTGAAGCCGGAAGACGGGTGAGCCACCAGTATAAAGGGAAAACTGCCGACCAGCGCAATCGGCTTGAGGTCGTTCAGTGTGTCGTAGGGCATTTTCTCCTGCAGGAAGGGGACGACCGTGACAATACCGTCCGTCGCGAGGAAAAGCGTATGGCCGTCCGGTGCCGCCTTGGCCGTCGCGTCGGCCGCAATCACCCCGGACGCGCCCGGCTTGTTCTCGACGATGACGGGCTGCCCCCACAGGGCCTGCAGTCCTTTGGCAAGCTCACGGGCGATGCCATCGACAGCGCCGCCTGGCGGCAAGGCGACCACCAGCCTGACCGGCCGACTCGGAAAGCTGCCCTGAGCGGAGGCCGAGGTAGTCAGGCAAGCCAGAGATATAAGAAGGATCGCAGCGGCACCGCGCCCGACGTTCGCCGACCTGCGGGGCGAGAAAATAGGCGCTGGCGTGACTGGCGAAGTCCCCTGCGCGGGACTTCGCCACGGTGACGGGTGATCTGTCATTCCTCTTCGCGCAAGGTCCAAGCGCAGCTTGGTAAGTATCCAGTTCATATTTCTTCCTTTGTTGAATGTGGAGCCTCTTGCAAAACCCTGGTATTTTAGCCGCAGGATATTTACAGGGACGAACAGAATTATTTGCCGTATTCTTCGAGCTTATAGCGCCGCGGCTTGAGCGTGCGGCAGATCTCGCGTACCAGGCCACTCTGCGGCAGAGATATGCCGCATTCCTCCGCCATTTCGGCGACGATCGCCATATCGTCCTGGGCCCATGCCATCGACTGCTTGCCCCAGTTGTCCAGAGCGCCGTTGGTAGCGCTGCTGGTCATCAGCGCTTCGCGCAGTGCGTCGATATTGACGCCGTAACGCTGTGCCAAGGCCAAGCCCTCATGATTGGCAACCAGGCATGCCCAGAGGATCAGATTATTAGCGGCTTTCGATACCTGGGCAGTGCCGATGCCGCCGCTATGCACCACGTCCGAAGAATAAGCCGACAGCACCGGTGTCAATCGGTCTACTATCGTCTTGTCGCCGCCGACAAACGACAGCAGCGTGCCTTCATCGGCAGCCCAGCCGCCGCGGCAAACAGTCGAATCCACGATATGGATGCCGCGCGAGTCACCTTGGCTGGCGAGTTCCTGCATCGTCTTCGGATGAATCGTGCTAAGGACGGCAATGATCGTGTCGCGCTTTGCCGTATCGAGCAGTCCGCCCGGACTGGCAATCAGCTCGCGCACTTCGTTGTCATAACCGACGCAGATGAGGATAGCTTCGGATTCTGCCGCCAGCGTTGCCTGATCGGCACAGATCGCTCCGCGCGACTCGATGTCAGTGCGCCGCTCGGGATTGCGCTCGCTCACCAGCACCCGGAAACCGGCGCGGCTTAAGTGACCGATGATGGGCAGTCCCATGCGTCCGGCGCCGACAAGTCCTATTGTTTTCATATTGAATACCGTTCTCTTATTGAAGGTCGCGATCTATCGGGCACTTCTATAAATTCATTTTTCGGGCGAATTGCTGCGTTGTGCGGTGCTCGCAATCCTCACGTACCTGAAGTACGTTCCGGTTGCTGCGCTCCGTGCGCCTTGCACTTCATCCCGAAAAGCCGAATTTCTAGAAGTGCCCTAACGTTTCTGGGTAATCGTATCGAGCAGCGCGGGTTGGCCGGTCTTAACGCGTTCAATGGCGCGTTTCAACGCAGGACCGACATCCTCGCCGCGCTCGATCGGTCCCTCCGCGTACCATCCCATGGATCGCGCCAAGCTGGCGAAGTCCGGCGCCGGCCCGTCCAGATCCATGCCGATATGGGCACGGTCAAGGGCCGTTCCGCGCTGCTTGGCCATGCGGATCTGATGTTCCCAATCGTTGTAGTAGGCGCGGTTGTTGTACATGACGATCAGCATCGGAATCTTGTGCTTGGCGGCCACCCATAGGGCGCCGGCATCGAACATCAGGTCGCCATCGGGCTGGATGTCGACCACCAGCCGGCCGGCATCGCGGTGCGCCAGCGCCACACCCAGCGAAATACCGATCTGGGTAGCGGTGCCCAGCGATTTCCCAGGATGCCGGTACGGCTTGTCGAAATCCCACAGTTTGCGTGTCCAATCTTCCAGCGTCCCGGCCGTCAGTACCCAGTCTTCGTGACGGATGGCCTCCCACACTTCGGATGCCAAGCGCGCCGGCGTCAGAGGGCTCGAATCCCAATCCTTACGCGCCTGCTCGGCCCATTTTGCGCGTGCGGCGCGATGCAGGCCAGCATTCTTTTCAAATCGCTCGCTGATGCTTTTCGCCAGTTTCGGATTGCTGTCGACATGCTTGCGCACTTCCTTGGTAAGCGCCGGAATTGCCAACGTGGTATCGGCCATCATGCGCAGATCGGCATGCAGCAGGCGCTGATAATCCATCGCCCAGCTGGACAGCTCCAGATCGCCGAAACCGATGTCGATCCAGCGTGCATCCGCCGGCACCAGGCTGCTCAATTCGCGTGTGGTGCTGTTCAATTCGGTCGTCGGCTTTTCCCAATCGCGCACGTCGAGACAGAGAATCAGGTCGGCGTCGCGGAATACATCCTTGACCATGCTGAGGTTGAGCGGATGACATCCGGGAAAGTTGAGGCGGCTGTTGATGTCAAACACCGGCGCTCCCAGCGTTTCGGCCAATTCCACCAACGCGTGAAACGCGTCCGGGTCGCGTCCGGCAAACTCGGCCATGATGACCGGGCGTTGCGCCTTCACCAGCATGTCGGCCGCCTTCTCGATGGCGGACGGATCGCCTGCGAGCCGGGTCGGCACCGGCATCGCGCCGGCCGGCGGCATAGCGACTTCATGATCGAGCGGAGCTTCCTGCAGCCAGGCGTCGTAGCACATGTAGATCGGTCCGCGCGGTTCGGTCATCATGACGCCATAGGCGCGCGCAAACGACTCGGGTACGCCATCGACCACCGTCGGCTGGTAATCCCATTTGGTGTAATCGCGCACCGCCTGTCCTTGCACATTGGCGGTATGCGTCCAGTCGATACGCGGCCTGCGTTTGGTCTCATCCATCGGGCCGGTCGCGCCCATGATGAAGATCGGCACGCGATCGATGTAGGCGTAATAGACGGCCATGTTCGCATGCAGCAGGCCGACAAGATTATGCAGGATGGCAATCATCGGCTTGCCGCTTGCCTTTGCATAGCCGTGCGCAATCTGAACCGCGGTTTCCTCATGCTGGCACAGCATCATGTGCGGATAGTTCTGCCCGTAATTGAC
>JBCKNM010000103.1:0-4420 GCA_038902775.1 Polaromonas sp.
CGCGCCCTTGACGATGTAGATGATGAATTCGGCGATATTTTTGGCATGGTCACCAACCCGCTCAATCGCCTTGGCCACAAACAACAAATCAAGGCTTGCAGAAATGGTACGCGGGTCTTCCATCATGTAGGTAATCAGCTTGCGCACAAAACCGTCAAACTCCTTGTCGATCAGATCGTCTTCCTTGAGGATGGAAAGCGCAACGGCAGTGTCCAGCCGGGCAAAGGCATCGAGTGCCTTGCGCAGCAGGCCGGATGCCAGTTCGGCGGCAATGCGCAAGTCCGACGAAGGCAGCCTGCGCGCGGCACCGCTTTTGATGATGGACTTGACCATGCGCGCGATTTTTTCAGCCTCATCGCCAACGCGCTCAAGATTGGCGGTGGTTTTTAAGATCGCAATCAGCAGGCGCAAATCGCGCGCCGTTGGCTGGCGCCGGGCAATGATGGACGACAGCTCGCGGTCAATGTCGATTTCCATGGCGTTCACGCGGGCCTCGGTCTCGATCACCTGATTGGCGCTATCAGCGTTGAACTGCGACAAGGCATAAATCGCCAGCCGGATCTGGGACTCTACCAAACCGCCAAGCTCCATGACGCGGGACGATACGCCGTTGAGTTCGCTGTCGAACTGAGTGGATAAATGTTTATCGGGCATGTTGAATATTCCTAAAAATTTAAAAATTCCGGCTCAGCCAAACCTACCGGTGATGTAGTCTTCGGTTTCTTTGTGCTTGGGCTTGAAGAAGATGTCTTTCGTCACGCCAAACTCCACCAGATCGCCCAGGTACATATAGGCCGTGTAGTCGCTGCAACGTGCGGCCTGCTGCATGTTGTGGGTCACGATGACCAGCGTGTAGTCGTTCTTGAGTTCGGTAATCAACTCTTCCACCTTGGCTGAGGAAATCGGGTCCAGCGCCGAGCACGGCTCATCAAGCAGCAGCACTTCAGGCTTGATGGCGATACCCCTGGCAATGCACAGGCGTTGCTGCTGCCCGCCAGAAAGGCTGGAGCCATTCTGGTTGAGTTTTTCCTTGACCTCACCCCAGAGCGCCGCTTTGCGCAATGCCCACTCTACACGCTCATCCATGTCGGTGCTGCTGAGGCTTTCAAACAGTTTGACCCCAAAAGCGATGTTATCGTAGATCGACATCGGGAACGGTGTCGGCTTCTGGAACACCATGCCGACCTTGGAGCGGATCAGTGCCACATCTTTTTTTGACGTGAGCAAATTTTCACCGTCAAACATGACTTCACCCTCGGCACGCTGCTCGGGGTACAGCTCGTACATACGGTTGAAAATGCGCAGCAGGGTTGATTTGCCACAGCCCGAAGGGCCAATGATGGCGGTCACTTTTTTCTCTGGAATTTCCAGATTGATATTTTTTAAAGCGTGGAATTTCCCGTAATAAAAATTCAGGTTTTTGACCGATATTTTCGATTTTTCGATCAACTTCGGGCGCTCGGCAGTCATGGTTTCCATAGTTGGTCTTCTTTCGTTTTTTTCGTTTTTTCTTGTCGAAAATGATAGCTGTACGTTGATGCGAGTTTGAACTCTTTAAAACTTGCTGCGCGTTAAAATCCGCGCCAAAATATTCAGCCCCAGTACCGCCATGGTGATTAAAAACACCCCGGCCCAGGCCAGTTTTTGCCAGTTTTCATACGGACTCATGGCAAATTTAAAGATCGTCACAGGCAGGCTCGCCATGGGCTTGCTCAAATCGGACGTCCAGAACTGGTTGCTCAATGCAGTGAATAGCAGCGGCGCGGTTTCCCCGGCTACGCGGGCAATCGCCAGCATCACGCCGGTCACTACACCAGCCCTGGCAGCCTTGAGCGTAATGCTCAGAATCACTTTCCACTTCGGCGCGCCCAAGGCGTAAGCTGCCTCACGCAGTCCTGACGGTACCAGGTGCAGCATGTTCTCGGTAGTGCGAATCACCACCGGAATCACAATCAATGCCAATGCAATCACACCAGCCCAGCCCGAAAATGACTTGAAGCGCGACACCACTACGGCATAAACAAACAGACCAATCACGATAGACGGCGCAGACAGCAGGATGTCGTTGACAAAACGCGTCACCACCGCCAACCAGCCTTTGGTGTCGAACTCGGCCAGGTAAATGCCAGCCATGATGCCTATGGGTGTGCCAATAAATGCGGCCAGCAACACCATCATCAATGAACCGTAAATCGCATTCGCCAATCCGCCCGCCTCGTTGGGCGGTGGTGTCATCTGCGTCAAGGTGTCAAGCGTCAAACCGTCCAGGCCCAGTCGCACGATTTCAAACAATATCCAGAACAGCCAGAACAGGCCAAAAGCCATGGCGGCCATCGCCAGAGAAATGGCCGCGCGGTTGACAAACTTGCGTTTGGCGTATTTCGCTTCGCGTGGATCGTGCAAAATAGTTGCAGTGGTAGCGCTCATGTCTTGGCTCCTTCATTTTTCTGCAATTGCGCCAGCATGACTTTCGACAGTACCAGTACCACAAAGGTGATGAAGAAGAGCACCAGGCCAAGGTACATCAGGGCACCCTGGTGCAGGCCCTCACCGGCTTCGGAAAATTCATTGGCCAGCGCCGATGTGATGCTGTTGGCAGCCTCAAAAAGACTGAGTGAATTAAGCTGGTTGAAGTTGCCAATGACAAACGTGATCGCCATGGTCTCGCCAATCGCCCGGCCCAGACCCAGCATGATGCCGCCAACCACGCCAGCCTTGGTATACGGCAATACAACTTTTGAAACCACTTCCCAGGTGGTGGCACCCAGAGCGTAAGCAGATTCTTTCAGCAACGTTGGCGTGACCTCGAACACATCACGCATCACCGACGCAATGAACGGAATAATCATGATCGCTAGGATGATGCCGGCAGACAAAATACCAATGCCAACCGGCGCACCCGAAAAAAGAGAACCCAGAAAAGGCACGTCACCGAATGCCTTTTGCAGCGGTTGCTGCACATAGGTAGACAGCACCGGGCTGAACACCAGCAAACCCCACATGCCGTAGACGATGGACGGCACGGCGGCCAGCAATTCAATGGCAGTACCCAGCGGGCGCTTGAGCCACGCGGGTGACATCTCGGTCAAAAACAGCGCAATACCAAAACTCACTGGCACCGCGATCAGCAGCGCAATCACAGAAGTCATCACCGTGCCGTAAATCATCACCAGGCCGCCAAACTCTTCTTTGACCGGGTCCCAGGTGGTGCTGGTCAAAAAGCCGAAGCCGAACTTGGCAATAGCTGGCCACGCGCTGATGGTGAGCGATACCAGCATCGCCATCAACACCAGCAAGGTGAACAGGGCCGCTGCTTTGGCGGCAAGGCCAAAAAGACGGTCAGCCAGCGGGCCCGAGCGGGCCGTTTTAGCGGGAGGCGGATTGCTCATGGTTTTGTCAGCAAATTACTTGATGGCAACCGGTTTGCCAGACGCATCCGTCACTTTGGCCCAGGACTTTTCGATGGCACCGATCACGCTGTCAGGCATGGGCACATAGTCCAGAGCCATAGCGGTTTTATCGCCGTTTTTGTAAGCCCATGCGAAGAACTTGAAGACTTCGGTGGCTGCCGCTGGTTTTTCCTGCTTCATGTTCATCAGGATGAAGGTGGCAGTTGAAATAGGCCAAGCATTTTTTCCGGGCTGGTCGGTAATCAACTGGTAAAACGACTTGTTCCAGTCGGCATCGGCTGCCGCTGCTGCAAAAGAGGTTTCGTCTGGCGTGACGTAAACACCATCCCGGTTTTTAAGTAGGGTGTAGGTCATCTTATTCTGCTTGACGTACGAGTGCTCGACATAACCAATCGAGTTGGGCAGGCGGTTCACGAAAGCGGCCACGCCTTCATTGCCTTTGCCGCCTGCGCCGACTGGCCAGTTGACGGCGGCGCCCTCGCCCACTTTGGCCTTCCACTCGGGGTGTACGCGGCTCAGGTAGTTGGTGAAGTTGAAGGTGGTGCCCGAGCCGTCAGCGCGGCGCACAGGGACAATGGCAGCGTCAGGCAATGGCAGGGTCGGGTTCAGCGCCTTGATGGCTGCGTCGTTCCACTTGGTGATCTTGCCAAGGTAAATGTCGCCAAGTACCTGACCGTCGAGTTTCATCCGACCAGGTGCAATGCCCTTGACGTTGATAACGGGTACCGTGCCGCCGATCACGGTAGGGAACTGGATCTGGCCCTTTTTAGCCAGCACAGCATCGGTTTGCGGCATGTCGGAGGCACCAAAATCAACCGTCTTCGAGTCAATCTGCTTGATGCCAGCGCCGGAACCTACGGATTGGTAGTTGACCTTGACACCTGTTGCCTTGTTGTAGTCGGCAGCCCATTTGGAATAAAGCGGAGCCGGAAAAGTAGCGCCAGCGCCAGTGATGTTCTGCGCCATTGCAAGGCCGGACAAGGGCATGACCACAGCGCTGACAGCGCCAG
>JBCKNM010000104.1:0-4209 GCA_038902775.1 Polaromonas sp.
ACAAAAATGCGCGGCCCAGCGCCATCCAGTGACGCTGTGGCACATCGCCCTTGGCAATTGCCAAAAAACTTGCCAGGCGTGACTCAGATGCCAGCAGGTCGTAGTAACTGGCATCCAGCACATGCTCATGCACGCGCAAGCCGATATGAAACAGATGCCGCTTGGCGTTGTACAGGCCACGAAAGTTCATGCCCATGCACAGGGCATTGCACTGCGCGGCAATCAAGGCCAGCGCACGTTTTTCGTCCATCGTGCTGTCGGCCTTGCACGCTAGGGCTTTGCAGCTACCGGCCACGGCCAGCAGGTGGCCCGCCAGGTTGCCGCTGTCAATAGTGGACACGTAAGCGGGTAGCAATACATCAAGCGTTTCGGTCTGATACCAGTTGAACAAATGCCCGTCGTGTTTGGGCAGGCGCTCTAGCGTTGCCAGCGTGGCCTGCAGGCGGTTGACCAGATCGGTGGTCGTGATCCAGCCAAATTGCCGCGCACAGGCAACTGACAGCAAGTACAGGCCGATGTTGGTTGGCGATGTGCGGTGTGCCAGCGTTGGCTCGGTGTCAATTTGCAGGTTGTCTGGTGGCAGGCAGTTGTCTTGCGGGCCAACGCAGTGTTCAAAAAAGCGCCAGGTGTCGCGCGCCAGTTCCAGCAGGTAGGCTCTTTCGTCGGCGTTGATGCGGCTGGCCCGGTGTTGCCGGGGCGGGCAACTGGCCCACCACGCGGCAACTGATGCCAGTGCCCAGATCAAAAACAGTGTCACACCCGCAACCGGGTAGGGGCTGTGCAGTGCCGCCGCAGCAAGCGCCATACACACCAGCGATGCTAGGGAATGCCTGCGCACAAACGAGGCCAGTGAATATTTTGCGGCGACCTGCGCCTGTGCCGCAGTGGTCCATTGCAGCAGGTGTTTGCGGCTTACAAACAGCCGCCACAGCGTGCGTGCAATCGCATCGAGCAACATGCCAGTCTTGACCGCCAGTTGCGTAAACAACCACGCACTGGCTGCAAACGCACGCCACAACTCGACCATGCCGACATGAAAAAAGTGCAGCAGCACAATGTGGCGGCGTGTGGGCACCAGGCCTGCAAGCGCACCCAGCAGCGGCCCTACCAAAAAAGCAGCCAACACCACGGCAATGGCTTTTGAAATCGGCAGCGCACCGGTAAAAATAACCCACACCAGCAAGGCAAGAGAGCTAGGTACCACCAGCGAGCGCCGCAGATTGTCGAGCATTTTCCAGAGGCCGAGTTTGTCAATGCCGTAGCGCGCGGGCTTGCACATCAGCGGCAGCAATTGCCAGTCGCCGCGCGTCCAGCGGTGCTGGCGTGAAGCGTCCACGCCCGAGTGGTGCGGGTGGTCTTCAACCAGCACCACGTCGCTCACATAAGCACAGCGCGCAATCGTGCCTTCAAGCAGGTCATGGCTGAGGATGGACTCATCTGCAAAACGCTGGCTTAGTGCCGCATGCACGGCCTGCACATTGAGCAAACCCTTGCCGATGAAGGTACCCAGGCCAAACAAGTCCTGGTACAAATCAGACGTGCCGCTGCTGTACGGGTCAATGCCGCACTGGCCGGCAAACAGGGTGTGAAAAGGTGAGCGCTCTTCAAGCGGCGGCAAAGGCGTGACCAGGCGCGGCTGCAAGATGCCATAGCCACCCGTGACGCGGCGCGTAGCCTTGTCGATATGCGGCGCGTTCAATGGGTGTGCGGCAATTGACACCAACTCGCGCAGGGCGGCCGGCGGCAGGCCGGTGTCGCTGTCGAGCGTGAGGATGTAGCGAATGCCCGGCGCTAAAACCATGCCATCGGCAAAGTAAAAGTCGCCTGCGTAGGCCTTGGATGCGGTGCTATGCACGATATGACGTGCCGTGCTGTTTTGTTGGCCTTCAGCGATGTAGCGGATCAGCGATTCAAGCTTGCCGCGTTTGCGTTCCCAGCCTATCCAGCGGGCCTCGGTGCTGCACCAGACGCGTGAGCGGTGAATGACCAGAAAGCGTGGGGTTTCATTTGTTATGGCCTCTGCTGTGGGGTATTCATGGTTAAGTGCATTGACTTGCGCAATGGCTTCATTGAGCAGTGCGTTGTCTGCGGGCATCGATGCCTGGTCTGCATCCGCCCAGTCGGTGAGCAGCGCAAACTGCACGTTGTTCTCGGGGTTGGCCAGCCAGTGCAGGCGCAGCCGCTCGGCGAGCTCGCGCGTTGAGGCGCTGGATGTCAACATGCACGGCATCACCACCAGCACGCGGTGCTCAGGCGCAATACCACACGAAAAGTCCAGTCGGGGCATGGACTTCAGGCGGGTTGACTCGGCAATCATGCGGTGTATCAAGGCCGCTACCGCTTCGGATGCAGGCAGCACCATGAGCATCAATGCAATCCACGCAGGCCAGCTTGCCAAGTGGTCTAAGTGCAGATGCGGCTCACCGTGCGTAGCCCGCGCTGTCAAAGCCAGCACGGCCAATGTGCCCAGCGCCAGCGCGAACAAGTACGCCGTCAAACGCCCTGATTGCTGTAAGCGCCGTATGCCCCGTATGCCAGTTTGTGATGGCGATTGGCTGACGGGTGATTTGCCTTCACCGTCAAGCTGATTTTGTAAAGAAGTCAGCAGGGCGCTCTTGCCCGGGCCAATCAGGTGGTAGGCGGCTGTGGCTTCGCCACCGTCGTTGTCTGTTTGGGTATGCGTTGCCGCAAAGCCTTTCGCGCACTGCACTACGGCGTTCGCTACCGCCAGTTCAGACACGCCCGTGTCACGCGCCATCTTTTCCATCGCCTGCGTGATCTGCTGGCGCGTGCCTTCGCTTTCCATTGCAAAGTTGGGCGACTGGCCAAGCACCCGCAGCGAGCGGCTGACGGGTTCTATCAACTCAATCCACTCCAGCTGGCCAATCAGTCGCAGGCTGTCGATGATGTTGCTGATGGTCAGGGTGGCCGACACTTGGACCGTCTGGATGGCTTCAATCAGCGCTAGAGGGTTGGGGCAATGCGCCTGCGTCCAGCGGGCCAGGCTGGCTGATGCGTCGGCTGGCTGGTCTGGCATACGCTGCCATAACTGGGTCAAAAAATTACGTTCTAAACCGCGCCCTTGCATCAGCAGCAAGAGGTCATCCAGGTCGTCATCGCGTAGCGGTGTTTTGCTGTCCCACACCGCATGGGCGGCTTCACGCGCGGCTTTGCCCTCGGCAATATGGTCAGCCACCCGACGCAGGTTTTCAAGCAACACCACGCGCAGCGTGGTCGGCATGGCCCACAACTCGCCAAGGTTTAGCTCGCTGACTTCCTGATAGGCATCGAGAAAGGCCGTAAATAACAATCGGTCGAGCACGCTATCGGTGTGCGTCACGTAAGCCCAGGCGATGCCATAAACGCGGGGCAGACCTTCAAGTGGTTTGCCCGTCAGCTTGGGCAGGTCGGCATAGTAGCGGTGCGGAACGCCTTCGTGAATTTGCTGTAGCTGCGCCTCGACTAAGTGAAAGTTATCCAGCAGCCATTCAGCGGCGGGCGTGACGTACTGACCGCTTTGCGAAATGGTGGCAACGTAGTCATAGGCTTGCCGCAGCGCCGCGATGTTTTCATGCACACGCGGAAAAAATGATGAGCTGCTTCCGGCTCGAATATAGGGCGCAAAAATACCTTCTGACCGCCGGGTGCTTTTCTTGATAGGTTGCGCCTCAGCCAGGCTGCGGCCATGCTGCTCAAACCGCTGCGCACCAAAAAGCTCGGCACGTATGAGGGGTTCAGATTCGCCCGCGCGGGCGGCCAAAATTTCTCTGGCGAACGAACTTAGGCTGTCTAGCTTGCCCAGTACAGAGGCGGCCAAACCTTCACACCACGCCCGTCGTCACCAGCAAAACCGCCACAATGACTGCGGCGGTCACCCTGCGCGGCGTGAGCAGGGCATGCCCCAATTCAAGCGCTGTGTGGAGGCCAAAAAACCGGCTTCTAGTTTTGGCGCACTCGCTCATGTGCGACGCAAGCGCTGCCGTATCAGACGAAACAAAATCAGGCGAGCCACTGCCCTGCGAAGTTTGAAAAGAACGGGTATTGGTAAACGTTGTCATGGTGTCTAGCTCCGGGGCTGAAGAGGTTTCGAAATGGGATAGAAGCGAGGCAACCCTGTGCACGACCAACCTTGAAACCATTATACGGGTATACCCGTATAAAAGGCATCAGACGATGCCGGACTTGCTATAGGACGGGGTCTACAGTTGA
>JBCKNM010000105.1:0-4175 GCA_038902775.1 Polaromonas sp.
AACCAATAATTAGCCTGGATTCGATATGAACCTTCATCAATTCCGCTTTGTGCAGGAAGCCGTTCGCCGCAACCTCAACCTGACCGAAACCGCCCGAGCGCTGCACACCTCACAGCCCGGTATTTCCAAGTCCATCATTGAACTTGAAGAAGAACTCGGCATTGAAATCTTCGCCCGTCACGGCAAACGCTTAAAGCGCGTGACCGAGCCCGGCGACCATGTACTTAAAAGCATTGAGATCATCATGCGCGAGGTTGGCAACCTGCGGCGCATTGGCGAGCAGTACTCCGCGCAAAACAGCGGCACACTGTCGATTGCCACCACCCACACGCAGGCACGCTATGTGTTGCCGCAGCCAATTGCAAAACTGCGCGAGGCCTTTCCCAACGTCAACGTCAGCCTGCACCAGGGCTCACCCGACCAGGTAGCCAAAATGGTGATCGATGAAGTGGCTGAAATCGGCATTGCGACCGAGTCGTTGACGCAATACACCGAACTGATTACCCTGCCCTGCTACGAGTGGCAGCACATGCTGGTGCTACCGGTAGCGCATCCGCTTGCAGCCAAGGGCAACATCACCCTCGAAGACCTGGCTGCCGAGCCACTAATTACCTACCACCCGTCCTTCACCGGCCGTACCAAGATTGACGCTGCCTTTGCCGCCAAGCGCCTGCACCCCCGCATTGCCCTGGAAGCGATTGACTCAGATGTCATCAAGACTTATGTGCGGCTCGGTCTGGGGGTCGGCATTGTGGCTGAAATGGCCGTCAAGGACGATGGCACAAACAACGACCTGCTGGCGATTCCGGCGGGCAAGCTGTTCGGTGTCAACATCGCTCGCGTGGCCTTCAAGCGCAGCGCCTACCTGCGCAATTTTGTCTATACCTTTGCACAACTCCTGAGCGAGAAACTTGAACGCAGCGTGATTGAAAAAGTCATGTCGGGCCATATCAGCGACTACGAACTTTAAGGGACATGAAAACTTGCAAAACATACCTGTTTTCGTCATTGCGAGCGTAGCGCGGCAATCCATGCCCCGCCGGCTCGCGACCATGGATCGCCACGGCCTTGCGGCCTCGCGATGACGCTCTGATGGTATTTCTGCTATTTCCAAGTCCCTAAGCATCCCCACAAGCACACCATGACGACCGTGACTGAGCGAACCCCCGAACTACAGACCAAACTGCCTGCCGTCGGCACCACCATCTTCACCGTGATGTCTGCACTGGCAGCAGAGAAAAACGCCGTCAACCTCGGTCAGGGTTTTCCGGACTTTGAATGTGACCCAGCCCTGGTAAATGCCGTCACCGATGCCATGCAGCGCGGACTGAACCAGTACCCGCCCATGCCCGGCGTGCCGGTACTGCGCGAAGCCATCTCCAGCAAGCTGCTCAAGCTGCACGGGCACCGCTATGACCCGAACAGTGAGATCACCGTCACCGCAGGGGCTACGCAGGCCATCATCACGGTCATATTGGCAGTCGTCCATCCCGGCGATGAAGTCATCGTGCTGGAGCCCTGCTACGACAGCTATGTGCCCAACATTGAACTGGCTGGCGGAAAAGTTGTGCGTGTTCCCTTGAGGCCGGGCAGCTTCAGGCCTGACTTTGACAAAATCAGCGCCGCCATCACGCCCAAGACACGCGCCATCCTCATCAACTCGCCACACAACCCGAGCGCTACCGTCTGGACTAAAGCCGACATGCTCAAGCTGCAAGACATACTGGCGCCCACCGACGTGCTGCTCATCAGTGACGAGGTGTATGAGCACATGGTGTTTGATGCCGACAAGGGGCAGCTGCATCAAAGCGCCGCGCGCTTCCCCGGCCTGGCCGCGCGTGCTTTTGTCGTCAGCAGCTTTGGCAAGACCTACCACGTCACCGGCTGGAAGGTCGGCTACGTTGCCGCGCCAGCAGCATTGACAGCCGAGTTCCGCAAGGTCCACCAGTTCAATGTATTTACCGTCAATACACCGGTGCAATACGCACTAGCGAGCTACATGCTTGACGAACGTCCTTACATGGACTTGCCAGCCTTCTACCAGCGCAAGCGTGACCTGTTTCGCAGTGGCCTGGCCAACACCCGCTTCAAGCTGCTGCCCAGCGAAGGAAGCTACTTTCAGTGCGTTGATATATCAAAGGTGAGTGATCTGAACGAAGCCGACTTCTGTAAATGGCTGACGACAGAAATTGGCGTGGCGGCGATTCCGCTGTCGGCGTTTTACGGCGATGGCTTCGACCAGCGCGTGGTGCGCTTCTGTTTTGCCAAAAAAGACGAAACGCTGAATGCGGCATTGGCGCGGCTGGCAAAACTATAAAAACAATAAATTAACGCGAACCTGACCCCTTTAATTCGCGGCACGGGTTTCGGCTTCGTTCATAGTGGATTTTGAACTGCGCGTTCCAGCTCATCCAGCCCTGCGCGCGGTGACAAAATTTGCAAATCACCGATTGGGTGCAAGCACAACAAATCTTTGTCGCCGGAGATCAAACGGCTCACTTGGGCCGCGATGGCGGCATGAACAAAAGCATCGTCTTTGGGGTCGCGGGAATAGCCGCGCTGTGCGATGACCGTTGGCACATCCACCCAGATGGCCCCTGCGCTGGCATCATCGAGCACACTGCGGCGGCGCTCCATTGGCAGGTAGCGGTCGAATTTTGGCAGCCAGATACGGGTCTCCAATTCGGCAAAGGTGGCATTGGAAAACACCAACTTGCCTACCGCCAGCAGCCTATCGACAAAGGCAGCAGGGACGCCATTTGGCGATAGCGCGGCACTCAACAGTACATTGGTATCAACCACGACCCGCGCATAGGGGCCTACGTCCTGCCGTTCAACTCTCATCGGCTAACAGCTGTTCCAATATTTCCTCGGTGAGTCCAGCCGCCGCGGCACCTTCTGCTGTCTCGCGCAGGGTCTTGCGCAAACGGTCGGCATAAAAGGCTCGCATAGCTTCGTAATCCTCCGCGCTGACCATCACGCCCACCACACGGTCATGGCGCATCACGCGCACCGGCTCGCGCTGCACGCGATCCAGAAATTCACCAAAACGGGTTTTGGCTTCATTGGCGGTATAGGTTTGCATGGCATGGCCTCGCTTTCAAGGGGTTATGGCTGCAATGTAGCAAAATCGTGCGATTCGGTCAAATCGTGCGATTTTTAATGCAATGGCGGCTTGGCATGGAATGCGGCCCTGGTGCGGCTGGCAAAACTATAAGAAATGGCTACTCAGGTCCCTGTAGGGTGGGCATTGCCCACGCAATCCCCGACTTGGCCCCATTCATGAAGCCAGCGTGGGCACTGCCCACCCTACGAATCAGTACCAGTCGCGGGCGCGGGCGGCGTCCACCCGTAGCAACAGGCGGTAATGCGTCCAGCTCAATTCGTGACGCAGTGCGTCACAATTTCGAAAAGCCTGAAAAAATAGGCGCATGTACCGCAGATTGCGCTCATCAAAGCCCTTGCCAAATTCCCGCGCTAGCGCTTCAGCCAACTGCGGCAGCAGGCGTTTGCCATAGGCGGCGCGACTCTCACCCCCTTGCTCGAACTCAACAATGTGGCGTCCCACTTCCCAACAAGTTTGCACCTGCACCATGTCCACGGCACGCAGAGCACGCTGGCGACCTTGCTGGATCAAATCCCGCAGAGCGGTTAGCAAGGGTTGCGGGAAAGTGGATGGGGTGTGAGTGTTCATACCGGACGCTCCGAAATGAGTAAATCATTATGTGCAGAACGCGATGCACCCACCTGCGCGGTGAAGATCAGGAATTCCGCGGTGCTGTTGCGGATCAGCTTTCTCCTGTCGTCGCTCATGGCACACCACCTCCGACGCACTTCGACTTGATGAATTCAAACATCGGGCGAAAAACTTCGAAGCAGGCTGCGTCTAGAGTCGGAACAACCTCCTTGGCAAACTTCACCTTGTCGCCTTTGAAACTAATTTTCGCAGTCTTCTCGTCAGTGCGGAAACAATCTTTCAGTCCATCGACTCCCCAGAAAACATGCTCTATAACGAAGTAGGGATTGGGTTTGATTTTCTCGATTGGATTGGCCTCATCCCAAACCTGCGCTCTTAGTGCGTTGTCTGGCACTGGTAAAAGAAACGCGTGAGCCTTCTTACCATCAAGTTTCCGGCACAACCCAAGGCTGATATCGGTGACTTGATGCGCACCTCC
>JBCKNM010000106.1:0-4074 GCA_038902775.1 Polaromonas sp.
CAAGTTTGTGACCCGCTCATGCGTGAACACCAAAGAAATGCTGAAGATGGAAGACGGCCGCGAACTGCCGTTGTACAAGCTTGATACGTCGAGCGAATCGCATCCTTTCTACACCGGCACACAAAAATCCATGGACAACATGGGTGGCCGCGTTGAGCGCTTCCGCAACCGCTTTGGCAAAACTGCCGCCAAAGACGCTGCACCGGCTGCTGCCGAGTAAGTCACCGAAAAGATTTTCGCCGCCTTCATAAAAAGCAGCCTGAAATTCAGGCTGCTTTTTTTCGGCGTCAGTGACTCAGTGAAAATACCAGCTTGAACAAACCATCTCCCGCCATCGTTGCCCAGTCAGCCGTGCGCCGCCTGCCCCGGCTTGCACTAGTGCTGCTTTGCCTGGCCTATGTATTGCCCGGTTTTTTTGGCCGCGCACCATGGAAGTTTGAAGATATCGCAGCTTTCGGCGTGATGCGCGAGCTGGCCTCGCCTAGCGGCCACTGGCTCGCGCCGCAACTGCTTGGGCAGGCCAATGGGTCTGATGCACTAGTGCCCTATTGGCTGGGCGCACTGGCCATCAAGTGCCTGCCGTTTCTGGATCCGGCTTCTGCTGTACGCGTTCCATACGCCTTGCTGCTGGCGCTGACGCTGCTCGCCACCTGGTATGCCGTGTATTACCTGGCCAGATCCCCGCAAGCCCAGCCGGTCGCTTTCGCCTTTGGCGGTGAGGCCAGTCCGACAGACTACGCAAGAGCCATTGCCGATGCTGGCCTGCTGGCACTGATTGCCTGCCTCGGTCTGGCGCAGTTGTCGCACGAAACCACGCCTGCGCTGGCGCAACTCGGTTTTACCGCTCTCATGTTTTATGCCATGGCGGCCAGCCCTTATCGCCGCGCTACCAAAATCTTTGGCCCGTCCCTGGGCCTGCTGATCGGCACGACCGGGCTGGCCCTCAGCGGCGCACCCACTCTTGCACTGTTGTTTGGCATGGGTGGTGCGCTGGTGGAGTGGATGCACATGCGATGGGGCAGCACGCAGGCATCGGCACATCTGGATGCGGACAGCAAGCGCCGGTCCTTGCAATGGGTGCTGCTGATCGTCGGCATCACGCTGGCTGTCTGCCTGCTTGGTTTCGCCCTTGACCTGTGGCGCTGGCGCATTGAGCTGCCCGGCGCTGACGGGCAGCCAGGCTTGACAGCATGGCGCAAGCTGGGACGTTTGCTGCTATGGTTTACCTGGCCCGCCTGGCCGCTGGCATTGTGGACACTGTGGCGCTGGCGGCGGCAACTGGCCAGCCGCCATGTGGCCTTGCCGCTGTGGTTTGCAGGTATGTCGATAGCCGCTACATTGACGACAACCTCAGCCGACCGCAGCCTGCTGCTCAGTCTGCCGCCACTGGCGGCCCTGGCAGCCTTTGCCCTGCCTACGCTCAAGCGCAGCGTGGCCTCGCTGATCGACTGGTTCACGCTGCTGTTTTTCACCGGCTGCGCCATCATCATCTGGGTGGTCTGGATTGCCATGCAAACCGGTATGCCCCAGCAACCGGCAGCCAATGTGGCAAAACTCGCACCCGGTTTTGAGCCGAGCTTTTCGTGGTTTGCATTTCTGGCAGCGGCCCTTGCCACACTGGCCTGGGCCTGGCTGGTGAAGTGGCGCGCAGACAGGCAGCGTACCGCGATCTGGAAATCACTGGTGCTGCCCGCTGGCGGCACAACGCTTTGCTGGCTGCTGCTGATGACGCTGTGGCTGCCCCTGCTCGACTATGCGCGCAGCTACGCACCCATGTCGCGCCAGATTGCCAGGCTGGTGGACAAAACCGCCTGCGTCGAAATCCACGGTGTAACAAACGCACAGGCGGCCGCCCTGCAATACCACGGGCAACTGGAGTTGCGCCAGGCAAAATCGCAAGCGACCTGCCCTTACCTGATCGTCAATGCCGATGCGCAGGCCTCCTTGAGCAGTACCGTGCAAATGCCCGACTGGGCGTTTCTGGCCACCGTACGCAGGCCGACCGATAAAAACGAAACCGTTCTACTGTTCAAGCGGGTGAGTGCTGGCAGTTAGGGCTTCTGAAATCTGCGCACGCGCGCTGCCGGAAAGGTCATTGAAAAGCAGGAACCCTGCCCTGGCTGGCTCTCGATGCGCAGCTCCGCAGCATGGCGCTGCGTCACATGCTTGACGATGGCCAGGCCCAGGCCAGTACCGCCTGTTTCGCGCGAACGGCTGCGGTCAATTCGGTAAAACCGTTCCGTCAGGCGCGGCAAATGCTCGGCGGCGATGCCGGGGCCGCTGTCCCTGACCCGGAACTCGCCACGTCCGTCCTCCAGCAGCTTCCAGCTAACTTGGACATGGCCGCCGTCCGGGGTGTAGCGGACTGCATTCGTCACCAAATTCGACATCGCGCTGTGCAGTTCGGCCTGCACGCCAGCAATTTCGCAAGCCGAGCCAGTATCAAACTCCAGTTGATGGCCGGGCGTACCCAGCATTTCGGACAAAGCCCTTGCCTCCTGCTCACACTGTGCCAGCAGGGCACTGGTGGTGGCCCATTCGTTGGCGCTAGGTGTCGGGCTGCCTTCAAGCGTTGACAGGGTCAGCAAGTCATTGACCAGGGTTTGCATACGCTGGGACTGCTGCGCCATCAGATCCAGATAGCGCGCGCGCTCAGGCTCCTTGAGTGGCAGTGTCTGCAGCGTTTCAATAAACCCCGACAGCACCGTCAGCGGTGTGCGGATTTCATGCGACACATTGGCTACAAAATCGCGTCGCATGGCCTCTGCAAGCTCTACGGCGGTAATGTCACGCGACAGCAGCAACTTGCGATCAGTTCCGTAGGCATGAACATGCACCGACAACCTGACCGGCCGCGCTGGCGTACTCGCGCTCCCTGGAATCACCACGCCATGCGAAAAATCACTTAAAGCCATATAGGCCTTGAAGGCTGGTTCGCGTACCAGGTTGGTGATGTGTTGCAGGACATCGCGCTGGGCATCAAAGCCGAAATGCTGCGCCGCTATCTGGTTACACCACTCGATACGCCCCGCGGCATCGAGCAACACCACGCCGTTCGGTGAGGCCTGCATGGCCAGTAAAAATTCATCCAGTCGGGCCTGACTTTCGCGGTAGTGAGCATCCCTAACCTTGAGGAGCCGTCTGATTCTGTCGGCAAGCTCGCGCCATACACCGCGTAATTCAGGTACCGGGCTGACCATGACGGCAGGCGTGTCGTTGCTCTGTTCAACACGCAGCCATTTGAGCAGCCGTCCTATGTAAAAACTGTCAAACGCCAGCCAGGTGGCCGCACCCAAAATAAGTCCAATACTCAGACCAATACCTAGCCCATGTTCAGATGCAGCCCAAAAGCCTAAACCGCCACCTGCAAACATGCAGGCAGCAAAAACCAGCCAGCGATAAATCATGTTCGGGATTGTGCCGCAGTAACGAGTGCCGTCAGCCGGTAACCTGCGCCTCTGACGGTTTCCACCATGCTACCCGCCGCGCCCAGTGCTTCCCTGAGCCGCTTGACATGTACATCCACCGTACGTTCCTCGATAAACACATGGTCGCCCCATACCTTGTCAAGCAGGGTGCTGCGGCTGTGTACACGCTCGGCATGTTTCATCATGTAGTGAAGCAGCTTGAACTCGGTCGGGCCGAGCTTGAGCTCCTGGTCGTGAAATGAGATGCGGTGCGTTGCCGCATCCAGCATCAGGCTGCCCACGGTCACACTGTCGCCAACCGATTCAGGTGCGCGCCTGCGCAGCACCGCACGAATGCGCGCCAGCAGTTCCTGGGTGGAAAACGGTTTGGTGATGTAGTCGTCAGCACCTGCATCAAGACCGGCCACCTTGTCAGGCTCGTCACCACGCGCAGTCAACATGATGATGGGAATGGCTTTGGTGCGCTCCTGCTTGCGCCAGTGCCGTGCCAGCGACAAGCCACTTTGCCCCGGCAACATCCAGTCCAGCAGTATCACGTCGGGTAGCACCGCATCAAGCTCACGCTGCGCCGTCACGCTGTCCTGCGCCAGCACTACAACAAAACCGCTGTGCTGCAAATTGACGGCAATCAGCTCCGCGATGGCAG
>JBCKNM010000107.1:0-4073 GCA_038902775.1 Polaromonas sp.
CTGCGGAACGGTCGGCCAGTTGCTGTAAGCCTTGATGCCATCGCGGATTTCCGGGTCGGCCAGCACGTCCACGGCGGTAAAGTTCTGCACGCCGCAGGCCTTGAGTAGCTGCACCGTCGCACCGGAAAAACCACACTGCGGGGACTGCGGCGTGCCTTTCATGTAAAGCACGACGCTATCGGATGTGACCTGATTGCGAATTTTTTCCTGTACGTTCATTTTTCATTTCTCCAAAGTTATATGGCTGATTGCGCCCAGGCATCGGGTGTGAATGTGCGCATAGCCAGCGCGTGAATTTCCGAGTGCATGCGATCTCCGAGTGCTAAATACACCAGCTGATGCTGCTGCACCTTATTTTTGCCGGTGAATTGCGGGCTCACGACCACCACCTCGAAGTGCTGGCCATCATCGCCCAGCACTTCCACATGATCGCAGGGCAGGCCATTCATGATGTAGTTTCTTAGTTCATTCGCTGTCAACATCTTGTTCTCTTAACTGGTTACTCTGTGGCAGGGCAGCATCACGCGTTGCCGATCTGTGCGTGCATCGGGTCTGCCTCGGCCTCGGTCGTGGCACTGGCGACCGAATTGAATGCGGCGTGCAGCGTGTGCCACGGCAAAATCGCGCATTTGACGCGCGTCGGCAGGTCGCACACACCGGCGAATACCGCGAGCCGTCCGATCTGATTCGGACTGTCAAGGTTGAGCTTTCCAGTGGCCATGGCAAGAAATTCCTGGATCAGAATTTCCGCGTCCGCACGCGTCTTTCCCTTGACAGCGGACGTCATCATCGACGCCGACGCCTTGCAGATCGCGCACGACTCACCCTGGAACGCGATGCAGGCTATGCACTCGCGATCAAGACTGAGCGCCACACTGATGTGATCGCCGCACAGCGGGTTGTGGCCCACCGCATGGTGGCTGGCGTGCGCTAGCGTGCCGTAGTTGCGCGGCTTCTTGTTGTGGTCGAGGATGACCTCTTGATACAGCGCTTTATAGTTGGCCATCACGCAAACACCTTCTGCACGCTGCGGATGCCGGCGATCAGGGCATCGACCTCGGCCAGTGTGTTGTAGAACGCAAACGAGGCGCGCGAGGTGGCCGGCACTTTGAAACGCGCCATCACCGGTTGCGCGCAATGATGACCAGTGCGCACCGCAATGCCCTCCTGATTGAGCAGCGTGCCGAGGTCGTGCGGATGCACGCCATCGACCGTGAAGGACAGCACGGAGGCCTTGTTTTTGGCCGTGCCGATTATGCGCACGCCGGGCAGGTTATTCACTTGATCGGTCGCATAATTCAGCAACTCGTGTTCGTGCGCGGCAATGGCGTCCATACCGATTTCCAACAGGTAATCAACCGCCGCACCCAGCCCGATGGCGGCTGCGATGGGCGGCGTTCCGGCCTCGAATTTATGCGGGATGGTGTTGTAGGTGGTTTTTTCGAAGGTCACCGACAAAATCATGTCGCCACCGCCCTTGAAAGGCTGCATTTTTTCCAGCAGCGCGGCCTTGCCATACAGGACACCGATACCGGTCGGGCCGCACAACTTGTGGCCAGAGAAGGCGTAGAAGTCGCAATCCAGATCCAGCACGTCGACCGGCAGGTGCGGCGCCGCCTGCGCGCCGTCAACCAGCACCCGCACGCCGTGCGCATGCGCAAACGCGATCATCTGCTTGATTGGGTTGATTGTTCCCAGCGCGTTAGAAACGTGCATCACGCCGACAAGTTTGGTGCGCTCGTTGAACAGATTTTCATATTCATCGATCAGCAGTTCACCGGCGTCGTTGATCGGTACCACGCGAATCTTCGCGCCGGTTTCTTCGGCCAGCATTTGCCACGGAACGATGTTCGCATGGTGCTCGAGCGTGGTCAGAATAATCTCGTCGTCGGCCTTGATGAACTTGCGGCCGTAGCCGTGCATCACTAGGTTGATCGCATCGGTGGTGCCGCTGGTGAAGATCACTTCGCGCTCTTCGGGTGCGTTGATGAAGCGCTGCAGCTTGCGCCGCGCGGCCTGGTATTCGGCGGTCGCAGTCTCCGACAAATAATGCACCGCGCGGTTGATGTTGGCGTGCTCGCTCGTCTGGTAGCGCACCAGGCGGTCGATCACCTGCTGCGGCATCTGGCTCGATGCGGCGTTGTCGAGATAGACCAGCGGCTTGCCGTCAATCTGGAGTTGGAGAATCGGAAAGTCGGCGCGTATGCGCTCGACATCGAATGGTTCCATAGCGGGCATCCTGCTTGTCGTTGCCACGCCAGGCACGGACGACAGCAGGACGGGTGCCGATGGGGATGCGAGTGCGGTCTGGACGGCGTTCATGACGGGCTGCGGGTTTGTTCGAGCACCGTCTGTTCAAGCCGGTGCTTGAGCGATGCGACGGGGATGCGGTCGATGATCTCGGCGCCGAAGGCATAAGTCAGCAGACTGCGCGCGGCGGCATCAGACAGGCCGCGGCTCTTCAGGTAAAACACTTCCTCGTTGTCGAGCTGGCCGATGGTTGCACCATGCGCGCATTTCACATCGTCGGCAAAAATCTCCAGCTGCGGCTTGGTATCGACGTGGGCCTTGCCGCTGAGTAGCAGGTTGCGGCTCGACTGTACCGAGTCGGTGTGCTGCGCACCCTGGCGCACCATGATCTTGCCGTTGAACACCGCGTGCGCGCTGCCGCCGACGATGCATTTGTGCAGCTGGCGGCTCACGCCGTGCGGCTTTGCGTGGTCGATGCAGGTATGGGTATCGGCCAGTTGATTGGCTGCGATGAGTGCCAGCCCGTCGACCGCGCACTCGGCACCTTCGGCCAGCAATACGTCGAGGTTGTAGCGCGAAATCTGTGCGCCCAGCGCGACGCTCACCGATTGATAATTGCTCGATCGCCCCACGGACACCGCGCAATTTGCAATATGAAACGCTTTACTGCCTTCGCGCTGAATCCGGATGTGATTCACACGCGCATTGTCTTCCAGCGCGATTTCGGTCACAGCGTTGGTGAAATGGGCTTCTTCTTGCCAACGCGGTTGGTACAACACGACGTAATCCTCGATCACCGTCACTACACTACCAGACTCGGCAACCACCAGGCAACGGGGATTGCTTACAACCTCTTTTTGCGTCGCAATAAACAGCAGATGCACCGGCGCTGCAAGCGCCACGTTGCGCGGTACCATAATCACTGCCGCATCATGCAGGAAGGCCGTATTGAGCGCAGCGAATACGTTGTCACGGAAGGCTGCGTGACGGCCGAGATGTGCTTCGATCGTTGCGGCGTGCGTGGCAAGTAGCGTCGGCAGGTTGGACACCACCACGCCGCTGTTTGAAGCCGCACTAGACAACTGCGGCGCATGGATACCATCAACAAACACCAGTCGGGTGCTTGCTTCTTCAATATAAAAATGAGCGATATCGGCGGCTTCCAGATAGCTTGCGCTGAGTGCCGGAGAAAACGACAGTTTGGTAAGCCGAGAAATATCGGTAAAGCGCCACTCCTCGTCGCGCAGGGTGGGCAACGCCAGCACGTCGACTCGATTGACCGCCTCGACGCGCAGCGCGTTGATCCACGCCAACGGGCTGGTCGGCAGCTGCGGCTGGCCTGCCAGCAGCGTTTCGAGGTAACCCGCAGCGGGTCGGCGAATGGCGGTGACTGTGCTCATGCCGCCCCCTCCGCGACCCTCGTCTCGCTGGTTGCCTGGTGCTCGGCAGCGACCCAGTCGTAGCCACGCGCTTCGAGTTCGAGCGCCAAGTCCTTGCCGCCGGTCTTGATGATGCGACCGGCCTCCATCACGTGCACGAAGTCGGGCACGATGTAGTTGAGCAGTCGCTGGTAGTGCGTCACCAGCACAATGGCGTTGTCCTTGTTGGCGAGCTGGTTGACGCCCTGCGAGACGACTCTGAGCGCGTCGATGTCGAGGCCGGAATCGGTCTCGTCGAGGATTGCCAAGCGGGGATCGAGCAGCGCCATCTGCAAGATTTCGTTGCGCTTTTTCTCGCCCCCCGAGAAGCCTTCGTTGACGCTGCGGTCGAGAAAATCGGGACTCATTTCGAGCAGCTTCATCTTCTCGCGCACAAAGTCGTCA
>JBCKNM010000108.1:0-3883 GCA_038902775.1 Polaromonas sp.
GGCATGTCACGCACCCTTACACCGAGCGCATCAAAGACCGCATTGGCAATGGCAGCGGCCACTGGCCCGTGCGTGGCCTCACCCGCACCGAGTGACTTTTCAGCTGGCCTGCTCAAGACCTGCACGTCTACCTTTGGCACTTCCGAAAACCGCAGAATGGGGTAGCTGTCCCAGGTGTTGCTGAGGATGCGGGTACGGTCAAACTGCACAGCCTCTTTCAATATCCAGCTCACGGTCTGGATGGCCCCACCTTCAATCTGGTTGACGACACCATCAAGGCTGACAACGCGGCCCACATCCACTGCGATCCAGAGCTTGTCAACCGTCACCTCTTGCCCTGCATCAATGGCTGCCACCACGGCGCAATAAGCGCCGGTGTTTTTGTATCTGGCAAATGCCAGGCCCATGCCTTTTCCTTCGACTGCCTGGGTATTTTTTCTTGCCGCCCAGCCTGACATCTGCGCTGCGGCCTCGAGTACCGCACGGCCACGCGGGTCACTCAGGTGACGCAAGCGAAACTCTAATGGGTCAAACCCAAGATCGGCTGCGATCTCGTCCATAAAAGATTCGATGGCAAACACATTGCAATGTGCGCCCAGCGAGCGCAGCGACGAGGTGCGTAGGGGCATCGTCAAAGTGCGGTGGCAAACGGCACGCCACTGCGCAAAGTCGTACAGCGGCACACTGTTGCGGTCGGCACCACCGCCGCTTGACAGCGGCATATTGATGGCGATCTGCTTTTCAAAAGGTTTCTCTAACAGCGTGGCAGCCAGCAGCACCGGCACCTTGCTGCGCCCCGGCCTCATGCTGTGACCGTTAGACCAGACATCGTGTTGCCAGTGGGTGATGCGTCCATCAGCATCTACGTCGGCCTTGATGTCTACCACCATGGCGGCACCAAAGGGCGCGCAGCCCAGCTCGCCCGCACGTGTCCACTGCAGTTGCACCGCACGGCCCGGTACAGCGCGCGCCAGCAGCGCGGCATCGCAAACGACATCGTCGGCACCGTTATGACCATAGCAACCAGCACCTTCCACGTGCTGTAAGGTGATGGCTTCTTGCGGCAAGTCAAATACCAGCGCCAGATCAGCCCGCAGATTGTAAATACCCTGGCTGTGCGTCCAGACTTCAAGCGAGCTTTCTGAGTAACGGGCTATGGCACAGGACAGGCCTATGGATGCGTGAGCCAGATACGGACGCGAATAGGTGGCCTGAAAGCTGTGCGCTGCCACAGCGGGTTCTTCAGCCGCTTTTTTCTCGGCGACCAGCGTGGTTTCAAGGGGCTGCGCACGCAAAAAAGCCGGCATATCGTGCATAGCGGGCAAGGCATCGGCTTCACGCCACCGCGCCACTTTGATGAGCTTGTTCAATGCGCACACCGCCAGGTATTCGTCTTCAGCCAGCACGCCCAAAAAGCTTCCGTCGCGTACCAATCTCACCACGCCCGGCAAGGCCTGTACTGCAGCCATGTCCACATCCAGTAGCACCGCACCAGGAGACGGTGGATGCGCCACCCGGCCATACAACATGCCGGGCAAAGTCATGTCGTGGATAAAGCACGGCTTGCCGCTGACCTTGTCGGGAATATCAAGGCGCGGCACATCTGCCTGCCCAACCACCCGCTCTACCACCGCTTGAATCGGCAACGCTTGCCCGCTGGCCTCAACATCCAGCAAGGCATCGTCCGCCAGTTCCCAATAACTTGTGTGTGAATGGCTGCTGCCACCTTTGACAAAAATACGGCCATCCACCACTTCGAGCGTGGAAATGAGAGTTGACGCAAGACGAAGTTTGCTGGCTGCTGCCTGCAAATAAATGGCGCGAGCCTCGGCACACACCTGTCGCAAGGCGGCACCCGAATGCGCCACCGACATGCTGCCAGCCGTCATGCCCTCATTCGGGCCAGCCGATGTGCTGGCCGCGACCATGCGAATGCGTGAGGCGGCAACGCCAAGCTCTTGCGCGGCGATTTGTGCCAACGCCGTGGTGATGCCCTGCCCACACTCGACCTTGCCAGTACGCACCGACACCGTGCCGTCGGCATGAATCGCCAGCCATTGCGCCAGGCGCCGATTGGTGTTCAGGCTGCCTGGCAAAACTGACAAAACGGCCGCGCTGCTCATGCTGCAAGCTCCATCACTTTTGCTGCGCGCAGCACCGCTCGCACGATGCGGTTGTGCGAGCCACAGCGACACAGGTGCTGGTCCAGCGCCTGCTTGACAGCGTGTTCAGTGGGCTGCGGATTGTTCTGCAACAAAGCCTTCGCAGTGACAAGAATGCCCGACAGGCAGTAACCGCACTGCGCCGCCTGCTCGTCAATAAATGCCTGCTGAAGTGGATCAAGTACAGCGCCCTGGGCTAGGGCCTCAACCGTAACAAGCGTCTTGCCCTGTGCCGCCCACAGCGGTGTGTCGCAGGCAGGTACTGACACACCATCCATCAGCACATGGCATGAGCCACACTGGCCAGCACCGCAACCAAAGCGCGTGCCCTTCAGGCCAAGGTCATTGCGCAGAACGTAGAGCAGTGGCGTGTTTTCATCTGCCTGCAACGTGTATGTGCTGCCGTTGACGTTTAGCTGAATACTGCGAACAGTCACTTCGGAGCCGCTTTCATGATCGTGCCTAAAGTTGCAAATTCTTCTTTGATGTACGCATCAAAACGCTCGGGTGTCATGTGGTTATTGGGGTCAGACACCAATTTCGCAGCGGTGCGAAGCACCGCACCCGGAGGGCAAGCCATAGGCTTGGCGAATTTGGGCTCTGACCCCAATAACCATAATGGCTGCCACCAGCAATTTCAGAAGCTTCATCAATTTCTCCTTTTTAGAATGAAAACAAATCAGGACAGGCCGTCGCTCACCGCGACGTTCTCCGGCTCGAGCTCGATCCCCGACGCCTTGGCCTGAAGCAGCAGCAACGCCGCGAAATCCTTCTCGGTCATGCCGTTGCCCATCATCGACTGGATGAGGTCGCGCGTGAGCGACGCCAGCGGCATCGGCACTTCGTACTTGCGCCCCGCCTCGAGACCTAGATCCATGTCCTTGCGCAGCAGCGTCGGCGTGAACGTGACCTTGAAGTCGAGGTTGACGAACGCCGGCGTCTTGTAGCGCGAGAACACTGAGCCCATCACGCTCTGGTTCATGAATTCAAGAAACGCGTGGCGCGGCACGCCGGCCTTCTCCGCGAGGACCGTGATCTCGGCCAGCGACTGCGTGACGACACCGAGGAACACGTTGTGGCAGATCTTCACGATGCGCGCGAGTTCGCCTTCGCCGACGTAGCTCGCGGACGGCGCGATGAGCCTCAGGAGCGGCGACACCTCGTCGAACACCGCCTTGGGCCCGGAGCAGACGAAGCTCAGCTTTCCTGCCTTGATCACCTTGGCGTTGCCCGACACCGGCGCCGCAAGCAGCTGCGTGCCGTGTTGCGCCAGAATCGCGCGCAACTCGGCCGAGCCATCGAGCGAAATCGAGGAACATTCGACCACGATGCGCGGTGCGCCGCTCTTGCCCCTGGCTTTCGAGAGCAATCCGCCGGGACCTGCAATGACCGCTTTCACGTCATCGTAGGTCGACACCATGCAGAACACGACGTCGCAGGTGGCGAGCTCGCTCACGTCGTTCGCAATGCGCGCACCGTGCTTGGCCAGCGGCTCCGCCTTGGCGCGCGTGCGGTTGTACACGGTGAGATCGCAGCCGGACTTGGCTAGGCGCAGCGCCATTTCGTATCCCATGCGGCCGATGCCGATCCAGCCGATTCTTGCAGAGGTCTTGCTCATAACGATTTTCTGAAACTCCCGTTGTAAGGATTGGCAATCGGCAGTTCTTCGGCCGGATAGAGCGAAATGATCTGCGGGCCCTTGGGTGTCAGGATCACTTCTT
>JBCKNM010000109.1:0-3879 GCA_038902775.1 Polaromonas sp.
GCATCGCTTGCGCCTTTGCGCTCGCCTACCAAGCGCCAGTAACGTTGCTCTTGGGGCTTCAACTCTGCCATGCGCGCCGCATCACGAGTCGGGTCAGTACGCCATTTTTCAAGCCGCGCGGTAATCGCCTTCAGGTAACGCTGGAAGTGCTGCAGTTGCGAATAAGGCGTAGCCGTCAAAAACTTCTTTGGCACCAGTCGCTGTAATTGTTGGGCCGCGTCCTGCGCAGCATCCAGCGCATTTTTGGTGTCCTTGATCTTGCGTTGAGCCGTTGCGTATTCAGTCAATATGCATGCGGCAAGGCGCGAGATTTCGCTGGCGATCAGGGTCAACCTGCCGCGCCCATCTTCCACGCGCTTTTTAAATTCAGCTTCGTTGGTTGGCAGCGGGGCTAGCAAAAACGCCCGGTCTAGTGCGACTTCAAGAATCTGGCTGCGCAGCTCTTCAACCGTGCCGCCGCCCGAGTTATCTGGCGCACGGCCGACCAGCATGTAGCTGGCGGCCATTTTTTGCAGATCCGGCAGGTTCTTCTCCAGGTACTTGAGCGCGTCTTTTATTTGCAGCGAAAACAGCCGCCGCAAACCGGCGCGGTGCTTGGCCAACGCCATCTCGGGCTCGTCAAACACCTCAATCGTCACCGCATCAGCCAAGTCAATCAAGGCCGGAAAACCAATCAACGTTTGCGCGCCTTTTTTAATCTCCAACAGCTCAGGCAGCTCGCCAAAGCTCCAGGCGGTGTAGCGCTCAGGCACCTTTGCGCTAACTGGAAGTGCTATGTTTTTAGTAGCTTGTCGCGCCCGTATTTGTTGGGATGCAGTCGTTTTTTTATCTTCAAAATGGTCTAAATCAGTGCTTTTTTGGACCTCAAGCGCAAAGTTAGGCAGATTCTTCAAAGTTGCAAGCGCCTGGAACGCACCCCGCGCCTGTGAACCGAGTTCGCCCTTCAGTCCGCCCAAACTGCGTCCCGTTCCAAGCTGTCGGCCATGCTCGTCCAACACACGGAAGTTCATGAACAAATGCGCTGGCAGCATCTCCAGCTTCATGTCGCCACGCTTGATGTCGAGCGAGGTCGCGTCACGCACCAGCTTGAGCACCGCATCCGTCAAAGAGCCCGTGCCAAACACTTCTGCCTGATTCAACTGCTCTGCCATGCGTGCAGCCGTTTCAGGCAAAGGCACGAGGCGCGAGCGTGGCCTTTGGTGCAGAGTCTTGATCAGCGCCTGCACCTTGTCTTTCAACATGCCGGGCACCAGCCATTCGCAGCGCTCTTCATTGACCTGGTTAAGCGCAAACAGCGGCACGTCAATCGTCACACCGTCTTTGGCATCACCGGGCTCATGCAGATAGGTCGCCGTGCAATCCACACCACCCAGCCGCATGGTCTTGGGGAAGGCTTGCGTCGTGATACCTGCGGCCTCATGGCGCATCAGCTCTTCACGCGTGAGTAAAAGCAGCTTGGGCTGCTTTTTAATCTCTTCCTTGTACCAATGCTCAAAGCTTGCGCCGCTGCAAATATCAAGCGGCAATTGCTGGTCGTAAAAAGCGTAAATCAGCTCTTCATCGACCAGCACGTCTTGCCTGCGCGCCTTGTGTTCGAGGTCTTGCACCTGGCTTATGAGTTTCTGGTTGGCAGCCAGAAAAGTCAGCTTGGTATCCCAATTACCTGCGACAAGCGCTTCGCGGATAAAAATCTCGCGCGCTGTGACCGGATCGACCCGGCCAAAGTTGACGCGCCTGCCGTTGTAGACCATCAGGCCGTACAAGGTGGCTCGCTCAAGCGCAGTGACCTGCGCGGCCTTTTTCTCCCAATGCGGATCGAGTAGCTGTTTACTGAGCAGATGCCCCGCCACCTGCTCTATCCACGCCGGGTCAATGTTGGCAATGCCACGGCCAAACAGGCGCGTGGTTTCCACCAGCTCGGCCACCACAATCCAGCGGCCCGGTTTTTTGGCTAGACGCGCACCCGGATGGCGGTAAAACTTGATCCCGCGTGCGCCTAGGTACCAGTCTTCCTCATCGCTCTTGCAACCTATGTTACCCAGCAGACCGCAGAGCATGGAGAGGTGCAGTTGCTCATAACTGGCAGGTCTCTCGTTGAGCTTCCAGCCCTGTTCGCCCACTGCACTGTGCAACTGCGAGTGGATGTCGCGCCACTCGCGAACGCGCCGGATGTTGATGTAGTTTTCGCGTAGCAGGTTTTCGTATTGGCGATTCGAAAGTTTATGTGTTTGGTGGGTCAGACCCCGATTACCGGAGTCATCCGCGTTAGCGAAAGGCTCGGTAGATCGGGCTCTGACCCCCACACTTTGAATGCCCCCGTATCCACCACGCGCATCACCCAGCCACTTCCACAGCTTGAGGTAGCTTGAGAACTCGCTCTTCTCGTCATCAAACTTGGCATGTTGCTGATCCGCCTGCGCCTGCTTGTCCATCGGCCGGTCGCGCACGTCCTGGACACTGAGGGCGCTGGCAATCACCAGCACTTCGTCGAGTGCGCCGCGCTCTTTGGCCTCCAGGATCATGCGGCCCACGCGCGGATCCAGCGGCAACTTCGCTAGCGTCCAGCCTACTGGGGTTAGCTCGTTTTCTGCATTAACTGCGCCTAGCTCGGCCAGCAACTGGTAGCCATCGACAATCGCGCGCTTTTGCGGTGGCTCGATAAACGCAAAATCTTCCACCGCGCCCAGGTGCAGCGCCTTCATGCGCAAAATCACCGAAGCCAGCGAGCTACGCAAAATTTCCGGGTCAGTAAAACGCGCGCGACCTAAAAAATCTTGCTCGTCATAAAGCCGTATGCAAATGCCATCAGCCACGCGCCCGCAACGCCCTGCCCGCTGATTGGCCGCCGCCTGCGAAACAGGCTCAACCATCAACTGTTCGACCTTGCTCCTGAAGCTGTAGCGCTTGACGCGCGCCGTACCGGCATCAATCACAAAGCGGATGCCGGGCACGGTAAGCGACGTTTCAGCCACGTTGGTCGCCAGCACGAGGCGCCTGCCGGAGTGGCTGTCGAAAATGCGCTCCTGCTCGGCCTGGCTCAGGCGCGCAAACAGGGGCAACACTTCAGCGTTGCGATTTAGCGGCTGGTGCGCAAGGTGCTTGCGCAGGTGGTCAGCCGCTTCACGAATCTCGCGCTCACCGGGCAGAAAAATCAAAATGTCGCCAGCGCTGTGCGGGCTTAACCAAAGCTCATCGACTGCGTCGGCAATCGCATCGTTCAGGTCGTAGCCGCGCGACTCTTCGTAAGGACGATAGCGCTGCTCGACGGGAAACATCCGCCCGGACACCATGATTATTGGAGCCGGCCCTTTTGCAGAGCTGAAGTAATCCGCAAACCGCTGCGCATCAATCGTGGCCGAGGTGATGATGACTTTGAGGTCAGGCCGGCGCGGCAGCAACTGACGCAGGTAGCCGAGCAAAAAATCAATGTTCAGGCTGCGCTCATGCGCCTCATCAATGATGATGGTGTCATAGGCATTGAACAGCGGGTCGGTCTGCGTTTCGGCCAGCAGTATGCCGTCGGTCATCAGCTTGACCGAGGCATCACGGCTCAGGCGATCCTGAAAGCGCACCTTGTAGCCCACCACATCGCCGAGCGGCGTTTTAAGCTCCTCAGCAATACGCTTGGCCACGCTGGAAGCCGCGATGCGCCGGGGCTGCGTGTGGCCAATCAATTTGCCGCGCTGACCCGCCGGGTAGTTCAGCTTGCCCCGGCCCATGCTGAGTGCAATTTTCGGTAGCTGCGTGGTTTTTCCCGAGCCAGTCTCACCACAGACGATGACGACCTGGTGCGCCGCTATAGTGGCGGTGATCTCAATGCGCCTGCCAGATACCGGTAGCGATTCGGGAAACTCTATAAGCAGCGGTTTGGCTGAAGAT
>JBCKNM010000110.1:0-3331 GCA_038902775.1 Polaromonas sp.
CACGGGCGTTGATGCCCTTGCTTGGCACGAGCTGCCCACACCCACGCCCAAAGCGGGCGAGGTACTGATAGAGATCAAAGCCGCCAGCCTGAATTTCCCCGACCTGCTGATCGTGCAGAACAAATACCAGATAAAGCCGCCCCTGCCTTTTGTGCCCGGCAGCGAATATGCAGGCGTGGTGCAGGCGGTGGGTGAAGGTGTCCAACATCTGCAGGTCGGCCAGCACGTGGCCTGCCTGTCAGGCACAGGCGGCTTTGCCACGCACACCATCGCGCCCGCAGCACTGTGCATGCCCTTGCCAGCAGGCTTTCCGTTTGTCGATGCGGCAGCCTTCATCATGATTTACGCCACCTCGCACCATGCGCTGATGGATCGCGCACAGCTCAAGGCTGGCGAGACCGTTCTGGTGCTGGGCGCAGCAGGCGGCGTGGGCACGGCAGCCATCCAGATTGCCAAAGCTGCTGGAGCCAGAGTGATTGCCGCCGCATCGACTGACGAGAAATGCGCGCTATGCACATCAATAGGCGCAGATGCAACGATTAATTACAGTATTGAAACCGTACCCGACAAGTTCAGGCAAGCCATCAAAACACTCACCGACGGCAAAGGCCCCGACGTGATTTACGACCCCGTAGGTGGTGATTTTTCAGAGCCCGCTTTCCGCTCGATTGCCTGGCGCGGCAGGCACCTGGTGGTTGGCTTTGCATCAGGCCCCACACCGTCGATACCACTCAACCTGCCCCTGCTCAAAGGCGCATCCATCGTCGGCGTGTTCTCGGGCGGTTTTGCCCAGAAGGAACCTAAAGCCAACGCAACCATGATGGCAGAGCTAAGCAACTGGTACGCGCAAGGCAAGATCAAGCCCGTTATCGACCGCACCATGCCGATGACAGAGCTGAAGGCGGCTTATGCGCACATGGGCTCGCGCGGGGTCAGGGGCAAGTTGGTGATGGTTAACGAGAATGCGAGATAGCAGGCAGTGGCATAAGATTTTGGCGAAGCCACAGCGCTGTTTACTGATCTGATTGATGACTGGCAGAACGCAAAAGCATGAATAAATTCAAACTGAACGAACTGCCTGCTTGGCGTGCTGCAGAGTTACTGGCCAGCCGCGAACTGAGCGCCACCGACCTGATGCGCGCCTGTCTGGACCGCGCGTTGGAACGGGATGCAGCCGTTTGTGCTTTCGCGCACCTGGACCCTGATGCAGCGCTGGCCCAGGCGCGCTCGCTCGACGCGGGGCCGATTCGTGGCCCTCTGCACGGACTTCCGCTTGGGGTAAAGGATCTGTTCGATACCGCTGATATGCCAACCTCCTACGGCTCACCGATTTATGCCGGCCATAGGCCGAAAGCTGATGCGGCATCTGTTGCCCTCTGCCGCGAGGCGGGTGCCCTGGTGTTGGGCAAGACCGTGACCACCGAGTTTGCCTACTTTCAACCCGGACCGACCCGAAATCCGCTCAATCTTGCTCACACGCCTGGCGGTTCATCGAGTGGCTCCGCGGCAGCCGTGGCCGACCATATGCTGCCGCTGGCATTGGGCACGCAGACAGCAGGCTCCGTCATACGTCCGGCTGCCTATTGCGGTGTAGTGGGCTACAAGCCGACCATAGGCCGCGTATCGAGGGCGGGCGTGAAAAGCTTGTCGGAGTCGCTCGACACCGTAGGCGGTTTTGGCCGCTGTGTACGCGATGTCAGCATGCTCGGCGCCGTACTCACCAGCGATAGCCGCTTGAGCCGTACGCCTCAAGTCGAAGCTCCGCGCATCGGAGTTTGCCGCGGTCACGGGCCGACCCGGACGCACAACGCGCATTGGAGCAGGCTGTTTCGGCCCTGTCGACAGCTGTCGCTGCCATTGCCGACATTGATTTGCTGGACGATCTTCCCGATCTGGTGGCATTGCAAAAGGCCGTCATGTATTTTGAGATGTCCCGCGCGCTCAGCCATGAACGCATCTGGCATCGCAACAGCCTCAGTGAACAATTGCGGGTATTGCTCGACGAAGGTATTGCAATCACTGGCGCGGAGCACAGCGCGAACCTCGCCAGGACAGCTTTTGCCCAACGAAGCGTGGATGCGCTGTTTGACAGTTTTGACGTGCTGATGTCACCCAGCGCCACTGGCGAAGCGCCAATCGGCATCGATGCCACGGGTGATCCGGTTTTCTGCCGGGGCTGGACACTGCTCGGCTTGCCATGCGTCCACCTGCCCGTTGCCCGGGGCACGAATGGCCTGCCAACCGGAATCCAGCTTGTCGGGCGTTTCGGTGATGACTGCCGCCTACTCGCGATCGCCGAGTGGGTGCAGGGCAAACTGCTTCGATAAGCATCCCGACAACCCGAGCTTTTTAATTCGAGCCTGACCCCTTATTTTCGTGCGAAACGGCTGCTGGCTGGTTAGAAGGGCCGATTTTGAGGTTTAAAAGTGGCTATGTTATTTGTAGCAACCCGAGCTAATTGGAGTCTGACCCCAATTCTTCCTCTTTGGGCCGACTTCGCTGCTGTGCTGATTCGACGTGCCAACAAGCTCTATGCCGATGAGCCGCTGAGGCTGCGATGTGAACATCGCAGGGCGCTTCTATGCGCTGGATTCGAGCACCATTGACTTGTGTTTGAGTCTGTTCGATTGGATGCCGTTTCGCTCGACCAAGGCGGCGATCAAGTTGCACACGCTGCTCGATTTGCGTGGCGCCATTCCCAGCTTCGTTCACATCAGCGACGGCAAGCTGGGCGATGTCAATGTGCTCGATATTCTGCCCCTCGAAGCCGGGGCCTTCTTTCATCTGGATCGGGGCTATCTGGACTTCGCGCGGCTGTACACGATGCATCAGCGAGATGACTTCTTCGTCACCCGAGCGAAGTACTGATCTCCTTTTGGTGAGACTGCTTTTCTCATTTCGATACACCCGAAACTTCAGGTGAATATGGGATGGCGGTTATGGCTTCGCGTACTGCTCCGCACTCATCACTTCTATGGCCACAAACCGCTCGTTCCCATCGACCCACGCGTCGTGCCCAGGCGGAATCGTGTACGAGTCGCCGGCCACGATGTTCTTCTGCGTACCGTCCTTCATTCGGACCGTCAGGCATCCGGAAACTGCATATCCGACGTGCGAGGCCTGGCAGGATTCGGTTTTGACAACCGGCTTTATGCATTCGGACCAGCGCCAGCCCGGTTCGAAGTTGAAACGGCCCAGAGTGAATCCCTCTAAACGAACAATCTCGACGCGGGTCTTGTTCGGGGTGCGGACTTCGTCGGGGGACTGGTGCGACTTTACTTCGAACTTTGCTACGGTTACTGGAATTGTCATGACTTTGCTCCTGGTTTGT
>JBCKNM010000111.1:0-3291 GCA_038902775.1 Polaromonas sp.
GAAGCATCACCTCCCCTCGCGCGATTGGCGTTCGATCCCATCGCCACGCGCAAGCCCTTTCGCTGGTCCAATGGCGCACGCGTCGCCGTCTGGGTCATCCCCAACATCGAGTACTTTCCCATCGAGTTGCCGGGCACGAGCATCCGGCACAACCCGGTGCCGCTCAAGCCGGACATCCCGAACCACAGCTGGCGCGAGTACGGCCCGCGCGTAGGCGTGGGGCGGCTGATGGATTGCATGGCGCGCTTCGGCGTGCCGGGCACGGTGGCGCTGAACGCCGCGGTCTGCGACCACTATCCGGCCATCCTCGAGGCGGCACGCGAGCTCGATTGGGAGTTCATGGGCCACGGCTGGACCAATGCCGAAATGCTGCCGGGCATGGCTGAGGACGACGAGCGCCGGCTGCTCGAGCGCGTGCGCGACCGCATGAAGGCATTTTTCGGGGTGGCACCGCGCGGCTGGCTCAGCCCCGCGCTGAACGAAACCTGGGCCACGCCCGACCTGCTCAAGGAAACGGGCTACCAGTACACCTGCGATTGGGTGCACGACGACCAGCCGACCTGGCTTGCGACGCGCGGCGGCCCGCTCATGACCATGCCCTATTCGCTCGAGCTGAACGACCTGCCGGTATTCCTCGCGCGGCACCAGACACCCGAGGATTTCTGCCGCATCATCTGCGCCCAGTTCGACCAGCTCTACGAAGACGGCGAGAAGCACGCGCGGGTGATGGCCATCGCGCTGCATCCCTTCCTGATCGGCACGCCCCATCGCGTGCGCGCCCTGGCCGACGCTTTCCGCTATCTTCGGGGGCGCGACGAGGTCTGGTTCGCCACCGCGGGTAAAATCGCCGACGACTTCATCAAGCAGACGGCTCACCCATAGACCCATAGAAAAGGGCGCGGCGCCCATGTTCCGCCGCTACAAACAGGAGAAATCAGCATGAAAAAATCGATACTGAGCATCTGCGTGATGCTGTTCGCGGCCATCGCGCTGCTCGGGGCACCCGCACAGGCACAGGAGCGCAAGGTGCGCTTCGGCGTCATGAAGATCGGCGCCTTGTCCAATGTCCACCTCGCCAAGGAGCAGGGCTTCTTCAAGAAGCACGGCCTCGATGTGGAACTGGTGTTCATCCGCTCGGGCGCCGAGGGCATCACCGCGATGCAAAGCGGCAGCATCGATGTCACCCTGGCCATCCCGGGCTACGCGCTCGTCGCCAATGAGCGCAACTTCGACCTGGTGATGGTCATGCAGAACGAGATCGCCCACGCCACGCCCCCGGACACGGGCGGCATCGTCGTGGCCAAGGATTCGAAGATCAGCAAGCTTTCCGATCTCGCGGGCGGCACCGTGGCGGTGAACGCGCTGCGCGCGCAGGAAGCCGTGAGCGCCCAATACCTGATCAAGAAGGCCGGCGTGCCCAGGGACAAGATCAAGTACGTGGAAGTGCCCTTCCCCAGCATGTGGGACGTGGTGATGCGCGGGCAGGCCGACGCCGTCGTGGCGATCGATCCGTTCACCACCACGTTCGTGCAGCGCGGTGGCCGCGTGATCAGCTGGATGTACGTGGACGCCATTCCCGAGATGCCGATCGGCGCGTTCTGGTCCAAGCGCGCCTGGGCGGAAAAGAATGCCGACACCCTGGAGCGCTTCACCCTGGCGATGGAGGAATCCATCGTCTACATGAATGCCGATCCCAAGCGTGCGCGCGGCGTGGTCGCGGAATACACCCGCCTGCCCAGCGAGCTCATCGAAGCCATGCCGCACTTCGCGTGGTCGTCCAAGGTGAACCTGCGCAAGTGGGGCGAACTGGTGGAGATGCTCAAGAGCATGGACGAGCTGAAGTCCACACCCAAGCCCGAGGATTATTTTTTCGCGAGCCAGAAGCGCCGGCTCGGGCTGAAGTAAAGACGGCGACTTTGACGGATCAGGCAGTGGGGGCGGCGCCTCGGCCCGCGGAACATGGCGGGACGTTCATCGCGGTCGAAGGGCTGAGCAAGCGCTATCTGTCCGCCGGAAAGCAACTCACCGTTTTCGAGGACTTGCGCTTTTCCATCCGCCAGGGCGAGTTCCTGACCGTCGTCGGGCCGTCGGGTTGCGGCAAGTCGACGCTGCTCATGATCATCGCCGGCCTGATGCCCGCGTCCGAGGGCAAGGTGTGGTTCCAGGGCAAGCTCATGACCGAGCCGCGGCCCGAGATGCTCTATGTATTCCAGCAATACGAGAAGTCTATTTTTCCCTGGCTGACGGTTCGCGAGAACGTGGGTTTCGGCCTGCGCAAACGGCGCGACCTCGACGCCGCGGCCAGGACCGAGCGGGTGCGGCGCTTCATCGAGCGTGTTCAGCTGGCGGGCTACGAGGACTACTACCCGAGCCAGCTTTCCGGCGGCATGCAGCAGCGCGTGGCGCTGGCGCGGGCGCTGGCCTGCGCTCCCCAGGTGCTGCTGATGGACGAACCCTTCAGCGCCGTCGACGCGCTGACCCGGGCCAACCTACAGCAGCTCGTCCTCGAGCTGTGGCAGGAGCTCAAGCTGACCTTCGTCTTCGTCACCCACGACGTGAACGAGGCGGTGTACCTCTCCAGCCGCGTCGTGGCGCTGGCCGGGCGGCCCGCGCGTGTCGACCTGGACCTGCCCATCGACGTGCCGTATCCGCGCGACCCCGTGAACTCGCACGAGGATGCGCGGTTCATCGCACGCCGCAGCCAGCTGTACCGCTCCATCACGCAGCAGCGCGCCAAGGCCGCCGAGGCCGCCGTCGCCGGAGGCGCGGCATGAAGAAGGGGCGCTGGATCGGTTTCGCCTTCATCGTGGCGCTGCTGCTGCTGTGGGAGCTCGCCACCGCGACCAAGCTCATCAACACGCCCAGCGTGCCGCGCGTCAGCCAGATCTTCGGCTCCTGGTGGCATGTGGTGGCCAATGGCGAACTGCTGCGCGAACTCTGGCCCAGCCTGTACCGTATCGGCATCGGCTACGGGCTGGCCGTGCTCGTCGCCGTGCCGCTGGGGCTGCTCATGGGCGCCTCGCGCTTCATGTACAACCTGCTGGAGCCGCTCTCCGAGCTGCTGCGGCCCATCCCCAGCTCGGCCTACATTCCCATCGCCATCCTGTTCCTGGGCATCGGCGACGAGATGAAGGTGTTCGTGGTCTTTTTCAGCTGCCTGTTCCCCATCCTGGTGAGCACCTACAGCGGCGTCGTCGCCATCGACCCGGTGCAGATCAACACGGGCCGCACCTTCGGCCTCACCCGGATGGAGATCCTGCGCTCCATCATCTTCCCCTCCACGGTGCCCAG
>JBCKNM010000112.1:0-3008 GCA_038902775.1 Polaromonas sp.
ATCGCCATGCGAGTTTCAGGCATGGTTAACGGGGCGTAAACGACGGATCGGGGAGGCAATCATGAGCAATTCGAGCGCACAGACCTTCGAAAATCATTCCCTTGGCAATTCACGCATGCCCGGCGTCATGGGCGTCATTGCCGCTGCCAGCCTCGCCATTGCGGCCCTGATCCCCGTGGCGATCGCGGCCTTTGGCATCGCGCGGGGCGGCATCGAAGCCTATATTGTCCTCGCGGCTCTTGTGCTGGGTTGAAACCTTTCGCGGCTGCCGCCTGACCAGCAGCCACCGAACTTGCGCCCGGCGCGTTTTCGTTACATCACCTGCGCCATAATAATGCGCAGGGAGAAATCATGAAGGCCGCTATTTTTCGCCAATACGGTCCGCCGGACGTTCTGAACTATGAGGAGATCGCCGATCCGCAGCCGCGGCAGGGCGAGATCCGCATTCGCGTTCACGCTGCGACGGTCAACCGGGTGCTGGATGTCGCCTTGCGGCGCGGTGCGCAGATGCAACGCAATGCCGTCCTTCCCTGCATCCCCGGCGTTGATTGCGCCGGGATCGTCGATGCGATCGGGCCCGGCGTCACGCGCTGGAAAATCGGGGATCACGTCGCGGCCGCCGGAGGCATGCCGCTGGACATCATCACCGAGGATGGCAAAGGCGCTGATGGTGCGCCCTATAAAGGCCCGCGCGGCATGATGGGCATCAGACGGCCCGGCGGTTTTGCCGAACTTGTCTGCATTCCCTCGCATGAAGTTGTGGCGTTGCCGCAAACCCTGGATTTTCGCGAGGCCGCCGTCGTGATGCGCCATGCGCCGACAGCATGGAATCTGCTGTTCAATGTCGCCGAATTGAAAAAGGACGAATGGGTGCTCATCATGGGAGCCAGCGGCAATCTGGGTTCGGTCGGCATTCAGATCGCCAAGAATATTATTGGCGCTAAAGTCATCGCCACAGCCGGATCGCGGACGCGCGCCGATGTCGGGCTGGAACTGGGCGCGGATCACGCTGTCGATTATGCGTCACAGGATCTGAAAGAAGAGATTATGAAAATCACCGGCGGCAAGGGCGTCAATGTCATTTATGACAATATCGCCAATCCCAAAGTGCTGCCGGACGCTTTTCATGCGCTGGGCTTTGAGGGCCGTCTAGTGACAGCAGGCGCGCATGGCGGACCCATCGTCCCGATTGATTTTTTCCACCTTTATGACCGGCGTATTCAGATTAAAGGCATGCCCGGCTCGCGCGATGAAGACCTGCCGAAATGTTTCGCAGCGGCAGCGGAAGGAAAGATCAAAGTCCGCATCGCTCATGTCATGCCATTGTCGAAGGCAGCCGATGCGCATCGCATGATGGAAGGCGATCCCGGCATGGGCAAGATCGTGCTTGATCCAACGCTGGGGTGAAGCAATCAGTGTGCGTTTTGCTGAACCCTGCAGGCGTCAAATAAAAGGGAGGGGATGATGAAATTACACCTGATCGCCGCAGCGGCGGCGAGTTTCGCAATCAGCCTGTCGCCAATACCTGCACTGGCGCAAAGCGATTTCCCCGCCAGAACGATCGGACTGCTAGTCGGCTTTCCGCCCGGCGGTTCGACCGATGTATTAAGTCGTGTCCTGGCGCAGGCCGTGTTACCCAAAATTGGCACTTTTTGAACCACGCCTCCTTTGGGGTTTGCGAATCAACCCCAGGGCCCAAGATAGGCTTCGCCCATGAATGTGTCAGACCGGGCCGGAAAATTCCTCGGCCACGTTTCCGGCTTCATGTTTGCTGTCATAGGCGGTCGGCTACAGACACTGTCATCGGTTACTTGCTCCATATAGGCGTATAGGATGAGAGGCACGCCGTCGGGATCGACGACAGCCACCGCGTAGTCAATACCCGGGAACAGTTCGCCCGGCATGTCTATTACCTGTCGTCCACGCTGTTTTAGGAATGTGACGGCGTCGACTAACTGCCGATAATTGGCAACCTGCACACCGAAGCTCATGCATGTGCTATCTTCAGCGGTGCGAAGCTGCGCGCGCAGGGACTTTGAATAAAGTGCTATGGAGTGGTGCTCAGTGTTGCATCGCAGGAACTGGCAGCGCTGGCCTTCGAATTCGGTTTCGCGCATGAGTACGAACCCCATGATGTCGCGATAGTATCTGCTCACCGCGTCGATGTCGTCCACGTAAATGCCTACTGGACCAATACGTACGACCTTGAACGGGCGCGGCAGTAATACACCATCGACGTCATAGACGGATGGCAAGCTTTCGCGCTGCAAATAGCCGGTGTTGAGATCGACGCCCGCGGCTTCCGCACGGAAGACCTCTTCTTCCTCGGAAATCTGCGGGAGATCAGGTGTCTCATGAAATCCCCGCGTATAGAGTTCAGCCGGTTTGCCTTTTCCGTTCCAGCCTACCTGCTCAATGCCGTAATAGAGTTCGTTACGATGAAATTCCGGGTCGAAAGGATAGACGTGCCAATTCGATCCCGGCATATCGCGCCCGGTGCGGCTGATTGGCACGCCCTGCTTTTCGAAAAAGCCAATAGCATTCACGACCTCCCGCAAGCTGCCGACCTGCCATGTCATCTGATTGATAGAATGCTTTAGCCTATGTGGCCGCATCGCGCCCAGCCGATCCACTACGCGCCGGTCGGCCAGCACAAAAGAATGATGGTCGGTGCCATGGCGCATAAAATATTGATGCGTATCCTCAATTCCCGCCAATAGGGGCCGAAGGGCCGGGTTGGCAGCGAAATCCATTGGGTCTGTTATCTTGAAGCCTATGTCCTGATTGTAAAATTCGAGGCAATCACCGAGATTCTTGGCGCTGTAGCCGAAATGGCCCAGACGCCTAATCTTGAACGGGCGGTCGAGCAAGACACCCCCAACGTCGTATTGTTCTTTGGCGGCAGACCGTGTCTCATCCATCAGGCTCATGTCGGGGCTCCTAATTCCATTTCGAGCAGGTTTGAATAATCCAGTGTGACCTTGCCCTCGTTTAACGTCTCCCTTGGC
>JBCKNM010000113.1:0-2985 GCA_038902775.1 Polaromonas sp.
TATTCGTTGTCACTCGCGCTGCCGGGTTTCTTGTCGATTGCGTTGATTCTGCTTTGGGCGTCGCTAATAACTTCGAGCAACTGGGTGCGGCTCCTGATGTTGCTAACGGCGGAGTGCGTTTCCGAGCTTGACGACACATAGTGCGTAATCGCTATAGGAGTGAAATATGATCGCAGCTTGCTGAACACTTTGAAGAGAATCATTGCCAGCAGCACGCAAATGCCGCGCGCGCTGTCGTAATCACCTAGCTTGAATGGAGCCAGCGTTCGCACAAAACCGATGCTTTGGCTGTCGATCTTCAGCAGGTAGCCCACAAACGGGTTGTCGTTGTAATCTGCCAGATTGACACCCAGCGGCAACAGAAAGGAAATGACGATCAGCAGCGCAGCAATTTCGAGCAACCGCAGCAGTCCGGCCAGCAGGGGGGAAGAGTAATTTGAAGGCATGCGGAATTAACGCCCGCCGCCGTGCATGGTGGCCTGGCCCAGATTCCATAAGGGCATGAAGATGCCAAGCAGAAGAATCCCCACCAGCACGCCCATGACGGCCAGCAGGATGGGCTCGATGGCCTGCTGCAGCTTGCCGACTTCGTATTCAACATCTTCCTGGTAGATCAGGGCAATCTGTTCCACCATGGAATCGACCTCCCCGGTTTCTTCGCCGACCGCAATCATCTGCAGTTCGAGCGGAGAAAAAATGCCCGATGTGTGCATCACCCGGCTCAGGCTTTCGCCGCGCTCCACGCCCTGGCGCATTTGCAGGATGCGCTCCTCGTAAAAAACGTTGTCCACCACCCGCGAGACCAACTGGAACGCCTGCACGATAGGCACGCCGCTCTTGCACGCGATGGCAAAGCTGCGGCAGAAGCGCGCAATCGTGCTCTTGACGATGATCTTGCCGAAAATCGGCAGCCTGAGCTTGGCTTTATCCCAACGATAGCGTCCCTCGGGCGATTTCAAATACATGTTGATCAGCACATAGAGCAGGCCCATCATCAGCAGGATTAGCCACCAGAAATGCACGACAAAATTCGAGGTCGCTATCAAAACTTGCGTCAGCAGGGGAAGCGTGGCGCCCAGCGATTTGAAGGTTTGGGCGAACACCGGGATCACAAAAACGGTCAGGATGGCGAGCGCAATCGCGACCGCGATCATCACAAAAGTCGGGTAGCGCAATGCGCCCTTGACCTTCTGCTGCATCTGCCGGTCGAAGTCGATCTGCTGGTGCAGATTCCGGAACGCTTCCTCCAGGCGCCCCGATTCTTCGCCCACCCGGACCATGTTGACGTAGTACTCGTCGAACACTTTGGGATGGTGCGAGAACCCGGTGCTCAGTTCCATCCCCCTGTCCAGATCGTCGCGCACGGCTTGCAGCACCTTGGCCAGGCCCTTGCAGGAGGTCGATTTCTGGATGCCCTCGAGGGCCTGCATCATCGGCAGGCCGGCGCGCACCATGGTGCTCATCTGGCGGGTGAACAGCAGCAGATCGACCAGCGACACCGCGTTTTCGCCCAGCAGGTTGGTAAACCACTGCGGCTGCGTGGAAGGCGGGGTCTGGACGCTGATCGAGAGCGGGAATATCTCGGTCTCCCGCAGCCACTGGGCCACCGCTTGCGGGCTGGGGGATTCGATGGTTCCCTGCAGCAACTCACCGCGCTTGTTGCGACCTTGGTACTGGTAGATGTCCATGGGTTTCTTTCAACTCACCTGAGCTCGCCCTGCATGACGACCGACATCGCCTCCGCTATGGTGGTGTCGCCCGCCAGCACCAGGTCGATGGCGTTGCGCTCCAGCGTGTGGCCACCCATCTGCAGGCGCGCCATGCGCTCAAACTCGAGCGGGCTCCCATGCTGTAGCGCTGCACCCAGCGCGGCCGTCATCTCGATCACCTCGAACACCCCGCGGCGGCCGGAATAACCGACGCCGTTGCAGCGCACGCAGCCCTTGCCGTGGCGGAAATTGGCCAGCGAGAGTTCCTGCTCGCTGGCGTGCTGCCTGAACCAGACGAGTTCTGCCGCCGCCGGGGCCGCCGGTTCTGAACAATGCGAGCAAATGACGCGAACCAGACGTTGCGACAGTACCGCCAGCAGGGTGGAAGCGACCATGTAGCCTGGCACGCCCATATCGCGCAGGCGCATCGGGGTCGACGCCGCGTCGTTGGTGTGCAGGGTGGACAGCACCAGGTGGCCCGTCATGGCGGCGCGTACCGCAATCTCGGCGGTCTCGTTGTCACGGATTTCGCCCACCAGCAGGATGTCCGGGTCCTGACGCAGGAAAGAGCGCAGTATGCGGGCGAAGGTGAGCTCTATTTTTTCGTTGACCTGAACCTGGTTGATGCCGGGAACGCGGTATTCCACCGGGTCTTCGCAGGTCAGAATCTTGACGCTGGGATTGTTCAATTGCTCCAGCGCGGCATACAGCGTGGTGGTCTTGCCGCTGCCGGTCGGGCCGGTGACCAGCACGATGCCATGCGGGGCGTGGATCGCACGCTCGAACACCTTGCACGCGTGCGCCGGCATGACCTGGTCCAGGCTCATGCGCACCGAATCCTGGCGTAGCAAGCGCAGCACCACCGATTCACCGAACTGGGTCGGCATGGTGGACATGCGGATGTCAAAGCGCGAATTGCCCGACTTGATGGAGAGACGCCCATCCTGCGGCAAGCGTCGCTCGGCGATATCCAGCCCGCCCATCAACTTCAGGCGCACGATCAGGGGGGCGGCAATGCGCGGGTCGGCTTCCACCTGCATGTGCAGCACACCATCGATGCGAAAGCGCACCACCAGGTTTTTTTCCTGCGGTTCGAAGTGGATGTCCGATGCCTTGACGCGTGTTGCATCGTCAAAAATGGTTTGTAGCAGCTTGACCACCGGTGCATCGGCATCGTCGATGCTGCGGCCCATAGACAGCAGATCGATCACGCCGCCCTGGTCGTCGATCTCGCGCTCCACTTCGCGGGCGAATTCGCCGATCTGCTCGGTCTTGC
>JBCKNM010000114.1:0-2959 GCA_038902775.1 Polaromonas sp.
AACTCAACACGGAGTCACATTAGTTTGGGGCGGCCAGATGTTCAATGACCTCTATCTTGGCGCTGGATACGCGTGGATCAGTAGCTAGCGCATTTGCTACCGCGAGAATATCCTGGCCGGGCTTGGCTTGATAATAAACGACCTGAAGATGGGCAAATTCGCGCACCACACTCAGGCCGTGCCCTGCGGCGATTGCGGCAACGGCACCCATGCTCCTGGGCTTGACTTCAATGGTTCCGGGCAGAATGCCGATAGTCTTGGTGCGGATATTTAGCACGGCCGGATAACTTCCGTTGCCCTGGTTTTGGTCGGTCTGCGCCGTGGCACGCTGCGCACCACGGTACAGCGCATAAGGCCCCTTGGTTTCAATGAGCTGAGTGGCGGTTGCGCCAACTCTCTGCATGGCTTGTTGCAGCGATTCGCTGTCTGACTTAAGGCGTACCGCGCGCACCTCGGGCAGGTATTGGTAGGTCTGATTGTTGCTGGTGAAGGATAATCCTCGCTGCAGGCTCTGTATCACGGCGGCGCGTTCCACGGCGCGGGCGTCAGATTTTTGGTTTGGGCTGGCTGCCATGCTGGGCATGACAGAGAAGACGAACAGCAGGGCAATCAGTCGAATGTTCATTTTCAAATCTCCTGGTCGGGTCGGCTAGGGGGCGTAAGCAATCAGCGGCCGTAGATGCGGATTTGCCAATTGGTGAGGGTGAGCGGTGGAATGTCTTCAGCATTGCCATCGACCACCTTGATGGTCCAACCGCCAGCGCCGGCTTCATCGTAGAAGGCGTTGCTCACCAGCACCATATTGACGAGATCAACGTTGGCATCAAATCCATCCCGAATATTTTTGAGTATGCTCTTGGTGCCAGAGGGTGAGGTCAGTTCAATGCCCAGATCGCCGGTGTAGGGGTGGGTGACAGACACCTTAATCTGCACGGCTTCGACGGAGATAGCCGGGACCGTGAGCGTGCTGCCCGCACCGGATGTACCGTTAACGCTGTTGTCCGGGATGGCAAGGCTGATGGTGCCACTGCTGATCCAGCCGGTGTTGGTGAAAGTACCAAGGTTTACGGCATAGGTTCTCGCCATGGTTACAGCGGCATTGGCATCCACCATGCCGAAGCCATACCAGTTGTGGAACTTGTACCCGGCGGCATTCGTGACCCAAGCCTGTTCCGCCGTGTAATTGCCGTTCGAAAGCGCGACCGTCACAGCTGCGATGCTGGCATTAAGCTGGCGCGCGGTTGAGGCCAGAATACGCTTCACATCGCGCCAGGTTAAGTTCGGGTTGGCATTGAGCATCAGCGCAATCACACCCGAAGTGACCGGGGCTGCCGAGGAGGTGCCGTTCATGGTGTTGGTGTAGTTGCAGATCGTGTTGGGTGCGCCGCCATTGTTAAAGGTGCTTGTGTTAGCGCTGGTTCGGGAGTAGCCATTCGTGCAACCGGATTGATCGGCGGTAACCATGGCTGGCTTGTAGGCTGCGGCTATGAGGCCGGGGTTGACAGAGGCATTGCGGCCATACTCTCCTCCCGGCGCGCTCACCCACAGAGCCGAGCCGGCGGTCGAATAGCTGGATTTAACCCCGGTAGCCTCGGTGGCGCCTACAACGATGTTGTAAGGAATCGTATTATCGGGGTCGAAATTCGCATTCTGGCAGGAAACGCCGATTGCTATAGCGCCACCGCAGACGGCGGCAGGGCTACCAAACCCGGTAAAACCATTGCCCGCAGACTTGACGTAGAGCGCCCCTTTTCCGGCGCGCAGGGTGCTGGCGCCAGAGGCGTACTGGGCTTCGACGGTGGTATTGATCGTGTAGTCGAATTTTTCGTTTGTGCCATAGCTCAGGTTGAAGACAGCCACATCGCTGCTGTTGGGACTCGCCGTCGAGCCACCGAGTGAAGCCACGTAGTACGACAAAAGTTGGCTGCTAGATAAGAGGTTAAACCCCTTGAGCGAAGCGGCCGATGCCACGCCTATGCCGCCCACTGTGTTTCTGGCCATGGCAATGAGGCCGCTCACGCTGGTGCCGTGGTCTCCAGTGGTCGCCGTATTGGTGGGGTCAGTTGTGCTGGTGTTGAAATTCCACGAGCCGCCCGGTACCACATTCGCTGTGAGATCTTCATGCGCGATTTCAAGTCCGCTATCCACCACCGCCACAGTTACACCAGCGCCGAACAAGCCCCAAGTGCTGTAGACAGGCTCGACATTGATGTCCATGCCGACTATTCCGGCAACGTCGGCATAGGATTTTTGCCCGGTGTTTTTCAGGTGCCATTGCTGGGTGGCGAGCGGATCGGTGAGCGATGCCATGAAGGGGATTACCGTCAGCGTCGCGCTTCCAAATATGGTTCCTGATGCTGCAGTGATCGTCGCCGTACCCACCGCCACCCCTGTTGCCAGACCGTTGGTTACCGTGGCAACTAAGGTATTGGATGACGTCCAAGTAATGCCCGTAGTCAACGCCACCGATGTGCCGTCAGAGTAGATGCCGGTCGCTGTGAACTGCTGGGTGCGGTCTTTGACAATGGACGGATTGGCCGGGGTCACTGCAATGGACTGAAGAGTGGCTGTAGCGGGAGCAGCGGTGCCTCCTCCACCGCCCCCACAACCGACTAATGCCAGCAGCAGGAAAGTCATTGACGCATAAATGAACATCACTAAGTGGTTAGTTTTCACCATATTCCCCTAAGAAATTCTTCATTAAAAGCATTCCGATATGTTCTGCTCTGACGTAACGCGAGTGAACCTAAAGCATCCTACCAGCTTAGAAAGTACTTCGTTGTTGAATCCGCGCATTTCATGGCGTTCCCTATTTATGGTGTTGCCCTCGCGTGCGCACACGCGCCCATGCGTACTTGGAAGAAATAGGGGACAGACCATGGTTTCCTCTAGATTTCATAGCAATTCTCCTTGATTCACATCTTCCATCACATCTTTGCTCGGCCTGCCCGCCTGCCTT
>JBCKNM010000115.1:0-2912 GCA_038902775.1 Polaromonas sp.
TGAGGCAACAGCCAAGTTGGCCAAGGAAATTTGGATTGTTGAAATACAAGACCTGACCCCGAATCCGCCAAATCCGCGGTAAATTGTGAAACGGCCCCGACGAATTTTAACACCGAGGCCGTGCAACATTTTTATTCGCGATGACCTTGCTGATCGGCTTGATCGCCTTGGCGTACTCGTCGAAAGCGGAGTCGTCCAATTTTTGATTGGCGATCTTGTCGGCTTCGGACTCACTGAAACCAGAACGCACCGCATAACGGCGTCGGATGACCATTTGTGGCGCGTTTCGACCGTCGCGGTGCTGCAACATCACGGTAGCTATTGAGGGTAGACCGAACATATCACTGACATCGCGGAACCGTCGAGATTGACCCGAAATGGAACTTGGCGCGATGGCGCTGACAAAGATGCGAAGGCCCCGCGCCAGCAAAAGCTGTGCGGGGCCGGTTCATTGGTCAACGTGTCTGCGCAGTGGCTACTTGGCTCGCCGAAACACCTGGTCGGATCGCATGCCGGAGGCCGTCACCGGGTTCGAAAGCTTTAGCTCGTCCGCAGTCACGCTGGCGACGATGCGTTTGGAGTCTGTTCCCGCCGAGTTGGGAAACATGCCGCCCACATTGCGCACGCTGATCGTCTTGCTCGCCTCGTCGACCGTCCAGATGCCGAAGCTCGCAGTGGTTCCGCGCACTGCCGCCGTGTTTTCCTCGGGTGTGCCTTGGAGACGGTTGTTGACTTTGAACTTGGGAACGTTCGGATGCACGAAGATTTGAACGTATTGTCCACTGGCATCATAGACGGCGATGCCTTTTGGGTTCGGCCCGTAGAGCTGCTCCTTCTTGCCATCCGACGCCGTCTGGTCGATAGAGACAACGATCCAAGTTCCGGTAAGTTGCTCTTTGAGTGTTTTTTGTTGGGCGACTGCGGCACCCGGCAACAAGGCTAGTCCCAACGCCGTAATTGCAGATAGAGTGAAAATGTTACGCCGATTCATTGTGTGTTTCTTTGGCTGTGTGAGGGATAGGAAATTCAACCGCATGCGCCCAAGTATTTCACCGTATCGCGTCCTCTCAGAATAGGTGTTTACCCTCAGGCGGCAGGCTGACTCGCCAAGAATTTTTGCCTCATGGGGCACAAGCGGGGTGCCGACCTGCCAAATAGCGCAGCCCTGCCCCGGCGGGAGCTTCAACAACCACCAACCACCAAACATTCACCAAACGGTACGCTGATCTTCGGGGTAGTCGGGTGGTGATTGGTTTGCCAACTCCCAATCCGGCATAGCGTCCACACCCTCGCATGTAAACACCGGCCGTAGCACTGCCCACCACCAGCGCGGTCATGCCGGGCACATTGCCCGCTGAATGGCGCTTCGCGCTGGTGGGCGGAAAACCTTGGGAATTCAGATCACCACATCAAGGAAAGCACGACTCTTGAGGGCGCTTTTCGGTGCCATACTTGGCCTCATGCGGTTGAATTTCCTATCCTTCCTTAAGACCGTCGCAACGTGTTCGAGTGCAACTGCACGCGCTTGTACAGCCGATTCCGCAAAGATGAGTAAAGAGGAACTGATGCAATGGCCAAAATAGTCCTTGGAATCGGATCTTCGCACACGCCGATGCTGGCGCTTTCGAGCGAACAGTGGCAACTCCGCGCGGCGGTTGATCATGCGAACAAAGAACTCAATCTGTCAGACGGCAGGTTGCTTACGTATCAAGAGCTCCTGGCTGAAGTCGGTCCACGCTACGCGGACGTCGTCACGCCGGAGATTCTCAACGAAAAGGCGCGTCGCTGTGACGAGTCGCTAGACCGGCTGGGCGATGCGCTTGAGGCAGCTGCGCCCGACTTGGTCATCATTGTCGGTGATGATCAGCGCGAACTCTTCACCGCCGCGAACCAGCCGGCAATCGCCATTTTTCATGGTGACGAGATCGTTACCAGTGATAAGTACGGCCATGAGGGGAGCGCTGACTGGGAGCGACAGGTGGCCAAGGGCTACCTGATGGATCGGTCTCATGTGCTGCCCGGTGCCTCGGGATTTGCGCTGGAGCTGATCAAGGGATTGATGGACGAGGAGTTTGACATCGCCACATCGGATCGCGTGAGCGACGCCAAGAGCGCCGGCTTCGGCCACGCCTACGGCTTCATCATCAAGCGGCTGTTCCGCGGCCGCAGTATTCCGGTGGTGCCTATCCTTCTGAACACCTATTACGGCCCTAACGTGCCCAGCGCCTCGCGCTGCCACGACCTAGGCCTGGCACTGGCCCGCGTGGTACAGGCCAGCCCGAGCCAGCTATGCGTGGCGGTCGTTGCATCCGGCGGCTTGAGCCATTTCGTTGTCGACGAAGAACTAGACCGCCGAATTCTGGACGCCATGACGACAGGGAAGGCAGAGGTGCTTCGTAGTATTCCGCGCGGAGCCCTCAACTCTGGCTCGTCGGAGATCCTGAATTGGGTTGTTGTTGCAGGAGCAATGGGTGAATCCCCCGTGCGCAGGGCTGACTATTACCCTTTGTACCGTACGCCTGCTGGCACGGGCGTGGGCGCGGGTTTCGTCGTTTGGGGTTCGGACTGATGCGATCACTGTCAATTTTGTGCAACTTCAACAGGTCGGTATTTTTTAATTAAGGAGATCAGATAATGTTTACGCACGGTATGTTTAGGCGAGTCATCGGTTTACTCTTTATTGCCATCAGTGGCGCACTCGGAGGTATCTCCCCCGCTCTTGCGCAGCAAACTTATCCAAATAAGCAAGTAACCATAATCGTTCCATTCGGTCCGGGCACTGAGCCTGATTGGGCTGCCAGGGTGTATGCACAGCGGCTTTCTGAGCTATGGAAGGTGTCTGTGGTGGTAGAAAATAAAGTCGGGGTCGGTGGAGATATTGGTATCGGGTTGGCTGCTAGGGCGACTGGCGA
>JBCKNM010000116.1:0-2901 GCA_038902775.1 Polaromonas sp.
GTTGTAGGTCGCAATCGCGCTGGTGAGTTCCACAATCTGCGTGGTGTCGAAGTGCTGCTTTAACGATGCGAACACCTCGTCGCTAACCTTCACGTCCAGCGTCATCTGCGCCGCGTAGCGGATCACGAGCTGCTCGACGGCGCCCAGCGCCGGGTGGGCGGCCGATGCACGTGCATCGGCTTTCACCAGGCCATTCAGGGCATCAAGCTCGGCCTGGGTCCCGCCGGCGGCCAGGAAGTCCGGGGCGTGGTGCTTGTACTCGTAATCCGCACCCGTCAGCAGCGCCACGGTGCAAATGCTGAGTTCACGTAGCTTGCGGCTGGTGGGCAGCTCGGTGCGTACGGCCTTGAGGTACACATTCCAGCCGCGTGCTAAGGGCTCGCTCCAGAGCAGGGCTTTGTCGAGGTTGATGAGGCTGCCACCGCGCCGGGCTTCAATGGCTTTAACGAGGTCTGTAGGTTGCGGTTTGAGGGCGGGAGTCCAGTCGGGGATACGCATGGTTTGACCTTTTTTTTTGGGTTTTGAAAACTGCTCAAGGTGTTAGCGTACAGCGGATAATCATCCTATGCGAATCCGATTCACAAAAATGCAGGGCGTGGGCAATGACTTTGTGATGCTCGACGAGACCCGTGGCTTGCTGGGCTTGAGCACAGCGCAATACCGCTTTCTGGCAGACCGGCATTTTGGCGTGGGTGCTGACCAGATTCTGTCGGTGCGGCCATCGCTAGACCCTAGCATTGACTTTGAGTATGTGATTCACAACGCCGATGGCGGTGAAGTCGAGCAGTGCGGCAATGGCTCGCGCTGTTTTTTGCGCTTTGTGCGGGATCAGGGGCTGACGACCAAAGACGCAGTCAAAGTCAAAACCCTGAGTGGTGTGATCGAGCCACGCCTGCAGCTTGATGGCCGCATCAGCGTGGATATGGGCGCGCCGATATTTGATTTGGCTAAAGTGCCGTTTGATGCTTCTGGGTTGCTTGAAAATATCCAAAACGGGTGGGAAAAATGGCCTCTAGCCCTTTATATACGGGCGCAACCAGCTACTGTTTTAATAGCGGTGTTGTCGATGGGTAATCCCCATGCGGTGCAGCTTGTGGGCGATGTGGATGCCGCGCCTGTGCTTGAAGTAGGCCCGCTGATTGAAAACCACTCTCGCTTTGCGCGGCGTGTGAACGCCGGGTTTATGCAGGTCGTCTCGCGCAGCCAGATTCGCCTTCGGGTCTATGAGCGCGGCGCTGGCGAAACGCTGGCCTGCGGTACCGGGGCCTGTGCGGCGGTGGTCGCTGGCATAAGGCTTGGTCTGCTGGATACGCGGGTCGATGTGCAAACCCGCGGCGGATCATTGACCATTGAATGGTCGGGTGCGCTGAATGCACCGGTAATGATGACTGGCCCAGCCGTGACTGTTTTTGAATCCGAGATTGATATTCCTGAATAACGCGCGACAATCTCCAGGGCACTTCTAGAAATTCAGATTTTCGGGATGAAGTGCAAGGCGCCCGGAGCGCAGGAACCGGAACGTACTTCAGGTACGTGAGGATTTCGAGCACCGCGCAACGCAGCAATTCGCCCGAAAAATGAATTTATAGAAGTGCCCTCAAAAATGAACCCAACCGACCACTCCATCACCGAAGACGACATCGCCAACTTTCTGGCCAACACGCCCGATTTTTTTGAGCGCCACGCCGAGCTGCTGGCTAGCGTGCAACTGTCCAGCGGCCATGGCAGCCGGGCCGTCAGCCTGCAAGAGCGCCAAGCCGGTTTGCTGCGCGACAAAATCAAAACGCTGGAAGCGCGTGTGGTGGATATGATTCGCCACGGCCAGGAGAACGTGGGCATTGCCGACAAGCTGCAACGCTGCACGCGCAACCTGCTGCTGACAGCCCACGCCAGGGATCTGCCTGATACCATCGTGCGCGAGCTAAAAACCCAGTTTTCGATTCCGCAGGCAGCCATCAAGGTTTGGCGGGTCAATGGCATTTTTTCAGACGAAGGTTTTTGCACCGGTGTCAGCAGCGACGCGCAGGCTTTTGCCTCGTCGCTCACCGCTCCCTATTGCGGCGTTAACTCTGGTTTTGAGGCCTCCAGCTGGCTACCTGAACCGGCGCTGGCCCTGTCGCTAGCGCTGCTGCCGCTGCGCACAGTCCTAGGTGCTGATGCCTTCGGAATGCTGGTCATGGCATCGCCTGATGCGGAGCGTTTTCAGAGCGACATGGGCACTGAGTTTCTGGCGCAGATTGGTGACCTTGCTGCTGCTGCATTGATGCGTCTGTTGCCGCAGGCAGCCACAGAGTAGTTGGCCACATGGCACACGGCGCGGTCAGGAAAAATACCGACGACAGGCTCCTAGCTGACCCACTTGTAGAGCGCTATCTGGAACATGTGCGTGTCGAAAAGCGCCTGGCACAGCGCACGGTTGAGCTCTATTCACTCGACTTGTACAAGCTGGCAGCCAACACGCATGAGGCCAATGTTGCTCTGCGTGATGTCAACAACACCCACATGCGCCGCTGGGTGGCGCAAATGCACAGTGGTGGTCGCAGCGCGCGCGGTATCGCCCTGATTCTTTCGGGCTGGCGCGGGTTTTACACCTGGCTGGGCCGGGAAGGGCTGGTGACCAGTAACCCGGTGCTGGGGGTGCGCTCGCCGAAAGCGCCCAAGCCATTGCCCAAAGCACTCAGTGTGGATGAGGCGGTGCAACTGGCTCAGTACGAGCGGCATGAGGACAAGCACAACGCCGTCATCGAAGCGCGTGACCACTGCATCACTGAACTGCTTTATGGTTGCGGCCTGCGTATCGGCGAACTGCAAGGCTTGGATGTGCGTGCCAGCGCGCAGGCCAGATGCTGGATTGATAGAGAAGCCGGCGAAGCCCATGTGACGGGCAAGGGTGAAAAAAAG
>JBCKNM010000117.1:0-2848 GCA_038902775.1 Polaromonas sp.
TTTATACAATGACGCCAGCACAACCGCCACACAGGAGACGGCATGGCCAAGGACTTCGACCAGATGGAAGACAGCAATGCCTCCGCCAACCCCAGCATTCATGGCGTGTCCGACCCGGCGCGCCGCCAGATTCTGCGCGGCGGCCTCGGCTTGGCCACGGCCAGCGTGTTCGCGCAGCTGGCGGCGTGCGCCAGCCCGGCCGGCATCGGCTCGGGCGGCCCCAAACTGGGCTTCAAGTCCATTCCGGCATCCAGCGCCGACGCGCTGGTGGTTCCGCAAGGTTACGTGGCCCAGGTGATTGCCCCTTGGGGCGAGCCGGTGGGCATCGCCGACGCCATGCCGGCGTTTCGCGAGGACGCCTCCAACAGCGCGGCCGAGCAGGCGCTGCAAATGGGCATGCACCACGACGGCCTCAACTACTTCCCGCTCGACGGCAGCCGGCGCGGCCTGCTGGTGATGAACCACGAATACACCGACGACGGCCTGCTGCACAACGACGGCATGAAAACCTGGACGCAGGAGAAGGTCAAAAAGGCGCAGGCCGCGCACGGCGTTTCAGTGATCGAAATTGAACAGCGAAATGGCCAATGGCAGATGCTGCGGCCCAGCCCCTATGCCCGCCGCTTCACCGCCAACACGCCATTCGCCCTCGGCGGCCCGGCCGCCGGCCATGTGCTGATGAGAACGGCTGCCGACCCGGCCGGGCGCACCGTGCTGGGCACGCTCAACAACTGCGCCAGCGGCATGACGCCTTGGGGCACCTACCTGTCGGGCGAGGAGAATTTCAGCAACTACTTCGCTGCCGGCGACAAGTTGGATGCCCACCAGAAGCGCTGGGGCCTGACGAAAACTGCCTTCTTCCGCTGGCCCGAACATGACCCGCGTTTCGACGCGACGAAAAACCCCAACGAACCCAACCGCTTTGGCTGGATCGTCGAAATCGACCCGCTAGACCCGACCTCCACGCCGGTCAAGCGCACCGCGCTGGGCCGCGCCGCGCATGAAGGCGCCTGGGTAGCGGTCACGCAAGACGACCGCGCCGTGGTCTATTCGGGCGAAGACGCGCGCTTCGAGTACATCTACAAGTTCGTCAGCCGCGACCGCATCGCGCCCGGCGGCGGTGGCTTGACCAAAGCACAGGCCAACCGCGAACTGCTGGACCACGGCACGCTCTATGTGGCGCGCTTCGACGCCGACGGCACAGGCCGCTGGCTGCCGCTGGTGCACGGCCAGGGTCCCCTGACGGTCGCTAACGGTTTTACCGACCAGGGCGAGGTGCTGATCAAGTCCCGCCAGGCCAGCGACGCGCTGGGCGCCACCAAGATGGACCGGCCCGAATGGCTGGCGATCGACCAGAAAAACCGCGAGGTGTATTGCACCCTGACCAACAACAGCGCGCGTGGCACGCCGGGCAGTCCGGGTCCGGATGCAGCCAACCCGCGGGCCGAAAACAGGATGGGCCAGATCATCCGCTGGAAGGAGACGGGCGACTTCGACGCGCTCGCGCTGCGCTGGAGTCACTTGGTGCTGGCCGGCGACCCTGTCAACGAAAAACCCAATGACCGGGGCAACATCAAAGGCGACCTGTTTGCCTGCCCGGACGGCCTGATATTCGACACCCGCGGCGTACTGTGGATTCAGACCGATGCCTCGACCACGGAAATGAACAAGGGGGCGTTCAAAAACATCGGCAACAACCAGATGCTGGCCTGTGACCCGGCCACCGGCGAAATCCGGCGCTTCCTCACCGGCCCGATCAACTGCGAAATCACCGGTGCCACCCTGACACCCGACGGCAGCACCCTGTTCATTAACATCCAGCACCCGGGCGAGACCCCGTCCGAGCGCAGCGACCCGGCTGCCCCAACCCGGTATTCGACCTGGCCCCATGGTGGCCGCCCGCGTTCGGCCACGGTAGTGATCCGCCGCGCCGATGGCGGCCCGGTTGGAACATGAGCGCGCGGGGGGGGGACTTACCGCTAGTTCAAACTACTCAAAAGTAAAAGCACATGAAAGGGGTCAAGTCTTGACATCACACTTTTTACCGCTCGCCCTTGATGATCTTGCTGACCGTCGAATAGTGTATTCCCGCCGCGCGGGCCGTGGCGGCCATGGTGTAACCCCATTCCAGGCATGCCTTGCGGATGGCCTCATCCCGCAACACCTTGTCGGCCCGGACGGCGTTCGGAAACAGTTGCTTGAGGCTGGGACGATGCAACAGATTATCATGTCAAGCATGAGCATCAGACCCACGCTTGCGCTGGAAGCCATCACACACCGCATCTTTGTGCTGCGTGAACAAAAGGTTTTGCTCGATAGTGATTTGGCCGCCCTTTACGGCGTGGATACGCGCCGTCTCAATGAGCAAGTCAAACGCAATCGCGAGCGGTTCCCGAAGGATTTCATTTTTGAACTGACGGCTGATGAGTTCACAAACTTGAAGTCGCAATTTGCGACATCAAGTTTGCCCAACGCAGGAACCGGCCATGGCGGACGGCGCAAGTTGCCATTGGCGTTTACCGAGCATGGCGCCATTCAGGCAGCTACGGTGCTCAGTAGCCCGCGTGCCGTGGCTGGTGTTATCGGTGGCACGACGGTAGTTGGCTTGGTTTCAGTGTTCATTGTCGGTCGTGTCGTCAGGTCCGACTGATATTCCACATACCCATAAGCCACCGGACGCTGCGCGATAAAGCCGCGCAGCACCGGTTAGCTCTACATGTGTGCCGTGCATGGCACGAATCCAGCCGGGTGCCGCCGTGAGGCACAAACGCAAACGGGTCAAGACATGCGCACCGTCCCTTGTGCGGGGGGCAGTGCAGCGCCTCATGTGCAATGGCGCTGCGCGGGG
>JBCKNM010000118.1:0-2800 GCA_038902775.1 Polaromonas sp.
GCGTGCGGCTCAGGCAGCGCTCATTGCAGGCTGGCTTGGCAACGCCGGTGCATCCGCACATGCTGCGGCATTCGTTTGCCAGTCATGTGCTGCAGTCCAGCGGTGACCTGCGTGCCGTGCAGGAGCTGCTGGGCCATGCCAACATCACCACCACGCAGGTCTATACCAGGCTTGATTTTCAGCACCTGGCGGCGATCTATGACGCTGCGCATCCACGGGCCGGGCGATCAACGCAAGCATCGGCCAGCTTGAGCAGCAAGGCAAAAAACCCGGCAAAAAGCTGACTATGTGCTTTATATGGCCACCGATCTCACCATCGACAATGGAGCCATGAAAATAATTCGACTCAAGCCCGGCAAGGAGCGTTCATTGCTGCGCCGTCATCCTTGGATTTTTGATGGTGCCATTGCCAAAGGCGGGGCCGATGCTGGCGAGACGGTGCGCATCGAAAGTCACGAGGGAGGGTTTCTCGCTTGGGCCGCGTTCAGTCCGTCCTCAAAAATCCGGGCTCGCGTGTGGAGCTTTGACGAGGCCGAGCACATCGATGCCGATTTTTTTGCTGCGCGCATAGTCAGCGCTATCGCGGCACGCCAGCTATTTGACATCCAAAGCGATGGCCTGCGCCTGATCCATGGCGAGTCCGACGGCCTGCCGGGGTTGGTGGTAGACCGCTACGCCGACACCCTGGTAGCGCAGTTTTCGAGCTGCGGCAGCGAAAAATGGAAGAGCGTGATCGCAGATGGCCTGCTGGCGCAGACCGGGCTGACACGCCTCTACGAACGTTCTGATGCCAGTGTTAGATCGCTTGAAGGCTTGCCTGAAGCAACCGGGTGGTTGGCGGGTTCAGGCAGTACCGGCATCACGCTGACAGAGCACGACTGGAAGTTAAGCCTGGACATTGCCGAAGGTCACAAGACCGGCTTTTACCTAGACCAGCGCGACAGCCGCCAGAAGTTCGCCGCCTACGCGCGCCGTATGCACTTCAAGCGCGTGCTCAACTGCTATTGCTACACTGGCGGTTTCACGGTGGCGGCCCTTAGTGGCGGCGCGCAGCACGTCACGTCGATTGACTCGTCTGGCCCGGCGATTGAACGCGCTGTTGCCAACGTGGCGCTGAATGGTTTTGATGCAGCCCGCAGCACCATGTTTGATGCCGATGTCAACGCTTCGCTGCGCCAGTACATCGCGGCTGGCCAAACCTTTGATGCCATCGTGCTCGACCCACCCAAGTTTGCCCCTACTGCGGCCCATGCCGAGCGTGCGGCCAGGGCCTACAAAGACATCAACCGCCTGGCATTGATGATTCTGGAGCCGGGCGGCGTGCTATTTACCTACTCGTGCTCCGGCGGCATCAGTGCCGACCTGTTCCACAAAATCGTTGCCTCGGCCGGGCTGGACGCAGGGGTGGATGCCTTCATCACCGAACGCATGGGCGGCGCCCCCGATCACCCGATGACGGTGACTTTCCCCGAGGGTGAGTACCTCAAGGGCCTTGTTTTGGTCAAAAAACCGTGAAAACTGCATTTTGATCGATTTTTGGTACCTAAAAATGGCTGTAGGGTTATTGGGGTCAGACGCCAATTTCATGACGATGCAAAGCATCGCACCCGAAGGGCGTGCCAAGGGCACGATGAATTTGGACTCTGACCCCAAAAACCCTCCGTTCCCCGCTAAACTCCCCACCTTGCAAAGTTAAGCCGCGTTGGCTTGCCGCGCATCCACACCCCTTTCTAGGCACACACCATGAGCTTGATTCCCGTCACCATCCTTACTGGCTTTTTGGGCGCGGGCAAAACCACCTTGCTCAAGCGCATCCTGACCGAAGCCCACGGCCAGAAAATCGCCGTCATCGAAAACGAGTTTGGCGAAGAAAACATCGACAGCGAGATCCTGGTCAACGACACCCAGGAAAACATCATCCAGATGAACAACGGCTGCATCTGCTGCTCGATCCGCGAAGACCTGCGCGAAACGCTGCAACTGCTGGCCGCCAAAAAGCGCAAGGGCCTGCTCGACTTTGATCGCGTGGTGATCGAAACCACCGGCCTGGCCGACCCCGGCCCGGTGGCGCAAACCTTCTTCATGGATGAAGAAATCGCCGAGCAATACCTGCTCGATTCCATCTTGACGCTGGTCGATGCCAAGCACGCGGCAGGTCAGCTCAATGACAGGCAAGAGGCGCGTCGGCAAATTGGTTTTGCCGACCAGATATTCATCAGTAAAACCGACCTGGTAGCCAAAGATGAGGTGGATGCGCTGATGCACCGCATCAAGCGCATGAACCCGCGCGCACCGCAAAAAGTCGTGCATTTCGGCGAAGTCGCCCTCAAGGATGTGTTTGACCTGCGCGGCTTTAACCTCAATGCCAAGCTTGATATTGACCCGGACTTTCTGAAAGAAGACGACCACGCAGACCACGATCACGCTGGCCATAACCACGCCGAAGGCGAGCATTGCGACCACCCCTCCCATGCCAAAGATGCCGACGAAGATCATGCGCAGCATGGCCGCCACCATCATCACGACGATGACGTGAAGAGCTTTGTGTTCCGCTCCGACAAGGCTTTCAGCCCCGCCAAGCTGGAAGATTTTCTGGGTGCTGTCGTGAATATCTATGGCCCGCGCATGTTGCGCTACAAAGGTGTGCTGAACATGGAAGGCAGCGAGCGCAAGGTGATCTTCCAGGGCGTACACCAGTTGATGGGCAGCGACCTTGGCCCGGCTTGGGCGGATGGCGAAAAGAAAAACAGCAAAATGGTTTTCATTGGCATCGATCTGCCGAAAGATATTTTCATGCAGG
>JBCKNM010000119.1:0-2798 GCA_038902775.1 Polaromonas sp.
GGTTGCCAAGCGCTGGACCGCACGCAGCCCGGCTTGCCCATGAAGAAGGGGCGTGCGGCAACCATGACGCACGACTACAAGCGCAACGGCGCGACCACCTTGTTTGCGGCCCTCAATGTGCTCGACGGTCAAGTTATCGCCCAGTGTCAAAAGCGCCACCGCCACACCGAGTGGTTTGAGCTTGCCTCAAGCAAATTGACCGCGAGACGCCCAAGGACAAGGCGCTGCATCTAATCGCCGACAACTACGCGACCCACAAACATCCGGTGGTGCAGAACTGGCTGGACAAGCACCCGCGCTTCTCAATATGCACTTCACGCCCACGTCGGCTTCTTGGTTCTGAAACATGGTTGAGCGCTTCTTTCACGACATCTCGGTCAATCGCTTGCGACTAGCCATCCGACTAACCCGTCAAAAGATGCCGGGTAAGTCGTTGGTTATAGGCGAGCCAACTATGCTCGCCAAGTCGCTGGTTATTCTGCCAGCACCAAGGCCGCTTGCTGCAAGTGGAAACCAACGGCACTGGGTTGGGGATGCGGGGCGCCAAGGTGACCCTGCACCAACACTTTGACGGTACGCAGGAATTACGCTGGCGACAACGCAATCTCAAGTTTACGGTGCTGGCCAGGGCGCTACGGCAGGCGCAGGTGGCCGATGGCAAGACAGTCAATGCGCGGGTGGATGAGGCGCTGGTGAAGCGCGGTAAAACAAACACCAAGGGACATAAACCTGCACTGAATCACCCTTGGAGAAAGATACCCCTCGGCAAGCCCGCCAACGGGGGGCTTAACACCACTCCGTAACAGGAGTGGTGCAGGTGAAAAAGGGACATTTCTACTTGGCAGGAAAGAGGACATTTCTATTTAGCGTTGACAGGATAATTCTCGGCTTTGACAAGAACATTGTAAAACGGCTAACATCCCCGGGCAATCATCCAATAGGTACCGATTAAATAGCTTGTCGCTGACACTTTGCTGAAAGCATCAGCGCAGTCACAACCCACTTGAGGAGCATGTCATGAGATACAAAGTCAAACTCGCAGCCCTGTCTATTATGTTGTGCGCCAATGCGATTGCGGATCCGGTGTATCAACCGCCCGGCCCGAACCTCACTTACGGCTCATCCAGCAACAACCAGTCCATCATGTCGAGCATCGCCAACCCGGCTGCAGCGGCGGCGGTGCTGAGAAAAGAGGACAGCCAATACCGGTTCGGGATCCTTTCGATCGGCGGGGGATATGAAATTGGAAATTTGAACAATCTCCATGACCAGATCGATAGCGTGAAAAATACGATCGTTAATCCGGTATCCACGACATATTTGGCGAGCCAATACGTAATCGATTGCGGCGTTACCACCACTTGCGCCAACCCCACTCAATTTGCCACTAGCATTGCAAACGAAATGACAAGAATTAATCCCGATGCCATCAACAATCTCAACAGTGTATTGACTGCACTGCAAAGAGATGGCAAGGCTACGTTTTTCTTTGGCGGACACGTCCCGTTCACGCCGTTTGTCATTGCCAGAAAAGGCTGGGGCGGCAGCGTCGTATTGGATGCGAGCGTCAGCACGATCGCGAATATGTCATTGCTTACCGACCCGTTCGACATCAATAAAGTCGCTACTGTGATTGCAAGTGGATATGATCCAGTAACCAATACGTATTCCGCCAGCACCATCCCTAATGACACCACACTGATCGTCAAAGGGGCTGCGGTTGCAAAGCTGGGGTTGGGCTACAGCCGTTCCATGCTCACACGTGAAGCCGCAGAGCTGACCGTCGGGGTCCGCCTGAAGTATTACCAGGTCCGACTTGCCCGAGAAGCTGAAAAACTGACACAAACAGCGACTGACTCGCAAAGCACGTTCGGGAAGAGCCTGACCTACACGACCAGTTCCAGTGTCGGTCTTGACGTGGGTACGCTGTGGACCAGCAAGCACTACCGTGCCGGTGCATGGGTCAATAACCTCAATTCGCCCAGCTTTAAGTACAACACCGTAGACACCACGGGTTATACCAACCCGACCATAATCGCGCAGCTCAACGCCGATGGAACCTACAAGATGAAACCCCAGCTTCAACTCGAAGGAGCGATGTATTCGGAAAGCCAGAATTGGGTTGTCAATGGCGGGCTGGATTCGAATGCCGTGAAAGACCCGGTCGGCAGGGATTTTCAGTGGATGACGCTGAGCGGAGCCTACGCGACGAACAGTTGGTGGATTCCCGGCGCTCGGGTCGGCTACCGCACCAACCTAGCCGGCTCGAAACTCAGTTATGTCACTGGCGGCTTGACGCTGTTCAAGGCGCTGTCGCTGGATATCGCCTACGGACTTGATAAATTGACCCATGAAGGCAAATCGATCCCGCGCAGCGCAATGATAAACCTCGGCTTGCAGATGCCCTTTTGAGTGCGATGATCCGGCGTAATCCGTTTGCGCCTCCCGAGTGAGCGCTCTCAGGGATTGCCGCGCGCCGCCCCCTGCTCGTGCCAGCGCTGCAAACCCTGCTCTACCAGCGAATATACCGCCGGCACCACCAGCAGCGTGAGCAGGGTGGAAGACACCATGCCGCCGATGATGGCCAGCGGCTGCGCCAGCATGATGATGAAGGGCTGGACGAAGGAGTTGAACTGGCTGGCCAGCACCATGTACAGCAACACCAGCGCGAGGCTGAAGGCGAAAATCATGTAGCCCACAGTCTTGCCGAATTCCTCCGCCTGGCCGATGAGTTTGACGCGGTAGCCGGCCGGCATCATGACACCGGCAAGAGACCAATAGGGGACAGACCACGTTTT
>JBCKNM010000120.1:0-2775 GCA_038902775.1 Polaromonas sp.
CCCGGTATCCAAACCGCCATCGCATCCGATGCTGTCGGCCACGCAAGTATTGGCATGGCGCACCACCAGCACGTCGCTTTTTTGATGAGCCACCACGTTAGCCACACCACAGCCGGTCAGCGCGCTGCCGTCGGCGTAGCCCTGAACCGGGATGGTCAACAGATTGGTCTTGTAGGCGGCCAGGGCCACTGGATTCAAGGGGACCAAGACGTTCAAGGGGTCCATTCCCGGCCAGCTCGCATAGGCCAGACACGGATTGGGTACAGCCGTTGCCTCAAGTGCATCGATCGGCCCCCAGAAGCCGGCATGCGCCAAATCGGCCTGCAACAACTGAACCGCGAAACGCCCGTTTTCGATCAGTTGATTGGTCTTGGCCATTTCGTTGTTGGTGCGGCTCATGCTGCCATAAAGTGCCACGAGCGCCGTCATGATGATCAGGCTAAGGGCCATTGCTATGAGGAGTTCAACCAGGGAGAAGCCACTGGAAAGGACCCTGCGCAGGCGGTCATGCGTAGTCAGACCAGATTTGACCCCGAGAAATCCGACAGGAAGCGTTGTAACGATTCGCATGGTTACTTCATTCACTTCAAATTTGCCATGCGAATCACAGCGGACACTACCCGGCGACAAAGATCCTTCTGGCAGGCTGATCCCGTGGCGCCGTTGTACGAACCGTCACCACAGGTCTCGGCAGGCACTATGAGGGGCGTCAATCCCTGCCAGGCCACCGTCACCCGGTAAAGCTTGTCCCCCGCCGCGCCAACACCCAGATCTTCCACACACCCGCGACCGCCCAACATGGCGCCCACACGGCTGCCGCCGGCAGATTCGGCCGCGCCCTGCAAAGCATCGCACCATTCCTTCACATCCAGCTGGACCCGCGTGGAGCTGGCGTCCGTGGCAGGACAAGTCATGCCAGCCCCGACGGGACTGGTCAGAGGCGCAACCTCGGGATATTTCGCCGCATTCAAACGGTTCGTTTTGATGCGACCACCCAAATCGTCAAGTAGCAACAAGGCTTGGGCTCTCTGGTAAGACTCCATTTCAGATGACTGCAACCGCACCTGCAAGCCTGCAATACCCAGCAGGCCAAAGGCGATGATCACCATAGTGACCAGCACCTCGATCATGGAGATGCCGCGCTGACGAGCAGAGGTTCGAGCCATCACATCGTCACCATTTGAGCGAAACCGGAGCGCAAGTTGGAATACACCCTTTAACCCCCTCGCTATTGAGCGTGAGCGCGCCATCACTGGCCTGGACGCCAACCGGCGTGAACGTGATGGTGAAAAAGGGCACCGTACCGGTGCCTACCGTGATGTCATAGCCGTATCTGGCGCCAACATCGGCCGACAAGGTGTAGCCGCTCGATGTCAGATCTGCCTTCTTGGCATAAGCGCGGTTAGCCAACAGAAACTGCTGCTGGCGATTGGCGATATCCAGCATCTGGGCCTGGGCGGCGGAACGGTTCGCCTTGATGATGTACCGCGTATAAGACGGGTAAGCCACGGACGCCAGGATGCCGATGATGGCCACCGCGATCATCAGCTCGATCAGGGTAAAGCCCCGAGACTTCATGCGCTTCATAAGGTTTCCTTTTTCCACTTTTGAATTATCAAACCGGGACGTTTCGGCACCAAGGCCGGACCGATATAAGGTTACCCCGTCCGGACAAGTGGTAAAAACGCGGCATGCCCTTGTCGTTTTCAGATCACAAAGCCTTCGCTCTGGCCCAAGAGGAAGCCGCACTAGCCCTCCTGGTCAGCCCGCCGAATCCCCGGGTGGGGTGCGTGCTCACGTCGAGTGACGGCGCGGTCATCGGCCAGGGCCATACCCAGCGTGCCGGTGGCCCGCATGCCGAGATCATGGCCTTGCGTGATGCCGCCGACCGCGGCCATGCAGTCGCCGGGGCAACCGCCTACGTCACGCTGGAGCCCTGCTCCCACCACGGCCGCACCGGCCCCTGTTGCGACGCCCTGATCGCCGCTGGCATCAAAAAAGTAGTCGCGTCTATCGCCGACCCCAACCCGCTGGTCTCGGGCCAGGGCTTTGCGCGGCTGCGGGCTGCGGGCATTGAAGTTGAAGTCGGCCCCGGTGCAGAAGAGTCGCGCGCGCTCAATATCGGGTTTTTCAGCCGCATGATTCGTAAAACGCCCTGGGTGCGGATGAAAATCGCGGCCTCGCTGGATGGCAAAACAGCGTTGATGAACGGCCAGAGCCAGTGGATCACCAGCGAGGCCGCGCGCGCTGACGGCCATGCCTGGCGCGCCCGCTCGTGCGCTGTGCTGACCGGCATCGGCACGGTGCTGGAAGACAACCCACGACTCGATGTTCGGCTGGTAGCCACGCCGCGCCAGCCGCATGTGGTGGTGGTCGATAGCCGGCTCGAAACGCCGCTGGAGGCTCATCTTTTTATAGCTGGTCGCGCCCAATTTATATACGCCGCAGAGCGAAATGATGCCAAAAAATCAGCTTTGGAAGCGCGCGGGGCAAGCGTTATCTACCTGCCGGGCAAAAATGACAAAGGCGAGGCATCAGGCAAGGTTGACCTTGCCGCCATGCTGCGCGACCTCGGCCAGCGCGAGATCAACGAACTGCACGTTGAGGCCGGCCACAAACTAAACGGTTCCCTGATCCGTGAAGGCCTGATTGACGAATTGCTGCTGTACCTGGCCCCCAAGCTGCTGGGTACAGCTCAGGGCATGGCTTCATTTGGGCCACTCCAAAACCTTGACGAGGCTACTGAATTACAGTTTTTATCGACTGAAATGGTGG
>JBCKNM010000121.1:0-2734 GCA_038902775.1 Polaromonas sp.
AAACACATGCAGCGACTCGTGCGCCAGTGATGGCGGCGCGGCTTGTTTGGTAGCGGCGTAATGGCGCAAGGTTTGCAGGCGCGATGCCAGGCGCAGCATGACCACGCGCAAGTCACGCGAGAAAGCCAGTAGCATCTTGCGCACGTTCTCGGTCTGCGCGGCGGGGTCTTCAACCAACTGTGCTTTGACATTCGCAGAACGGGCTTGCCGCTGCACATGAACCAGCTTGGTAGTTTCAATCGCCAGCGCTGCGTAGTTGGCACCAAAGGCCTTGGTAATGACTTCCAGCGGCTTGGTCAGGTGCTGGCATGAATGCACCAGGTACGTCGCCGCCTGCATGGCCTCCGAGCCACCAATGGATTTGAGGATGGCAGCAACCGCATCGGCATGGGCCAGGATGTTTTCACCCGTGTCAAAGCTTTCACTGGCGATCAAGGGTTCGGCAAAGGCGCGGGCGCGCGCCAGCGCCTGCGGCTGGTCGGGCAGGCTGTCAGCCGTGGCCGCCATGATGGGGACGGTAGCGGTAGCGTCGGCGATATGGGGGGAAGCCGCGTGACCATTACTTCCCTGTGCGTGACTCCCCGGCGCATTACTTTTCATATCAGCTCAATCAACCCAGCAAAAAATCAACAACGGTCTTAACCTGGTCATCGGCAACCAGCGTAGGCGCATGGCCCACACCTGCAAACTCCACCAGGCGGGCGCGCGGGCCGCGTTGCGTCATGGCGTGTGCTGTGTCAGTACTCAGCAAATCAGAATCAGCCCCGCGCAGCAGCAGCGTTTGCGCCTTGATGCCGTCATACAGCTGCCAGAGCATGGCAGAGCCCTGTTTGGCGGCCTCTTCTGTTGTCTGCTTGAACGGTAGCGCTATTGCCGGGTCATAGTGAAGCCGGACTTTGCTATTCGGCGCACTTGACAAGGGCTTGAGCATAGGCTGTGACAGCGCCAGCCATTGCGCAGGCGTGTGCGGCCCGAAGCTGGTTGAAATGGCCCACATGGCATCGGCAGCAAGCTGTACCGACTCAAACTCACCCGCCTGCCCGAGGTACCTGCCGATGCGCACAATCGCCTGCCACTCGATGGATGGGCCAACGTCATTGAGCACCAATTTGCGAACCGGCGTCAGTAATTTAATTCCTGGGGGCAGTCCGGGCGCGGATACGCGCGGCAGAGTACTCGCGGAGGCCACCACAATGCCAATCAACCCCCCCATGCTGCTACCCACCCAGTCCAGCGTTTTGATCGCTGCCTGCGCTTGCAGGTGTGCCAGCAAAGCCAGCATGTCAGCCGCATAGGCTGGCACCTGGTAGCCCATGGGGTCTTTGAGCCAGTCGCTCGCGCCACGGCCCACCACATCGGGGCAGATGACGCGAATGCCCGTAGATGCGCCACCGGGCAGGTTTTTGGCCGCATCACACAGGCCCTGGGCCAGCACGTCAAAATCACGCCCCTGCCGCGACAGGCCATGTACGCACACCACGACGTGGCCTGCATCCGGGCTGCCCCATTGCCAATAGGCCATGCGGTGGCCACCGTTTGCGTCAGGGCAGCTTAAGTAGTTCAGCGTAGGTTCTGTCATGTCTTATAGGGATGGACGATACCGATGTACCTTTTCCCGTCATTGCGAGCGAAGCGCGGCAATCCATGCACCCGGAAGCCATGGATTGCCACGTCGCTGTGCTCCTCGCAATGACGAGTGAGTGGTATTTTGGAAATTTCTGACTCCCTTAGATGGATATGTGGCGATAAATTAAAGGCTTGATAATTAGTGCATGAAAGCAATCCAGTCATCGTAAGGGCACTTCTAGAAATTCAGATTTTCAGGATAAAGTGCAAGGCGCATGGGGCGGAGCAACCGGAATGTACTTAGGGTACATGAGGATTGCGAGCACCGCGCAACGCAGCAATTTGCCTGAAAAATGAATTTATAGAAGTGCCCGTAAATCATCCGGAGAAACACACATGTTCAAAGGCAAAACAGCACTCGTCACAGGTTCCACCAGCGGTATCGGCCTGGGTATTGCCAAGGCACTGGCTGCGCAGGGAGCCAACATCGTTATGAATGGTTTTGGCGATGTCGAAGCAGCCAAAGCCGAGATTGCAGCGCTGGGTGTGAAAGTGCAGCACCACGGCGCTGACATGAGCAAGCCTGCCGAGATTGAAGACATGATGAAATACGCCGCCGCGCAGTTCGGCATGGTCGATATCCTCGTCAACAACGCCGGCATTCAGCACCTTGCCCGCGTCGAAAACTTTCCCCTAGACAAATGGGACGCGATCATCGCGATCAACCTCTCCAGCGCCTTCCACACCACACGCCTGGCATTGCCCGCCATGCAGGCAGCCAACGGCGGCAAGGGCTGGGGTCGCATCATCAACGTGGCCTCTGTCCACGGCCTGGTGGCATCCAGCGATAAATCGGCCTACGTCGCCGCCAAGCACGGGCTGGTCGGCTTTACCAAAGCCACGGCACTGGAAAACGCTAGCAGCGGCGTGACCTGCAACGCCATTTGCCCCGGCTGGGTGTTGACCGCGATGGTGCAAAAACAGCTTGATGCCAGAGCGCTTGCGGGCGGCATCAGCAACGCGGCAGCCACAGCCCAGCTACTGGGCGAGAAAGAGCCCTCGCTACAGTTCACCACCCCCGAAGAGCTGGGCGCACTGGCCGTATTTTTCTGCTCTCCAGCCGGTAACAACGTGCGCGGCGCGGCCTGGAATATGGACGGCGGCTGGG
>JBCKNM010000122.1:0-2733 GCA_038902775.1 Polaromonas sp.
TAAAAGCAGCATAAAGCGATTTCTCAGTCAATGTTATTCCAATCTTCGATTCGCAGAGAACTGGCGCGCAGCTTTGGGGCCACGCTGGTGGTCATCATCACCATTGTTCTGACCATTGTGCTGATCCGCACGCTGGGTCAGGCATCAAGAGGCATCATCAACCCCCAGGACGTGATGCTGTTCATGGCCTATTCGGCGCTCGGCCGCCTGCCGACCATATTGACGCTGTCGCTCTTCATCGCCATGGTTGGCACACTGTCACGCATGTACCGCGACAGCGAAATGGTGGTCTGGTTCACCAGTGGTCAGAGTTTGACGGTTTTTTTGCGCCCACTGTTTCGCTTTTCATGGCCTGTTCTGCTCATCATTGCGCTGCTGTCGATGTTTGTCTGGCCCTGGACAAAACAGCAAACCAAGGACATGAAAGAACGCTATGAAGGCCGTAGTGACGTTGATCGGCTGGTGCCCGGTAAATTTCAGGAGTCGTCGGACGGTCGACGAGTATTTTTCATTGATCGGGATGCATCTGTTAGTGATAAATCAAGTAGTCATGTGTTCATTGCAGCCAACGAAAATGGCAAAGAATCTATTATGACGGCAACCTCTGGAAAAGTTGAAGTTCATGGCAAAGATCAAGGGATGTTGCTGACGAAAGGCCGGAGAGTAGAAAACGAATTAGGCAAAACTGCCGTAAAAATTACTGACTTTGAAGAGTACTGGAGCAAAACAGGCGATGCACAGGAAATCAATGCAAATCCTGGCGATGCCAGGCTGCTGTCCATACCTGCGCTCATCAAATCACCGACACGCGCCAACGCCAGCGAGCTGGCCTGGCGGCTCGGGCTGGCATTGGCCGCCGTCAATTTTGTGGTTCTGGCCGCTGCACTGACCAGTGTCAACCCGCGTGATGGGCGCAGTGGCAACCTGATTTTTGTGGTGCTGACCTTTCTGGTTTACAACAACCTCATCAACCTCGGGCAAAGCTGGATTTTTGGTGGTTCTGTGAGCTTTGCTGCCTTGCTGGTGATGCTGCACGGCGGGGTTCTGCTACTGGCTTTGGCCTGGCTAGTCAAACGCAATGCAAACTGGACCCTGCGGTCAGCGCTGCGCACGTTGCGCAGGCAACGCAAACCAGGCCGTAAAGCCGCAGAAGAAAGCGCAGCATGAAGACCATTCGCCGCCTGATATACGCCGAGGTACTGGCCTCCATTGCGCTGGTGGCGACAGGTTTTCTGGCCCTGTTCTTCTTTTTTGACCTGGTCGATGAGCTGCAATACCTGGGTAAACACATCGGCTTGCCAACGGCAAATGATATTTACCAGATCCGTCATGCGATGGCCTATGTCGCTCTGCTGGTGCCCAACCATCTCTATGAGTTGCTGCCGATTTCGGTGTTGATAGGTACCATTTTTGTGATGGCCAGGATGGCGCAAAGCTCCGAATACACGATACTGCGCACCAGCGGCCTTGACCCCTGGCGCGCCCTGAAATTGCTGCTCGGCCTGGGTGCCTTTTTTGTGGTCTTCACTTTTGCGATCGGCGACTATATTGCGCCTGCCAGTGAAAAAGCTGCGCAGTTGCTAAAGGCCAAATATCAAAACACCATCAGCGTCGGGCAAACTGGTGCCTGGCTAAAGGAAAAGCAGCCCTACAACACCTATGTTGCGAATGTCAAAACCCTGTCCACGCGCAACGAGATGGTCGGTGTGCAGATTTTCGAGTTCAACAACAAAGGCCTGATGGTGTCTGTCACGCGGGCACCCATGGCTACTTTTGGCGATGACGACTCGTGGCTGCTGAAAGATGCCATACGCTCGGAATTTGATATTCCGGTGACAAGCCAGACCGCCAGCATAAACTCCAGCGATATCGTAAGCAACAGTGCCAGACCGTTTCCCAAAGACAGGCAAAGCGCCAGGGTCAACCGCACCGTGACTGACAACTTTCGCTGGTCCACAGGCATCACGCCAGAGATGGTGTCGGTGGCGCTGCTCAAGCCGGAGCGCATGGCTACCTACGATTTGTTTACCTACATCCGCCATCTGGATACCAACGACCAGGCCGCACAGCACTATGAGATCGCGTTCTGGAAAAAGGTTTTTTACCCGCTCAGTTGCCTGGTGATGGTGATGCTGGCCCTGCCTTTTGCTTACCTGCACTTTCGCTCTGGCGGCATCGCCGCCTATGTCTTCGCCGGTGTGCTGATCGGTATCAGCTTTTTCCTGCTCAACAACGTGTTTGGCTATGTTGGCATCCTGCAAAACTGGCAGCCGTGGCTGGCAGCCGCAACGCCGGGCCTGCTCTACATGGCTATTTCGCTAGCAGCGTTTGGCTGGCTTGTACTAAGACACTAGATGAAGCGATAAACCCAATGACACCAGCCACCACCGGCATTATTCTTTTGGCCCATGGCTCGCGCGACGAGCAATGGCGTTTGCCCATCGAGGCCGTGGCCTGGCAGATAAAACAGCGCGAACCAACTGCACAAGTACGCTGCGCCTATCTCGAACTGTGTACCCCTTCACTGCTAGACGCAGCCATTGAGCTAATAGCTGGCGGTGCCCTGCAGTTAAAGGTTTTTCCGCTTTTTCTGGGTGTAGGCAAGCACGCCAGGGAAGACATGCCACTTCTCATCGAGCAAATTCGCACCGCTCATCCAAGTGTGCAGGTCGATTTACTCCCCACAGCAGGCGAGTACGCGCAAATGACTGCTGTGATGGCAGATATTGCCCT
>JBCKNM010000123.1:0-2701 GCA_038902775.1 Polaromonas sp.
AGCGCCGTGTTGGGCGATTGCATGTGTTACGACGCGTTCCTCATTCCACCGCGACCCCAATCATCCGCCAAAACACTGAATCCGCAAGAATTCGCGTGCCGTATTGACGTGCTTTCTTCGCCTTCCCGGATTGCGTATTCGGGTCGGCTACAACCAGCAAATTGAGTTTCTTCGTGACGCTGTTTGCCACGACTAGCCCTGCCTGCTCTGCGAGCGTTTCCGCGACATCTCTTGTGATCGGTTCACCATTGATACGGGACTGCAATTCTCCGGTGAAACAAACTCGCTTTCCGTGTAGGTCCTCGCTGAGAAAACGAGTTAACTTCGTAGAGTTTGTCGCGCGCAGTTGTGCAGCAGCGGATTCAAGAATGTGATCCAGCTCGCGATCGTCGTGACCCAGCAATCTGGCCACCTGATGGAGGTCAGAACGCTCCGTGTCGGTCACAACACCGTCGGCAAGCGCATGAACGGCAAGGTTGTGAATGTACGTTTGGTGCGCCTCCTCCACCTGAAATCTTGAGAGGCCCCAGTTAGCAACCGCATCAACAAGGGTATTCTCTTCATCCACATCAATCACACGATCTTCGAGAATACGATCGATAAGCGCAAGGTACGCGACGACATCAGGTGTCGTAGCGTCGGTGTCGTGGTGCATCTTTGAGAGAATGCGTTGAAGAAACCCGGGAGGTTCTTGCAATTTCTTTTGAGCATGGTCGCGCGATACGGAAGCAGTCCTACGCGGCAATATTGCTGGCCATTTCTTTCTGGACTGTGGAAACCCCTCTAATATGGCCGGGTCGTCTGCGATTAATCGCTGGACTAGGGAGGCCGTCGCGCGAGCGTCCGATATGGCACGATGCGGTTCGCCCTCGAAAACGACGTCCAATTCCTTACAACAAGCCGCGAGATTATTCCGCCCCAAAAGCTGACATGTGCAGAGAACGTGGATATCGGGCATGGTAATGCCCACTCGTTCATATTCCTTGATTAGGAAGTTTCGGTCAAAGCTCACGTTGTGGCCGGCCAGAATGTAGGTACGACTCAACAGTTCTGCAACGTCACCGGCGATGTCTGAAAACTTTGGGGCGTGCAGTATCTCCCCGGCGGTGATGCGATGTATTCGCGACGGGCCGAGGTCTCGATCTGGGTTTACCAGGGTTTCGTACTCCTGGTGTATCGTCCCGTCAGGTGACATGAGCACCACGGCGATTTCGACGATACGGTCGTTTCGCCACGGAGACAGCCCCGTCGTCTCGACGTCTACAACGGCAAGAAGGTTGGATTCGAGCGAATTCATAGGAACTCCTTTACCGCCCAACGTAGAGGTGAGGGGCGCGGAGCGAGCGGCAGCGCCGCTTGCGGAGCGTCCCTCTCGACCGCAATGTTAGGTCGCATGTGCTGCGAACAGAACTTCTGTAATGCGTGCGTCATCAATTGTGGTTCGGCATTTTCTTGAACTTTTGGCCGTGCATGTCTTGGGGACAGGTTCCCAAGTCTTGCCGCGCATAATATGTCCACATACCGGGCAAGTGACCTCCCACCCACAGAGAACTTTCGTCATGCGGTAGCGGCTGAACCTTATCAGGTTTGTTACCAGCGTTGCTTGCTTGTCAAGATCGTACGTATCCCACGGCTCGGGAGTGATTCCACCCCGAATGAGATCGAGGAGTCGATAAGTCCGAGTTAGACGCGGCTCACCAGTCTGGCGATCTTTGATAGCGGTCGTGAAATATTCGAAGCGATAGTCGCTGTCTGGAGAATCCAAGACAATTTTCAGTTCAAGATTTTCCAGCAGGCAGCGAATGGTATGTGCATCAGGAGCGTCAGTCAGCATGATGGGAATTCCGATTGGAAAGCAAGGTGATTAACCCGCGAGATCGACAATACGAAGGAAATCACTTTCCTTTAAGATTCGAATTGCATAGCCTTTGGCTATCAGTTCTTCGGCTTTCCGGTGTTTGATACTCTTTTCGTGTCCGGCCAATTTTTGAATATCTTGGTCGCCAACGACCAGAAGTGTCGTTGTTTTTCTTACTCCCGCCGCGACATCGCAGCCAGCCCTGGCGGCAAGCGCTGCGGCCTCACGGCGTGACAGCGTCAGCGCCCCGGTGAATACCATTTCTTCTCCAACAAGCACGCCATCGGGATTGCCCTTCATCGCGATTGGCTCAGCCGAACTGGGATTGATTGGTTGATGAACGCGAGTCATCCAGCCGTCAAGCCCAATGCCTGTTGTTCTGATTGCCTGGAGAAGAACCTCCCCGGCAGCTCGCGCATCCTCGACGGCATCGTGCGCGGTGAAAGTTATTCCCAACTCACCACACACGTTGGTTAGCCCGTACCCCTTGCGCGACCACTGCGTCCATGCGCGGCGGACAACGCGAGCCGAATCAAGCCAGTGGCAGGAAACATCAGTGAGGTTGTGCTTCGCAATGGCTTGCGACAAGGCTGCTCGGTCAAATGAAGTATGACTTACCACGACTTGATGTTGTAGGCGGTCCAGCATCGCTACGTAGATTTGTTGGAACGTAGGCGCGTCTTTGACGGCAGTTTCATCGATTCCGTGAATATCGACGTTGATCCAGTCGAAGTAGTCCTGCGGATTGACCAAGGACTCCCAACTCTCAACAACTTTCCCATCCTCAAACGTAACCACACCTACCTGACAAATGCTGGCAAGGTCGGCGTTTGCTGTTTCAAA
>JBCKNM010000124.1:0-2691 GCA_038902775.1 Polaromonas sp.
CGCGCAATTGCTGCGGTTGCCAAGGTGGGCCAAGCGACTGATTGCGCTGGCAATAGATGTTGCGCTGTGCGTGTTGACTGTGTGGCTCGCACTGTGCCTGCGGCTTGAGCAGTGGGTCACATTGCAGCCGGTACACGGGTGGGCTGTGGCAGCAGCGGTGTTGACCGCTATCCCCCTGTTTACACGGTTTGGTTTATACCGTGCTATTTTTCGGTTCGCTGGTGTCAATGTGATACTGAGCCTGATCAATGCCATGGTTTTGTACAGTATTGTGTACGTCACGGTGTTTACTGTCATCGGCGTGCCTGGCGTGCCGCTAGCCTTTGGCGTGATCCAGCCCATGCTGCTTTTGGCGTTTGTGGGTGCGAGCCGTGTGTTGGCCCGCTATTGGCTAGGTGGGTTGTACCGGTCGGCTTTGCAACTTCAGGAGCTACCCGGGGTGTTGATTTATGGCGCGGGTTCGGCCGGCAGGCAGTTGGCAGCAGCATTGGCCCGGTCGCGGGAGTACCGTTTATTGGGTTTTTTGGATGACGACGACCGCTTGTGGGGCAATAGTCTGGACGGGCAAAAGGTTTATCAGCCGGATGAGCTAGGCTCACTCATACCCAGGCTAAAGGTGTCAGATGTGCTTTTGGCCATGCCGTCGGTTTCGCGCGCAAAACGGCTGCATGTGCTTGATGCCTTGCGCCAACAGCCAGTGCATGTGCGCACCCTGCCCGGGGTGGCAGACTTGGCTTCGGGCCGTGTCGATTTAAGCGATGTGCAAGAGCTGGACATCGAAGACTTGTTGGGGCGTGAGTCTGTCAAACCCGACGCGCTTCTCATCACACGCAACACGTTTGGCAAGGTGGTGCTGGTCACCGGAGCGGGCGGCAGCATAGGCAGTGAACTGTGCAGACAGATTGTTAAATACAAGCCAAAAATTTTGCTGCTGGTTGAAAACAGCGAGTTTGCTCTGTACCAGATTCACCAGGAGTTGATTGGCAAACAATCCCCCAGGACTGGTGATGGTGATGGTGATGGTGATACACGTATCGAAATCAAACCCTTGCTTGGTTCAGTGTGTGATGCACAGCGCATGCAAGAGATCATGGATACTTGGCACCCCGACACGGTCTACCATGCTGCAGCCTATAAGCATGTGCCGTTGGTCGAACATAACCCGGCGGCTGGTGTGCACAACAATGTGTGGGGCACCTGGGTCTGTGCGCAGGCTGCGGCACGCAGTGGGGTAAAAAGCTTTACTCTTATCAGCACGGATAAAGCCGTGCGCCCGACCAATGTGATGGGTGCCAGTAAGCGCTTGGCCGAGATGGTGTTGCAAGCCATGACGGCGCTGAATGATTCGCCAAAAACCTGTTTTTCGATGGTGCGCTTTGGCAATGTGCTGGGCTCCAGCGGGTCGGTGGTGCCGTTGTTTCGCGAACAAATCAAAAATGGCGGACCAATCACGCTGACGCACCCGGACATCAATCGCTATTTCATGACCATTCCGGAGGCGGCGCAATTGGTGATTCAGGCCAGTGCCATGGCGGTGGGAGGCGATGTTTTTGTGCTCGACATGGGTCAACCGGTGCGTATTTACGATTTGGCCAAGCGCATGGTAGAGCTGTCTGGCTTGCTGCTGAGCGACGATGCGCATCCCAATAGTGACATCGATATTCAGATCACCGGGTTGCGCCCCGGCGAAAAGCTCTATGAAGAACTGCTGATAGGCGACAACCCTCAGCCCACCGAGCATGAACGCATCATGAAGACGCATGAGGACTGCCCCGCCTGGTCTGAGCTACACAGCAAGCTGGAAACCCTAAAGCTGGCACTCGATATAAACGATGTTGCAGCGATCAAAGTGGCACTTCAGCAACTGGTGCACGGCTACCAGCCTGCCGACAAAGTGGTTGATTGGGTGCATTTGGCCAAAGAGAAAGCTAATCGTGCTTGATTCGATAATAGAATGCTATACGGGCTTGCCTTTGTGGGCTCACCGCTTGGCCTTTGGTGGCTGCATGCTGGTCGTAATGGCGCTTGCGCTGATGCCCGCTGAGGTTCCCATGCCCACCACAGGCTGGGACAAGAGCAACCACTTTCTGGCTTTTTTTGTTATGACTCTGTTAGGGGGCGTGGCTTACCCAGGCCGAACGGCATTAGTGCTAACAGGTTTGCTGGCCTACGGTGCCCTAATTGAAGTGCTGCAGTCGTTCACGCCAAGCCGCTCTGCCGCGTGGGGCGATCTGTTGGCCGATGCGGTGGGGCTGCTGCTAGGCTGGATGGTGTTGCAACTTGTACGAATGCAAGCCCAAATAGTTGACCTAAAGCGAAGTGATATTACACAAATGGTCGTGGCTAATAATCCCCACATCGGAGAAGAAAAAAAGGGCGATTTGGCGGGTGTCTTCGTTCATAAGTTCAAGCTCAACAACCAGGAAACGTTGCTGGGCTACAAGCTGGAGCCAGACAAGGTGAAGCCGACCAAAATTATTCTTCTGTCCGTCGGGACCCCTGAAAATTTCTACACTGATCTAAAAAAATCCAACTTCTAAAACTTCATCCGATGTCCGTGCGCCCGTTGTTGTTGGCGCTGTATTGGGCTTGGCGCATGAGTTACTTGAACGACCAGTTCGCCACCACCGAATGGGGGGTGACGCTCAAGCGCATGCCGGTTTGCTTGTGTTGCTGTTGGTCAGTCATTAA
>JBCKNM010000125.1:0-2682 GCA_038902775.1 Polaromonas sp.
CTCGCAACCCAGGTGTTGTGGGCTGCCTTTATTCTTGCCGTGGTGTTTGGTGCCATTGCACAGCGCACACACTTTTGCACCATGGGCGCAGTGAGCGACATCGTCAACATGGGCGACTGGACCCGTATGCGCATGTGGGGCATGGCGATAGGTGTTGCGATGATCGGGTTTTATACCCTGGCCGCTGCCGGGCTGATCGACCCGGCCAAAACGCTGTATGCCTCCAGCCGCTTTATCTGGCTGTCGGCCCTAGTTGGCGGTTTGCTGTTTGGTTTTGGCATGGTGTTGGCATCAGGCTGCGGCAGCAAAACGCTGGTGCGCATCGGCGGTGGCAACCTCAAATCTATGGTGGTGTTTGTCGTCATGGGTGTGGCTGCGTTTGCTACGCTCAAAGGCATCACTGCGGTTGTCCGGGTGGCTACAGTAGACCGCGTAGCCATTGATTTTGCAGCTAACGCAGCCTTACCTAACTGGCTGTCTACGGCTGCCGGCCTGAGTGTGGCTGGTGCCGGACTCGTCCTGGCATTAGTGTTGGGGCTGGCGCTCATCATCTGGGCGCTGCTGGGACGCGACTTCGTGCGCTTTGATAATCTACTGGCAGGTTGTGGCCTGGGTGCAGTGATTGTGGCGATGTGGTGGGTGAGCGGCCATCTTGGTCACCTAGCAGAACACCCTGAAACCTTGCAGGAGACCTTTTTGGCCACCAACTCCGGCAGGGCCGAGGCCTTGAGCTTTGTGTCCCCCCTGGCCTATACCATCGACTGGCTCATGTTTTTCAGTGACAAAAGCAAGCTGCTGACGATTGGCATCGTGTCGGTGTTTGGCCTTGTGTTGGGCTCTGCAATCTACTCACTCGTTACCCGAAATTTTCGCTGGGAAGGTTTTCGCGATGCAGAAGACACGGCCAACCACCTGGTCGGCGCTGTGCTGATGGGCGTGGGCGGCGTGGCGGCCATGGGCTGTACCGTGGGGCAAGGGCTGTCGGGTATTTCGACTCTTAGCGCAACCAGCATTGTGGCGGTAGCGGCCATCGTTGCGGGCTCTGTAGCTGCTCTTAAATATCAGATCTGGCGGCTGGAAAAAAGCATCTGATGACCGTTGCGGAAACGTCAAGCATCCTGTCCGCAGACCTTGACCGTCGCTTCGGCGGCATCGCTCGGCTTTACGGTCATGACGGCGCAAAAAAAATCCGGGCTGCGCATGTGCTTGTGGTCGGCCTTGGCGGTGTGGGCTCATGGGCTGCCGAGGCCATGGCGCGTAGCGGTGTTGCCCGCTTGACGCTGATTGACCTTGATCACATTGCCGAGTCCAACATCAACCGGCAGGTTCATGCGCTTGACACCACGCTGGGCCAGGCGAAGGTCGAGGCCATGCGTGAACGCATTGCCCATATCAACCCCGACTGCGATGTACGCTGCGTCGAAGAGTTTGTGGATGCCGACAACTGGCCTTCTATTGCTGGTCTGGATGGGCACGCTGATGAATCGGTCTCCATCATTGATGCCTGCGATCAGGTCAGGGCAAAAACAGCGATGGCCACCTGGGCGCTACAGCAAAACGCCAAAGGCAGCGGCTTGACAAAAATCAATTTTCTCAGCGTTGGTGCAGCCGGTGGCAAGCGCCACGCCCACAAGGTTGACATTGAAGACCTGGCGCTGGTCACGCACGACCCGCTGCTGGCCCAGCTGCGCTATCGGCTGCGCAAGGAGCAGGGCGCTGCACGCAAGGGGAAAATCGGCATCACCTGCGTTTTCAGCCGCGAAGCCGTGATGCAGCCAGCACCGGATGGCGCTCAAGGCGATGGCAGCCTTAACTGCCATGGCTACGGCTCGGTCGTCAGCGTCACAGCCACCTTCGGTATTTGTGCTGCGGGCTGGCTGCTCGGCGAAATTGCCGCTTGAGTTTTTGAGAAGCCTCTGAAAATAACGCTATAATTTGAGGCTGTGCTGTTACCTTAAGTAAACCAAGTAATGCACAGACCGGGAACTACCGAGAGTTAATGCCTCGGGGCCTTAGCTCAGCTGGTAGAGCAGCGGACTTTTAATCCGTTTGTCGTGGGTTCGACCCCCGCAGGCCCCACCAAATAAGCCTTACGGAATATAGAAAGCCTGCTACTTAAAAGATAGCGGGCTTTTTTGTTGGTGGCGGTTTGTGTAATTCCTGTGTAATTGCGCCAGAAAAATTCAATCAATTCGTCTTTGTCTTGTAACGCTCGGATAGCTTCTCCATCGCACTTTGAATGTGCGCGCCGTTCTGGTGACTGTAGCGTTCGACCATGCTCAGGTTTTTGTGGCCGCTGATGCGCTTGACCGTGGGAAGGTCAACACCAGCTTGCACAAGGTGCGTGATGGCGGTGTGTCGCAGTGTGTGGCGCACTACCAGTTTCACATCCAAGCCTGCGCCCGCCACACAGCGCCGAAACGGCTTGTCCAGATTGACCGTGCGCCCGTCCTTTGCAGCGGGGGAGGGGAATAGCCACTGTTCGCCGGGCCGCAGGGTTGTGACGTAGGCAGCGAGGTATTCAGCGAGGTCGCTGGTTATCGGTTGCTCCCGTGCGCCAGCCTTTGCCTTTGGTATGAAGATGACGAGGCGTTGCAAGTCCACATGCTCGCGGCGAATGCAGAGAATTTCGGTCTTGCGCATGGACGTGGACAGGCCAATACGAGTGAACGGATGAATCTG
>JBCKNM010000126.1:0-2606 GCA_038902775.1 Polaromonas sp.
GAAACCGTGGTCTGTCCCCAATGCTGTTCACTTAACCGTTCGTGGTGAGCCTGTCGAACCACTGGCCACGGGCATAAAGCCCTTCGACAAGCTCAACCCGAACGGTTTTAGGTTTAACCGAACAGCATTGAGACCTGACCCCGAATCTCGAATCTTCCGAATCTTCTGACCCCGAATCTTCGAATCCTTTTTTGCGCCAGACCGATCAGATGGGCTTGCAGGTGCTGGTGGCGGTGATGCCGCCAGACGTCGGGCTCAGCCACGCCGTGCGTGACCGACTGCGCCGCGCCGCCGGCCTGGGCGATGGCGTCGAAGCACACGCCCCACCGCAGCCGATCCCCGAACGCGATCTGTAACCGTCACCTCGATCGATGTGCGCAAGCATCTCCGATATTCTTCGGATCCGGTGTCAAAATCCGATCGCCAGCAGCGCATATCCGGCGGCGACCGTCCCCAGAAAAGCCAGGCCGTAGGAAAACAGCTTGACCACGGTGACCGCATGAACGCCGAAATCGTGCAGAAGGATGGCGATGCGGTGCGCCGCATGCCACAGGAACAGCGCCACCACGGCGAACAGAAAACACTTGCCCACCCAATGCTGCGCAAACGCCAGCATGTTCCCGTAGCTCATCGTGTCCGGGGCAAAAATCAGCCCTGACGGCACGGCGATGCCGGTAATGAAGACCAGCGCCGGGCCGATCAGTGCTGCCAGCATCCCGCCGGCGCCGAACAGGGACCAGAAGATCGGTTCATTGGAGCGCTTCATGGATTCATCCACCGCACGATGAAAAGTACCGCTAGGCATGCGACCACCGCGGCCGCCAGTCCGGTGGCAGTGATGGTCCCGGGCTGCACCCGTTTGCCGCCGACGAACATCATCGGCAGGGTCTTGGGCATGATCTTGAACCAGCTCCAGGTGTGATAGACGAAGCTTGCCAGCACGATCAGATGGAACACCAGCGACAGCGGGCTTTTCAGCGCCTGCAGCCAGCCGTTGAACGCGGCTTCACCCTGGCCAAGCCGCACCAGCCCAACCAGCAACACCGCCGCATAGGCGGCAACGAACACCGCCGTGACTTCGCGCGCCATATAGCGGATGAAATACCCATCCCGCTTCCACCAACCATCCATGGACCGGACATAGGGACGCCGATGGCTCATTTGTCTGCTCCCCTTGGTCTGACGAATCCGACGAAATAATCGATCGCGCTGTTCATCTTGTTCTGATTGATGGCATGAGCCGGATCCACGCCCTTGGGACATACCTCCGAGCAGTAGCCAACGGCGGTGCACCCCCAGAAGCCCTCGTCTGCATGCCCCAGCTGTAGACGCTCGGCGCTGCCCCCATCGCGCGAATCGGCGTTGTAGCGGTGCAGCAACGCGAGCACGCCCGGGCCGATGAACTTCGGATTGAGCCCGTACTGCGGGCAGGCGGCGTAGCACAGCATGCAGTTGATGCACGAACTGTACTGCTCGTACTTCTCGCGCTGCTCGGGCGTCTGCAGGTATTCGCCCTGCTCCAGCGTGCGCGATTGCTTCGGAATGAGGTAAGGCTTGATGCTCTCGAGCTTGCTGACGAAGTCTCCGGCATCGACGATCAGGTCGCGCTCGATCGGCATGTGCGCCAGCGCCTCGACACGCACTTTCCCCGGATAGTAGTGGCGCAGGAAGGTGTTGCACGAAAGCCTGGGCTTGCCGTCGATCATCATTCCGCAGCTGCCGCAGATGGCCATCCGGCACGACCAGCGAAAGCTCACCGTTCCGTCGAGGTAGTCCTTGATGTACTGCAGTCCCTGCAGTACGGACATGTCGTCGGTGAACGGAACCTGGTAAGTCTGCAACACCGGTTCCTGGTCCTGCTCCGGGCGGTAGCGCAGGACCTCGATCTCGATTATTTTTTCGGTATCAGCCACTGGCTGCCCCCTGTTTATTGCGCTCATCTTCGGCCTTTTCGCCGGCGGCGCCGTAGGCGCGCGTGCCCGGCATGGATCGGGTGATCTTTACCTCGCCATATTCGATGCGCGGCGCGCCGTCTCCGGTGTAGCAGGCGAGCGTGTGCTTGAGGTAGTTGACGTCGTCGCGCTGCTCGTAGCCGTCCAGGCGCTGATGCGAGCCGCGCGACTCCTTGCGGTTGATCGCCGAGTAGACGATTGCCTGAGCCACGTCGAGCAGATAGCCCAGTTCAATGGCGGTCAGCCACTCGGTGTTGTAGGCCTTCGACCGGTCGTCGAGTTTCAGGTGTTTGTAGCGCTGCTTGAGTTCGTCGATCTTGTCGCAGGTGGCCTGCATGTCCGTGCCCAGGCGATAGATGCCGCAGCCGCTTTCCATGCTTTTCGCCATCTCGGTGCGCAGCACTGCGATACGCTCGGTGCCGCCGGGCTGGGTGATGATGCCCAGCGCGCGCGCCTGCGCCGCCTCGGCCTGCTTCTGGATCGCGGCCGGGTTGCTGATCGTCACCGACCTGGCGAAGTTCGCCGCCTCGATGCCGGCGACTTTACCGAAAACGAGCAGCTCCGTCAGCGAGTTCGAGCCCAGCCGGTTGGCCCCGTGAATGCCCACGCTGGAGCATTCGCCGACCGAATACAGTCCCGGCAGCGGCGAGGCGG
>JBCKNM010000127.1:0-2551 GCA_038902775.1 Polaromonas sp.
CGTGCTGGGCAGCGCCATCGCCTACCTGATCTACCGCACCCAACTGCCCGCGCGACAGTGGTTGGACTACCTGGCATCGATCGCGCTGGCGATTCCTGGGCTGGTGCTGGCGATCGGCTACCTGCGGATGTTCAAGGGCGTTAACGTGCCTTTCACTGACACGCCGATGGTGGCGACCTGGTTCCTGATCATGATTGCCTATGCGGTGCGCCGCCTGCCCTATGCGCTGCGCTCCTGCATGGCGGCGCTGCAGCAGGTGCATATCTCGCTGGAGGAGGCGGCCAACAGCCTGGGCGCGGGCAAGCTCAGCACCGCGCGTCGCGTCATGGTACCGCTGATGATGGGCGGCATCCTGGCCGGCTTCATCATCAGCTTCATCACGGCGGCGGTGGAGCTGTCGGCCACCATGCTGCTGACATCGGCTCAGAGCCAGGCGCCGATGAGCTATGGCATTTACCTCTACATGCAGAGCATTGCCGGGCGCGGGCCGGGCGCCGCGCTGGGCGTGATTGCGGTTGTCGTGGTGGCGCTGGGAACCTACCTTTCGCACCGCGTGATCGAGAAGTCGCGCGAGCCCGTGCGCGTCAGCAAGGAATGAAGGAAAACAAAAAAATGAACTTGAAAAAGGTCTCTCTCGAAGCACGCCACATCAGTATGAGCTATGGCGCCACCGAAGTGCTCAAGGACGTCAACATTCGCATCGAGCCGGGCGAGTTTTTCGCGCTGCTCGGTCCCTCGGGGTCCGGCAAATCCACGCTGCTTCGCTTGATTGCGGGCTTCAACCAGCACCAGCGTGGCGAGCTGCTGATCGACGGCAAGGACATCACCGGCACGCCGCCGCACCTGCGCAATGTGGGCATGGTGTTCCAGAACTACGCGCTGTGGCCGCACATGAGCGTGTGGGACAACGTCGCTTTCGGCCTGGTCGAGCGCAAGGAATCCAAGCAGGCTATCCGCCGCAAGGTGGGCGCGGCGCTGGAGCTGGTGGGGCTGCCGCAGTACGCCCTGCGCCGGCCGAATCAGCTTTCGGGCGGCCAGCAGCAGCGCGTCGCGCTGGCGCGCACCATCGTGGTCGAACCCCAGGTGCTGCTGCTGGACGAGCCGCTGTCCAACCTCGACAAGAACCTTCGGGTTCAGATGCGCGAGGAACTCAAGAACCTGCAGCGCACGCTGGGCCTGACCACCGTGTTCGTCACGCACGACCAGGAAGAAGCCATGAGCACGGCCGACCGCATGGCGGTGCTGGACAAAGGCATCCTGCAGCAGGTCGGCAAGCCGGCGGCGCTGTTCGACTTTCCGGCCAACCGGTTTGTCGCTGGCTTTGTCGGAACCGCCAATCTGGTGGAAGGCAGGGTGACGCAAGTCAATGCCGAAACGCTCACCTTCCAGGGCGACGGTATCGGCGTGATGGTGCTGCCCCGCAGCAGCGATGCGCCCAAGCTGGGCCAGGCCACCCTGGCTTTCAGGCCGCACACGGTACACATCCGCGTGCGCGACGAGCATGTGGATGCGTCACGGATCTGGCTGAACGGCCAGGTCGAAAGTTCGGAGTTCCTGGGTGAGTCATCACGCTACCGGGTGCGGGTCGGCGAGGCCGTGATCGTGGCCAACCAGCCGCACTACTCCGGCCTGTCGCTGTTCCAGCCCGGCGCCGACGTGCGCTTGGGCGTTGAAGCCACGCAAGTGCGTTTTCTGACCCACTGACTTGGCCTCATGCGGTTAAATTTCCTATCCTTGACCCGATAGATTTGATCGGGCGATAATCAGCGCCGCGAGCTGTAGCCTCGCGTTCGTCAGAACATACCCATAACAGGAGACAGACAACCATGAAACTTGCCCAAACCTCGGCCTTCTTGCTGGCCGCCGGCCTGGCCTGGATGCCCGCCGTTGCGACGGCGCAGGCCGCCTACCCGAACAAGCCGATCCGCCTCGTCGTTGGCTTCGCGCCCGGTGGTTCGACCGACATCGTGGCGCGCATCGTGGCGCGGCGTTTGGGCGAGAAGCTCGGCCAGAACATCCTGGTCGACAACAAGGCCGGCGCCGGCGGCACGATCGGCGCCGACTACGTCGCCAAGGCCCCGGCTGACGGCTACACGCTGACGCTGGGCACAACGAGCACCCACGCCATCGCGGCCGGTGCCTATCCGAATCTACCTTACGACCCGGTGGCGAATTTCACCCAGATCTCGCTGGTCGCAATCACGCCTTACCTGCTGGTCGTCAACCCACAGGTGAAGGCGAACAACCTGGCCGAGTTCGTGGCCTTGGCCAAGGCGCAACCGGGCAAGCTCAACTACGCCTCGGCCGGCAACGGCACCGCCACCCACCTGGCGATGGAGATGCTGAAGGACGCGGCCAACATCGACTTGCTGCACGTGCCCTACAAGGGCAACGCGCCGGCCGACCTGGCTATCCTGGGTGGCGAGGTGCAGGCGGTCTTCGGCTCGATGCCCGCACTGTTGCAGAACACCAAGGCCGGCAAGGTGCGACCGCTGGCGGTGGGCACGCTGGCGCGCTCGCCGGCCCTGCCCGACGTGCCGACGGTGGCTGA
>JBCKNM010000128.1:0-2476 GCA_038902775.1 Polaromonas sp.
TCTAAGCCCGAGATAAACCCGTCTTCAACCCGGTGTCCTATGCACCAGTCGCCACAAGCGCCGATGCCTGAGCTGGCATCCCACAAATGGCTTTTGCCCAGCGGCGTGATAGTCTGGGCGTAGCGCCAGCGGTGTACCACGGCGTGCTGCGGCTCGGCGCGTATGCCGGTTACTTCCGTAAAGGCTTTCAGCAGCTTGACCTTGACGCGCTCGGCATCGTCTTCAAGGTGGCGCTCAGACCAGTCGGGGCTGGCCTGCACCGTCCAGCGCTCAATCGGTGAGCGGCCGGGCTTGGACGATTCACGCGCCAGCCAGGCAATGCGGTGGTGGGTGCTGCGCGCTGCGTTCCACTGTGGCCCCAGGTGTGACAGATTCGGTTGCGAGGCTTGCGGAAACGCCAACATCAGCGTCCAGCAGGGGGCCACACTCACGCCCGCCAGCTCTGGCATCAGCGTCTTGCCGACTTGCGAGCTGAGGAGCAGCGCATGGGCCTGCACCGAAGGCACTGCAAGGACGACTGCATCAAAGCCGGAGTAAACCCGGCTACCGACACCCGGGCCTTCGGTTTGCAGTTGCCAGTGCTTCGGTGTCAGCTTGTCGGCCTCTAAGCTGACGACCTGGGTTTCAAGGTGCAGATGGCCATTGGTCGCCAGTGGCTTGGCCCATTGCTTGACCAGTGCGTTCATGCCCGGGGTGGCGACCCAGTGCGCTTCTTTGGGTGGCAGCGACGAGGCCACCACGCGACCCAGCTCGTCCAAGATGCGAGACGTGTTGGCGCTCCACGGGCGCACCAGGCCGGATGCGGTGGCCAGGGCTTTTTCGAAACGCGCATCACGCACGGTGAAGTACTGCGCGCCATGGTCGAACCCGCCAAACTCGGTGCTCCTGGTGGCCATGCGGCCGCCGCTGTCACGGCTTTTTTCAAACACCGTGACCTGGTGGCCCGCCTGCATCAAGGTGCGAGCGCAGGCAATGCCCGCAATGCCCGCACCGATCACGGCAATGTGACGCGAGCTTGGCGTTGACGAGGTTTTTGATTTGGATGTCATGTCGTTGTGCTTGTAAAAATCAATGAAGGCGTTCAGCAGCACTTTAACCCTAGTCGTAGAAGGCGCTGAGCATGGGTGAGATGATGCTGTCAACCAGCAGCGTTAGTTGCAGCACCCGGCCGCTATATTAGAGGCCTTGAAGCAAGCCACAGAAAGATAAATTTCCATGATGACCTTACGCCCCTCCGCAGCACGCGGCTATGCCGATCACGGCTGGCTCAAGTCGTTTCACTCGTTTTCGTTTGCCGGTTATCACGACCCCGAACATATGGGGTTTGGCAACCTGCGCGTCATCAACGAAGACCGCATTGAGCCGGGTAGCGGTTTCGCAACGCACGGCCACAAGGACATGGAAATCATCAGCTATGTGCTCAGTGGCGAGCTGGCGCACAAAGACAACATGGGAAATGTGAAGGGCATCCCGCCCGGCGATGTGCAGCGCATGAGCGCGGGCACGGGGGTGCAGCACAGCGAGTTCAATCACGCCGAGGGCCAGACCACGCATTTTCTGCAAATCTGGATCGAGCCCAATGTCACCGGCATTGCGCCGAGCTATGAGCAGAAAACGTTTGCTGATTCTGAAAAACGTGGTCAGCTGCGTCTGGTTTTGTCTAACGATGGCGCGCAAGGTTCGGTCATCATTCATGCAGATGCAAAAATTTACGCCGGTCTGCTGGACGGTGACGAGACGGCAACGCTGGCTTTGAGACCGAACCGCAAGACCTATGTACACCTTGTCAAGGGCGACCTTGAGGTCAACGGGCAAAAGCTTGCACAAGGCGATGCCGCGATGATCGAAGCGCAAAGCAGCCTGGAACTCGGCAAGGGCAGGGACGCTGAAGTGCTGGTATTTGACCTCGCGGCTTGAGGGCACTTATGTCGAAAGTTGTTGTTGTTTATCACTCCGGTTACGGTCATACCCAGCGCGTGGCGCAGTTTGTAGCGAGCGGTGCAGGAGCCCAATTGATTGCCATTGATGCAGAAGGCAGTCTGAGCAACGAGCAGTGGGCCGCGCTAGACGCAGCCGATGCCATCATCATGGGCAGCCCGACCTATATGGGCATGGTCAGCTGGCAGTTTAAAAAATTTGCCGATGCGAGCAGCAATAAATGGCTTGCCTGCGCCTGGAAAGACAAGGTCGCAGGCGGCTTTACCTGCTCGGGCAGCCCCAGCGGTGACAAGCTGTCGACCATCCAGTACTTCATCACGCTGGCCATGCAACTAGGCATGATCTGGGTCGGCCAGTCGTCGCTGGACGATGGCACTATCAACCGCCTGGGGTCAACCTCTGGCGTGATGGTGCAGGTCGGTCCACAAGACCCGGCCAGGGCTATTCCGCAGGGCGACCTCGACACCGCTGCCGCCTATGGCAAGCGCGTGGCTGAAGTGGCCACCAAGCTGCGCGGTTAAGGGTTATTGGGCTCTGA
>JBCKNM010000129.1:0-2405 GCA_038902775.1 Polaromonas sp.
GCATCGTGGCCTTGTATGAGGCTCTGAAGGATATTCCAGGCGTGGATGTGGAGGTGGTGGCACCAGAGCAGAACAACAGCGCCAAGTCCAACGCGCTGACGCTGCATTCGCCCATGTATGTGAAAACGGCGGCCAATGGTTTCAGGTACATCAACGGCACACCGGCTGATTGCGTACACATCGCCGTGACTGGCTTGCTCGGCTACCGGCCTGACCTGGTGGTATCGGGCATCAACAACGGTGCCAATATGGGCGACGACACGATTTACTCGGGCACCGTGGGCGCGGCGATGGAAGGCTATCTGTTTGGCATTCCGGCGATTGCCTTTTCACAAACAGAAAAAGGCTGGGCGCATATTGACGCTGCCGCGCGGCGTGCGCGCGACATGGTGGTGCAGTTGCTGCCCTCTATCGAAACATTACCTGAAGACACGAAACCTGCCGTATCGCCCTGGCTGCTCAATGTGAATATTCCGAACTTGCCTTACGACCAGCTCAAAGCCACCAAGGTCGTGCGCCTGGGCCGCCGCCACGCTGCCGAGCGCGTTATCACGCAAACCAGCCCGCGCGGCGAAACCATGTACTGGATAGGCGGCGCTGGCCCGGCCAAGGACGAAGGCGAGGGCACTGACTTTCATGCGGCCAAACAGGGCTTTGTGGTGGTTACCCCGCTGCATGTTGACTTGACCGATCATGAGCGCCTGCCTTACTGGTCGCAAGCGTTTGCGCAGATGACTTCACCCCACTTACCGCATAAAGCCGCTGCATGATGGCGGCTGGCAAGCCGCCGTCAACCACGGCCAGCCGCCCCGGTTTTCCGGTGCGGTTAAAGCCCGATGCGGGCGTACCTTCGGCCACTAAGTCTGCTACAAAAAACATAAAACCGGTTCCAAGCGGTCTGGGGCTTGATTCGCAGGTCGTGCGCGCCCGCATGGTGCAAAAGCTTGCCGCGCAGGGCGTAACAGACCCGCAGGTGCTGGCCGCCATGGGGCAGGTCGAGCGCCACCGCTTCGTTGATTCGGCGCTGGTCAACCAGGCTTATGAAGACACCAGCCTGCCGATTGGCCTGGGGCAAACCATTTCAAAACCCAATGTGGTGGCCCGTATGCTGGAGCTGATTTTGCAAGGCAGACCGGACAAGCTCGGGCGTGTGCTGGAGATCGGCACGGGCTGCGGCTACCAGGCGGCACTGCTCGGGCAACTGGCTACTGAGGTCTACAGCATCGAGCGGCTGCGCGGCCTGCACGACAAAGCACGCGACAACCTGCGCCCCTTCAGGCTGCCGAATGTGCATTTGCTGTTTGGTGACGGCATGATTGGTTATGCCAAAGGCGCGCCCTATGCGGCCATCATTTCAGCCGCCAGTGGCGAGGCCTTGCCGCAGCAGTGGATAGACCAGCTGGCCGTGGGCGGCAGGCTGGTGGCACCCCTGCAGGCGACCAACGGCGTGCAGGCGCTGGTGGTGGTTGACAAGACCCCGCAGGGCATCCAGCAGACCTTGCTGGAAGCGGTGCATTTTGTACCTTTAAAATCAGGGACAAGTTGATCTACAGGGCGCAACATGGCGAACTCCACCACACTTCACTCCATCAAAGGCATGGCCTGCCTGCTAGTAGTTGCGGCAGTTGCTTTGTTGGCAGCAGGTTGCAGCCCGCGCGTGCTCAAACCAGCCCCCGTGGAAGACCGCGCTACAGCTCGCTCGTCAAGCGCTGTTGCAAGCGCTGTTGCAGGCGCTATTGACCCGTCGGGTATCAAGCCTTTGCCGGGTGTCGAAAATGCAGGCAAGCCCGGCTACTACACCGTCAAACCGGGCGACGCCCTGATTCGCATTGGCCTGGACAGCGGCCAGAACTGGCGCGACATCGTGCGCTGGAACAACCTTGAAAACCCCAACCTCATTGAAGTCGGCCAGGTGTTGCGCGTGGCACCACCCGGCAGCGACAACGCGCAAGCCGTGACTCGCCCGGTAGCACCCGGCAACGCCACGGCAGCTTCCGCTGCTGCGCGCCCGGCATCAGTGGCCAGCGGAGCAGCGTCGCCAAGCGCGCCAGCGTCCGCCGCACCGGCGGGTGAAGATGAGATGGCCTTTATTTGGCCTGCGCAGGGTCAACTGATAGGCGACTTTGATGGTGTGAAGAACAAAGGCCTTGATATCTCAGGCAAAGCGGGTGACCCGATTTTGGCTTCGGCTGATGGCCGTGTGGTGTACGCAGGTGCAGGCTTGCGCGGTTACGGCAACCTCATCATCCTCAAACACAACAACATCTACCTGACGGCCTACGCCCACAACCAAACGCTGCTGGTCAAAGAAGACCAGTCGGTCAAAAAAGGCCAGAAGATTGCCGAGATGGGCAACAGCGATGCAGACCGCGTTAAGCTGCACTTTGAAGTGCGACGTCAGGGCA
>JBCKNM010000130.1:0-2403 GCA_038902775.1 Polaromonas sp.
GCCATCAGTGTCGCCATCGCCGATTCCGGCGGCAATATCGTATTGATCAAACGCATGGACGGCGGGCGCTTTCACACCGTGCATTCGTCCACCACCAAGGCGGTAACGGCGGCGTCGAACAAGCGCATCACCACCTCCAAAGGTGCGGTCGGGCAGGACCTCGATACGTCGCACGCCATCGGCCTCGCGCTGGCAGCCGGCGCGGAGCGCTGGACCGCGATGGAAGGCGGGGCGCCGGTGATCGTCGAGGGCGAATGCATCGGCGGCATTGGCGTTTCCGGTGGCAACTGGACCTTTGATGCAGCGGCGGCCGAGGCGGCGGTGGCGTCGATTGGCGCGAGCTGCGGCAAGTGAAGCGGCACCAGGATCGTAACCAAACGAAGCAACAGAATGAAAGCCGAGCAACATGGCAACTGAACCCATCAACGTCGCCTGCCTCGGCATGGGCTGGTGGTCGGATGTGCTGGCCGACGCCATCGTGCGTTCCGGCAAACTCAAGATCGTCTCGTGTTACACGCGTTCGGAAGACAAGCGCGCGGCGTTCGCCAAAAAATACAACTGCACGGCGGCTTCGAGCTACCAGGCGATTCTTGCTGATAAGAGCATCGACGCGATCATCAATACCACGCCGAACAATGTGCATCTGGAAACCACGCGCCAGGCCGCCGCCGCGGGCAAGCACGTGTTTCTCGACAAGCCGATTGCCAACACGCTGGCCGAAGGCCGCGCCATCACTGAGGCGTGCAAACAGGCTGGCGTCGTCCTGGCACTGGGCTATCAGCGCCGCCGCGAGAGCCAGTTCCGCTGGGTCAAAAAGCAGATCGACGAGGGCGTGTTCGGCCGTCTCGTCAATGCCGAAGCCAACATCAGCCGCGACCGTCTCGGCAAGATTGACCTCAACTCATGGCGCTACCAGGCGGCCGGCATGCCGGGCGGCGTGATGCTGCAAATCGGCGTTCACTATGTCGACGTGCTCGAATATCTGATGGGGCCGGTCAAATCAGTCAGCGGCGCGCTCGCGCAACTGGTGCTGCCGGGCGACAACCCGGACGTGGCGAGCCTGATCCTCGAACATGAAAGCGGCGCGCTCTCGACGGTCAATGCAAGCTACGCGTCGGCATCCGAGAACTACGTGATGAACATCTACGGCAAAGAGGCAAGCGCCTATTACGATCTGCACGGCGGCCTGCGCTTTGTCAAACGCGGCACCGAGAAAGCAGTGGTGGTGCCGTTCGACAAGAATGACACCTTTGTCGATGAGCTCGAAGAGTTTGCGCGTGCGGTGCGCGGTGACGGCGTGCCGGAGACCGGCGGCGAGTATGCGACGCGCTCCCTCGGCGTGATCCGTGCCGGCATCATTTCGGCGCGCGAAGGGCGGCGCGTGCAGTTGGCCGAGGTGCTGGCTGATCCGAACGCGTGATCACGTGCGAGTCGTGACGCAAAACTGGACGGAACTTTAAGGAGATTTTCAATGCTAGCTCGATGGTTTGCGATTAGGATTCTCTCGTTTGTAGCGGCATTGTGCGCACTCACGCCGCTCTTGGCTGCCGCACAAGATGCCTTCCCCGGTAAACAGCCGCTCGAATTCGTGGTGATTTTCCCGGCGGGGTCATCCGCCGATGTCAGCGCGCGCATTCTGGCGGAGGGCATGGCGCAGCATCTCGGCACGGCAGTGCCAGTGATCAACAAGCCGGGTGCAGGCGGCGCCATTGGCTACAAGTATGCGGCAGCGGCCAAGCCCGATGGCCGCACCCTGGTGTGGAATTCCAACTCGGTGTCCACCACCTTCCACAGCGGCGCGATGGAGATCGACTACAGGGCCTTCGAGCCGGTGGCGCGTGTGACGATTGAGATTCCTGCCGTCGTGGTGCAGGCATCGTCGCCGTGGAAAACGCTGCAAGACTTGATCAACCATGCGCGCGCCAACCCCGGCACAGTCAAGGTCGGCAATTCCGGTGCCGGCAGCCACACGCATATGGCAGCGGTGTCCTTGTTTGAAGCCGGCGGTGCCAATGCGCTGCACGTGCCATTCGGCGCGGCGCAGGTGGTGCCGAGCCTGCTCGGTGGGCACATTGATGTGGTGGTGCAATTGCCCGGCGCGGTGGTGCCGCATGTCAGAAGCGGCGCGCTGCGCGTGCTCGGTGTGCTCGGCTCCAAGCGCGACCCGGTGTTTCCCGAAGCGCCCACCGCGCAGGAACAAAGTGTGAATCTCGCGCCGATGGATTTGTGGCGCGGCATCGCGGTGGCCAAGGGCACGCCGAAAGCGGTGATCGCGCGGCTGGAGCAGGCGGTCGAAGCGGCGCTGAACCGCGCCGAGTTCGTCAGCGCCGGTCAGAAGTTCGGCTTTGTGCCAGCGTTTCTGCCGGGCGAAGCATTTGGCCAGGTGATCGCGCGCGATGACGA
>JBCKNM010000131.1:0-2350 GCA_038902775.1 Polaromonas sp.
AGCAACGTCCCTAGTCATCGTACTTTCGGCGACAACTCCTGCGCCACAGCCTGACTGACCGACTCGCGCACCACCAGCTCGATTTCTTCGCGAAGTCGCGGCCCAAGGGCCTGGGTGTGCGCCAGAATCACCTGTCCCACGGCTTCCCGCAGTCGCCTTTCAAGCACCAGGTCAACTCGCTGCATCACGCGGTGTACCACCTGGTCTTCCAGCAATTCGATGGCCGCAGGCGTGGAGGCAGGAGGCATCCGCTGCTCCTGAGCCATGACGGGTTGGACGACATCCGTCAGGGTAGGCACAAAGCGTGGTGGTATGGGCAACTGACTCATGCGGCTTCCCGGCTTGCTGACAGGTCGTTTTGTTTCAATGCGTAACCCCTGTCCTTGTAATGTTTCCAGCGCTGGCGACCGACAAGCCTGTCGTTTTCCTGCCCTGAGACCACTTCAATGAAGCGCTCAAAGCGTTCAAAGTCATCGGGTACGCTTTGCCCGAGATTGATCAAAACCCTGTCTGCCGGGCATCTTTCAAGCTGGTCGGCCAGCAGCACGGGGGTCGCCGCCAGCATCTGCCCGTTCGATGTTGCCATGCAATGCGCTACAAACTCGGTGGCCGAAAAGCGCCACAGCAACTGGTCAAGTTCCGTCAAAAGCCCAAGCTCTGCCGTCACCACGGCCCGGGCACCTGTGCGACAGGCTTTGCGCAACAGGCGGCAGGTATAGGCCAGCTTGTCGGGCACGTTGAAATGAAATTCAATCTCGGTCATGTAGCGCGGGACTTGGTGGCGGTGGCCGGTTTGCTGACGAGTTTGATTCTGGATTGCCGGGATTTTGCCGAGGCCTTACCCACCGCTACCATCATATCCGTCTTATCCGTCTTATCCGTCTTATCCGTCTTTACTGCCTGCCCCAGCAGGTAGTCCACCAGCAGGCCAACCGGTCGGCCGGTCGAGCCTTTGTCCGCCCCACCCTTCCAGGCGGTGCCCGCAATGTCCAGATGCGCCCACGGGAATTTGCTGGTGAAGCGCTGCAAAAATTTGGCTGCAGTGACAGCGCCACCGGCACGGCCTGCCACGTTGGCAACATCGGCAAAATTGGTTTTAAGCCCTTCGGCATATTCATCATCCAGTGGCATGCGCCAGCACAGATCAAGCGACGACTCCCCGGCTTCCGAAAGCGTCCTGGCCAGGGCATCGTCGCTGGAAAACAGGCCGCTGCGCACGCCGCCAAGCGCCACCACGCAGGCACCCGTCAGCGTGGCGATGTCCACCACCGCCTGCGGCTTGAAGCGCTCGGCATAGGTCAGTGCATCGCACAGCACCAGACGGCCTTCTGCGTCGGTGTTGAGGATTTCAATCGTCTGCCCGCTCATGCTGGTCACCACGTCGCCGGGCTTGATGGCGCGGCCATCAGGCATGTTCTCGCAGGCCGGAATCAGCCCCACCACGTTGATGGCCGGTTTTAATTCGGCCAGCGCCCTGAAGGTGCCCAGCACGCTGGCCGCACCGCACATGTCGAACTTCATCTCGTCCATCTTGGCGGCGGGCTTGATGGATATGCCACCGGTGTCAAAGGTAATGCCCTTGCCGACCAGAACGACAGGGGCTGCGGTTTTGGCAGCGCCGTCGTAACGCAGCACGATAAAACGCAAAGGCTCTACCGAACCCCGAGCCACAGCCATGAAGGCCCCCATGCCCAGTTTGGCGACTTCCTTGGGCCCCAGAATGTCAACCTTGATCTTTGGCAACTTGCCCAGTGCTTTCGCCGCACCTGCAAGCAGGACTGGTGTAGCGTGATTGGCAGGGCGATTACCCCATTCCCTGGCCAGCGCAATGCCTTTGGCCAGGCCAGCACCCTTGTCAAAACCCGGTTTGACCTTGGCCGCATCGGGAACCGCCACCACAACACGCTCAACAGGCGTGGTGACCGCCTTCGACTTCGTGGCGCTATAGACATAGGCCACATCACCAGCAGCCACCACGGCAGCTCGTACCGCATCGGCAGACAATGCAGGCAAAGCGCCCAGACCCAGCAGCACGCGTTTCACGTTGCTCTTTTTGAGTGCGCCCATCGCCGCAAGCACCGCAGTCCGCACATTTTTTGCACTGCCATCGCCAACCCCGACCAGCACCAGTCGCGTAGCCGCAATGCCTGCCGGACGGTAGCTGACCAGCAACTTGCCAGGCTTGGCTTCAAAATCCCCGGCCTTGATGGCCTGTGCCGCCAGTTGTGATGCCGGGTCATTACCGGCTATGGTTGGTGGAGCCAGTACCACCAGCGCATCGCATTTTTCAGCGCAAACACGAGCCAAGGTGAATGTTTTAAGTTCAAAGTCCATAATTGAAGGTCTAGCC
>JBCKNM010000132.1:0-2335 GCA_038902775.1 Polaromonas sp.
ATTTTGTAGGCCCGCACGCCCTCAAAAGCGCCGCAGCCATAGTGCAGGGTGTGGGTCAGCACATGGATTTTGGCGTCGCGCCATTCGACCATCTGGCCGTCCATCCAGATTTTGCCGTCACGGTCTTCCATTGAGGGGGTGGCTTGGGACATGTCTTTTCTAATCCTGTGGTGAGTGTCTTGAGGCTTTGATTTTACGGGGCGGAGGGTACGTCGGGCGCGCCGGGTACTTCTTCTGGCTGCGCAGGCCGAAACAGCTCGTGGTGCGCCAGCTTGCCGCCGACAAAGGTCGCGTCTACGCGCGACTCAGAGCCATCGCTCCATCTGAAAATTTCTGGCTGCGCATCTTTGGCGGTTTGCAGCGCGCCCAGGCTTTTCGTCATGGCCACAACGTGCAACAGCGTCATGCCAGGCTTGAGTTTGGCGTTCAGCATGACGGCACTGTCAACATAGCCAATCGGCCTGTTCGTTGCGCGTTTCAGCACGGCGATCGTGCGGTTGAAGTGGAGCAGCACCCAGAACACAACGATGCTGATAGCGCCCACCACGCCCTGCCAGCCATATGAGCGGTAAGCCAACGCCGTGCCCACAAGCAGTGCAACGGGAACAAAAATTTTTTGAAAGTTCATTACGCTATTTTCGCAGCAAACGCAGGCAGGGTTATTGGAGCGAGCGCACCACCTCCAGCGCCTGCTCGATGCGCTCAACGGCGTGGATGGTCAGGCCTTCAATCGGTTTTTTCGGCGCATTGGCTTTGGGAATGATGGCCACGCTAAAGCCCAGCTTGGCGGCCTCTTTCAAGCGCTCCTGGCCGCGCGGCGCGGGGCGCACTTCACCTGCCAGGCCGACCTCGCCAAAGGCCAAAAAGCCTTTCGGTAAAGGCTTGCCGCGCAGGCTGGAGGTAATCGCCAGCATCACGGCCAGGTCAGCCGCTGGCTCGCTGATGCGCACGCCGCCCACGGCGTTGACGAACACGTCCTGATCCATGCAGGCAACCCCTGCGTGGCGATGCAGCACGGCTAAAAGCATGGCCAGGCGGTCACGATCAAGCCCGACCGACAAACGCCGTGGCGCTGGCCCGCCGCTATCAACCAGCGCCTGGATTTCAACCAGCATGGGGCGCGTGCCTTCCAGCGTGACCATCACGCAGCTGCCGGGCACGGGCTCGGAGTGCTGGCTTAAAAAGATGGCGCTCGGGTTGCTGATGCCTTTGAGGCCACGCTCGGTCATGGCGAAAACGCCGATCTCATTGACCGCGCCGAAGCGATTTTTAATCGCCCGCACCAGACGAAAACTCGAATGCGTGTCGCCTTCAAAGTACAAAACGGTGTCAACCATATGCTCCAGCACACGCGGGCCAGCCAACGCACCGTCTTTGGTGACGTGGCCGACCAGCACGATACACATGCCGCTCGACTTAGCGGCGCGCGTCAGGTGGGCGGCGCATTCGCGCACCTGCGCCACTGAGCCAGGCGCCGACGTAAGCTGGTCTGAATAGACAGTTTGAATCGAGTCGATGACCGCAATCGTTGGCTGGGTCGCATCTAACGTAGCGAGGATTTTTTCAAGCTGGATTTCAGCCAGCACCTTGACTTGCGAGCCTTCAAGCCCCAGCCGCCGCGAACGAAGCGCGATCTGCGCGGCGCTTTCTTCGCCGGTAACGTAAAGAGTGCTTTGCCCGGCGCGTTGCATGGAATCAAGCGCCTGCAACATCAGCGTTGACTTGCCAATGCCGGGGTCGCCACCAATCAACACCACACCGCCTTCGACAATGCCGCCGCCGAGCACGCGATCCAGCTCTTCATGCCCGGTGGGCATGCGCTGCATGTCGGTTGCGTCGATGTCGGCCAGCGTGGTGACCTCCGATGCCTTTGTCAGACCCTGGCGCTGGTTGTAGCGGTTTTTAACCGGCGAGTCCCTCTCAGCCACAGACTCGATCAGCGTGTTCCAGGCACCGCAGTGCGGGCACTTGCCCAGCCACTTGGGACTGGTGCCGCCGCACTCGGTGCAGGTGTAGATGGTTTTGTCTTTGGCCATGCAGCATGATACTGTTCAACCCAACGCCACAATCAGTGTGTTATGCCCTCACCCAAATCCCTTATCACTGTCACTGAAACCGTCCCTGTCAAGGAGCCGTTTCGCCCGGATGAAGATGTCATTGCCCAAGCGCGCAATGCGCTGGCCACGGCAGCCATGACGTTTTCCATCAAGGTACTGACCGTCAACATCCACAAAGGATTGACTTTTTTCAACCGCAAGTTCATCCTGCCGGAACTGCGTGAAGCCGTGCGCAGCGTAAGCGCAGATGTGGTGTTTTTGCAGGAGGTCACGGGTAG
>JBCKNM010000133.1:0-2324 GCA_038902775.1 Polaromonas sp.
GGTAAAAAAAGCAGCGAAAAAAGTGGTCAAGGCCGTGAAGCCGCTGCTTGAGAAAGCGATCAAAAAACCGGTAAAACCCGCAGCTGCCGTGGTGGCCCCGGCCACCGTCATTGCCCCCCGTCCGGTAGAAAAATCAATGCTCATTCCCGCGCCACCAGCGCTCAAGCCGGGTCGAAGAAGTTCGGCCCGCGCCTTCGCACACATGCCTCCGCCCGCACCGATGGTGCCTACCCATGCGCCTGACGCAGCCAAAGCCAGTTATTCAGCCATGACCGAACGAGTGATCGCACCGCCGCCGCATGTTGCCGCCAAAAAAGACCCCAAACTGGCTAACAACTGGAAAACCAAGGCGGCTGAGGCGTTGACCGATGCAGAAGTCAAGGCCATGCCTGATGCCGAGTACATGAACGACAAGCAGATGGCTTTTTTCCGTCACAAGCTGTCCATACTCAAGCAAGACATCCACAACAGTGCCGGTGAAACCACCGAGCATCTGCGCGAAGACACGGTGGTGGTGCCAGACCCGGCAGACCGCGCCACCATCGAGGAAGAGCACGCGCTGGAGTTGCGTACCCGTGACCGTGAGCGCAAGCTGCTGAAAAAGATCGAGCAGTCGATTGCCCGCATCGATTCCGGCGACTACGGCTATTGCGATGAAACCGGCGAACCCATAGGCGTGGGCCGGCTGATTGCCCGCCCGACAGCCAATCTGTCACTGGAGGCGCAGCAACGCCGCGAGCTCAAGCAGAAAATGTTTGGCGACTGATATCCGGCTGTAGTCTCAAGATCATCCACTACGCACGACATGTCAAAGCCGGACACTGCATCGGGTTTGTTTGCCAAGGTGGTGAAGTTTGTCCGCAATCCGGTGACCAGCTGGTCTGAGCTGGACAACAAGGAACCCGATCGCGATGAGGCTTTGAGCAAGCAGTTGCTCAAAGAAATGATAGAGCGCAAGCGGCGCAACGACTTCGTGCGCAAGCGCGAGTTCGACATGCTGCGCAAGATGCGCAAGCGTGATGCCATGGTCGGGCAAGACTCGTCTGCAAGGCCATCCTTTTCCCAGAGCAGCATGACATCCACGCTGGATGACCGCGCCAAAACGCTCAAGAAAATTAACGAGATCGAAGCCCAGATGTCCATGCAGTGGTGGAAAACCAAGCATGGAGCCTCCAACACCGATTCGATCAATAGCTCTGCCTACCCGCTCAGTGTCAACCCTGAGATCACCCGGCCGCCTCTGGGAACGCCGCCTGCGTCAAGTCAGGCCTTGCCAGTCGACTGCGCCGCAACCGAGCCCGTCAGCTTGCAGGCAAGGGCAGAGCTAGAGGTAAAAAAGGCATCGGCTGCACCTCCTGCAAACGGCGACATGCTGGCGTTTACTGTGCCTTCAGGTTTCTCGCCGTCCCGCATGGTGGCCATGGATGTCTCAGCAGTCGCTCACGATGCCGAGCTAGAGGAGGCCTCTATCCGCTTTGCCAATGGTGACGATGCCGGCGCAGAAGCCTGGTTGATCGAGATGCTGTCACCCAAGGGGTCGCGGGCCGGGCATTCGGAGACCTGGATGACTCTTTTTGATTTGTACCGTGCCACCGGGCAACAGGATAAATTTGAAACTACAGCGATCCGGTTTGTTGAACTCTTCAACCGTTCTGCGCCACAGTGGTTTTCGATGCCCGACATGGTCAGGCAATTGGCGACGCAGGAAAAAGGGGCTGGCAACGGTTCTGTAGCTGACTGGATCTGCCCCTCCGCAGTCGGGGTTCAGACCATCGCCGCACTCAAGGTCGCACTGGCGAAAGCGCCCATGCCATGGCACCTGGACTGGCGCAACCTCAAGACCATGGATGTGGCTGCGGTTGAGCCCTTGTGCAAGGTCTTTAACAGCTGGTCTGCGCAACCCGTGCAACTGCGTTTTATGGGCGCTGCCCAACTGCATCAGGTGTTGCAGAACGCCACGCCTTCCAGCCAGCGGGAGACGCCGCAGGCCTGGTGGCAGCTAAGACTGGAAGTCTTGCGCGTCACGCACCAGCCCGATGAATTCGAGCTGGCAGCGCTTGATTTTTGCGTCACCTACGAAGTCTCGCCACCCGCATGGGAAAGCGCGCGATGCGACTACAAACCCCTTGCCCAGGATGGCGGAGTGGTGGGCGGACACGGTGACGTGTACCGTGACTCAATGCCGTCAAGTCTTAGCGCCCTAGACGGTGATACCCAGATGGATGGCATGAGCTCGAAAATCGGCAACAACCTTTTCTCCATTGAGCTTTCTGGCCAGATACAGGGCGATGCGATTGCGGTGCTGGACCAGCTGGAGGCCAAGC
>JBCKNM010000134.1:0-2289 GCA_038902775.1 Polaromonas sp.
TCCTGCGCGCCACAGTCATCCCACAGCGGACGCCCACAATGGCGAGTTGGGTGCTAGCACGCCGTAGTAGCGGTGGCGGTGTGTGCGCGGTAGCCACTTCTGGTGGCACCAATTGAGCGATGCGATCGATCAGCTCCAGCGGGGTGAGCACCAGTTCACCCGGGTACTTGTCAATGTGTTCCCGACGCCAATCCGCTACAGTGGAACGCTCAAGGAATAAAAACCAGATGACCCAACCAGATCGATTTCTTCTTGCCGGTGTGATGGGCTGGCCGGTGATGCATTCACGCTCGCCCATGATTCACAACCACTGGTTCGAGCAGCACCAGCTCAAGGGCACGTATGTGCCGCTGGCTATTCCGCCAGAAACGCTGGCGGCCGCGCTGCGTGCCTTGCACCCGCTGGGCTTTGCCGGCTGTAATCTCACCATTCCGCATAAACAGGCGGCGATGAAAATCGTCGATGAGGTCGATGCCGCCGCGCAGCGCATTGGCGCCATCAGTTGCGTCACCGTGCGGCCCGATGGCCGGTTGGTGGGCTCCAACAACGATGCGTTTGGCTTCATCCGCAACATCAAACAAGCGCAATCCGATTGGCGCGCCGATGCCGGCCCGATTGTGGTGATCGGCGCAGGCGGTGGCGCGCGGGCGGTGTGCTGGGGGCTGCTGCAGGAAGGCGCGCGCGAGATCCGGCTGGTCAACCGGACCTTGAACCGCGCGCAAGACATGGCGCAGGAATTCGGGCCGCAGATCAAGGCCTGCGCCTGGGCGGACCGCAACGAGCTGATGGCGGGCGCGGCAATGGTGGTCAACACCACCAGTTCGGGCATGGTCGGGCAACCGGCTTTGGACATCAGCCTTGCGCGCCTGCCCACCACCGCATTGGCCACCGACATTGTTTACATTCCGCTGGAAACGCCGTTCCTGGCGGCAGCGCGCCAGCGCGGCAACCCGACGGTCGACGGCCTGGGCATGCTGCTGCACCAGGGGCCGCTAGCCTGGAAAGCCTGGTTCGGCATTGAGCCGGCCGTCACGCCCGCGTTGCGGGCGCTGGTGGAAAAAAGCCTCTGAAGATTTTTTCAGCGACTCACAGCTTGCCGTGGAAGTGATCCCAGGTGCGCTTGAACAGCTTTTCATTCCAGAGCTTCTCGCGGCACAGGGCCAACTCCTGCTCGTTGAAGGCATAGGGCTTGCCGATCTGCATGGCCATGTACTGGCGACGCGCATTGTCTTCCATATAGACCATCAGCACAAAAGCTTCGATCAGGGAACGCCCCACGGTCGCCGCGCCGTGCGCCTTCATGAGCGCCGCTGGGCGCTCACCCAGCGTGGCGGCCAGCCGGTCGGCCATCTTGACGTTGTTGATCGAATTGGGTGAATCGAGCACCGGCACCGGGTGGACCAGCGATCCCTGGGCGTAGACCGGCAGGTAGACCTGTCCCACCATGGTGAGGTAGGTGGACCACTCGGGGTGTGCGTGGATCACGGCCTGCACGTCGGGACGCGCGCGGTAAATGCCGGCGTGCAAATGAAACTCCAGCGGCGGCTGGCCATTACCCTCCACCAGCTTGCCTTCCATGTCGATCAGGCAGATGTCGTCCACCGTCAAGTTGGCGCGCTGGCAGGAGCCGATGTTGATCAGCATGCGGTCGGGTGCGACGCGAATGCTGGCGTGGCCGTTGTAATCGATGATGTCGGAGCGCTCCAGCATGCGGATGCAGTCCACCAGTTGCTGTTTGGAAATTTCGAGGTCTGTCATTTGAATGGCCCTACCAATTGAGCTCGTTGCGGATTTGTGTGCGCCATAAATCCCAGGCACGCACGCCGGCGGTCTGGTTCACTTCATCGGCCAGGCGGCCTTCTTCCGGGTCCAGGCCGGCAACGTCCTGCCCCTGCGCCAGGGCCTGCGTCCAGTGCTGCACCCGCGCATTGACCTCGGTGTAGACGGCGCGAAACACCGCGACCTGCAAAGACGCGCCGCAAGCCACGCTGCCGTGCGCGCGCATCAGCACCACATCCTTGGGCCCCATGGTTTCGGCCAGGGCCACGCCTTTGGCGCCGTTGCCCACCAGCATGTCGGTGGCGCCGAATTTCTCGCGGATGTCGAACACCGGCACGCCTTGCGCCAGGAAAGCGGCGTTGTGGAACATGGCCTGCATTTTCAGGCGCACCAAGCCGAAGGGAATGACCGAGGGCGAGTGGCTGTGGACGACCGAGTTGATGTCGGGCCGGGCCTTGTAGATTTCCGAATGGATGAAGCGCTCCAGAAAGCTCGAGCGCCCATTGGCAT
>JBCKNM010000135.1:0-2256 GCA_038902775.1 Polaromonas sp.
GCGGCGCGGTGATTACCGTGACCCAGATCTTCATTCTGGCGACCACGGCGGTGTCGCTGTCGGTGCTGATGTGGCTGGTGCATTACACCAAGCTCGGTCGTGCCATGCGCGCTACGGCCGAGAACCCGCGCGTGGCGGCATTGATGGGTGTGCGGCCCGACACCGTCATTTCGGCCACCTTCATCATTGGTGCCATTTTGGCCGCTCTGGCTGGCGTGATGTATGCATCCAACTACGGCACGGTGCATCACACCATGGGCTTTTTGCCCGGCCTGAAGGCTTTCACGGCTGCGGTATTTGGTGGCATTGGCAATCTGGGTGGCGCGGTACTGGGCGGCATTTTGCTGGGCTTGATAGAAGCCATAGGTGCCGGCTACCTCGGCCCGCTGACTGGTGGTGTGCTGGGTAGCCAGTACTCCGACATCTTTGCATTTATCGTGCTGATTTTTGTGCTCACGCTGCGCCCTCAGGGCTTGCTCGGTGAACGCGTGGCGGACCGGGCATAAGCGATTTGTTGAAGGAAAAATTCAGTATGAAACCCAACAAACTCGTCACCTTTCTCATCGTTGCCGCCCTGCTGCTGATATTGCCGCTGCTGCTGCAGCAGGGTGGTAATGCCTGGGTGCGCATTGTCGATATGGCGCTGCTCTACGTGCTGCTGGCCCTCGGCCTGAACATCGTGGTTGGATATGCCGGCCTGCTCGATCTCGGTTACGTTGCTTTTTTTGCCGTAGGCGCCTATTTGTTTGCGCTGCTCAGCTCGCCACATCTGGCCGATGCTTTTCCGGCGGTGGCGGCGACTTTCCCGAACGGGCTGCACCTGCCAATCTGGGCAGTCATACCGCTGGCGGCCGGGCTGGCCGCCTTCTTCGGCGTTCTTCTGGGCGTGCCCGTTCTGAAGCTGCGCGGCGACTACCTGGCCATTGTCACGCTCGGTTTTGGTGAAATCATCCGCGTGTTTCTGAACAACCTGGACCGCCCCATCAACCTGACCAACGGACCGAAAGGGATCGGTCAGATTGACTCAGTGAAGTTTTTTTGGTTTTGACCTGGGCAAAACGCATGAGTTTTTCGGGTTGGAGGTCAACTCGGTCTCGATGTATTACTACCTCTTCCTGGTGTTGGTCATCGTGTCGGTCATCATTTGCCACCGTCTTGAAAAGTCGCGCATTGGCCGCGCCTGGATGGCGATTCGCGAAGACGAGATCGCGGCCCAGGCCATGGGTATCAACACCCGCAACCTGAAGCTGCTGGCCTTTGGCATGGGCGCGACCTTTGGCGGTGTGTCCGGCGCCATGTTTGCGGCTTTCCAGGGCTTTGTATCACCCGAGTCCTTTAGCCTGATGGAGTCGATCATGATTGTGGCCATGGTGGTGCTGGGCGGCATTGGGCATTTGCCAGGTGTCATTCTGGGTGCCTTGCTCCTCGCTGCGTTACCTGAAGTGTTGCGCCACGTTGCAGGCCCACTGCAGGCCATGACAGATGGCCGGCTTGACTCGGCCATCTTGCGCCAGCTTCTCATCGCACTGGCCATGATCGTCATCATGCTGATGCGGCCACGCGGGCTCTGGCCGGCGCCTGAGCATGGCAAAACGCGTGGCAAGCCTGCCGCTTCCGTGTCCGCCAATTCCATCAACCCTTGAGGCGTGCGGCAATGAGCGAAACCATTCTTAAGGTCACCGGTGTCTCCAAGCGCTTTGGCGGTCTGCAAGCCCTGAGCGATGTCGGCATCCACATCGAGCGCGGCCAGGTCTACGGCTTGATTGGCCCAAACGGTGCGGGTAAAACGACATTTTTTAACGTGCTCACAGGCCTGTACACGCCCGACAGCGGTACGTTTGAGCTGGCAGGCAAACCCTATAAACCGACAGCCGTGCATGAAGTAGCCAAGGCCGGCATTGCACGCACTTTTCAAAATATTCGCTTGTTCGCGGAAATGACCGCGCTTGAAAACGTGATGGTCGGTCGCCACGTTCGTACTAAATCTGGTTTGCTGGGCGCGGTGTTTCGCACGCCCGGCTTTAAGCGCGAAGAAGCGGAGATTGCCAAGCGTGCACATGAGCTACTCGACTACGTCGGCATCGGCAAGTACGCCGACTTCAAGGCCCGCACTTTGAGCTACGGTGACCAGCGCCGCCTGGAGATTGCCCGCGCGCTGGCCACTGACCCGCAGCTGATTGCACTCGATGAGCCCGCTGCCGGCATGAACGCCACCGAGAAGCTGCAACTGCGAGAACTGATCGACCGGATCCGCAA
>JBCKNM010000136.1:0-2244 GCA_038902775.1 Polaromonas sp.
GGGCTTGTTTCAGGCCTATGAAGCACGCCGAATTCTCACTCCTGAATACCACCATGCTCAAGAACTGGCTTCTTCCCAAGACACATACCCACGGCCCCGGCGGATTCTGGTTCTGCGGCTGCTCGGGCCTGCCGATCGTCGCTGGCGGCGGGGGCAGCACGTCGCCGAGCCGCGCCCCAGTGCTTATCCGCGGCAAGCGCGCTCGCACGATCGATGTGCATGCGCACTGTTATTTCCAGGCCGCGCTCGACCTGATGGGGGATGAGGCGAAGGCCGTCTTGCCGCCGGTCAAGGGCGTGCCGGAACACTTCCTACAGGTCGCGCAGCAACTGACCACGCGATTTGAAGCCATGGACCGCATGGGCATCGACCTGCAGGTGCTCAGCATCAACCCCTTCTGGTACAAGAAGGATCGCGAGACCTCCGAGGCGATTTGCCGCATCCATAACGACAGCCTGGCCGAGCTGAGCGCGCAGCATCCGAAGCGCCTGGCCGGGTTTGCCTCGCTGCCGATGCAGTTCCCTGACCTTGCGGTCGAGATGCTCGTGGAGGCGGTCAAGAAGCTGGGCCTCAAGGGCGCCGCGATTGGCGGCAGCGTTGCCGGCATCGACTTCGCACACCCTCAATACCACCCGGTGCTGGCCAAGGCCCAAGAGCTGGGCGTGATGCTGTTCATTCACCCGCAAAGCACCCTCGAACTGGCAACCCGGTTCAAGGGCAATGGCTGGCTGTCCAACGTGATCGGCAATCCGCTGGACACGACGATTGCCTTGCAGAAATTGATCTTCGAAGGCGTGTTCGACAAGTTTCCCGAGCTCAAGGTTCTGGCTGCCCACGGCGGGGGTTTTCTCGGCTCGTACGCGCCGCGCATGGACCGCAGCTGCTTTGTTTCTCCCCAGAACTGCAATCCCGAGATCGTGCTCAAGAAGAAACCGACCGAGTACATCCGCCAGATCTACTTTGACTCGCTGGTTTTTACCGGTGAAGCGCTGCGCCACCTCGCTGCCGAAGTTGGCGCAGGCCAGATCATGATAGGAACCGACCATCCCATTCCATGGCAGGACGATCCCGTTGGCCACGTGATGGCCACGCCTGAACTCAGCGATGAGAACCGTCTCGCCATCCTCGGCGAAAACGCCATCCGGGTCCTGGGCCTCACGGTTTGACGGCCTGAATATCTGCCCTGCTTACTACAACACAAAGGAGACAACATGAAACTCAACACCCCTACGTCCCGCACGCGACGCCTGGCGATCACGCTGGCAGTGATGGCCGGCTTTACGCTGGCCGTGCCGGCACAGGCTCAGGGCAGCTACCCCAACAAGCCTATCCGCATGATCGTACCGCTGGCCGCTGGCAGTGCGGTGGACGTGGCTGCACGGCTGCTGGCCCAGAAGATGTCGGAGAACATGGGTCAGCCCATCGTGGTTGAGAACCTTGTCGGCGCCTCCGGCATCATCGGTGCCGACAGGCTGGCCAAGTCCGCACCCGATGGCTACACCATCGGCGGCTTCAACGACAGCTTGCTCACGATGGTGCCCAACCTGAACCCGAACACGCCGTTCAACCCGGTGACCGATTTCGCCCACATCTCGCAAGTGGCGACCATTCAATTCAGCATCGCGGTGCCCACCAACTCGCCGTACAAGACGGCCGCCGAACTGGTGGCCGCAGCCAAGGCTGCGCCGGGCAGGATCACCTACGCGTCGGGCGGCAGCGGCAGCCCGCAGCACCTGGGTGGCGCGCTGTTTGCCGCACACACCGGCATCGACATCAAGCACGTGCCCTACCGCGGCGCCAGCCAGGCGGCGCTGGACGTGGCCGGCGGTCAGGTCGATGTGACGATACAGGGCATTGCCACCGTCGCCTCGCTGGCCAAGGCCGGCAAGCTGCGCCTGATCGGCGTGATGGCGGATACCCGTCATCCCGAATACCCGGACACGCCGACGCTCAAGGAGCAGGGCATCCAGGGTTTTGATTTCAGCACCTGGTTCGCGCTCACCGCGCCCAAGGGCACGCCCAGGGAGATCGTCGACCGTCTGCAGCGCGAGGTCATCAAGGCCCTGGCTGACCCCATGATCAAGGAGCGTTATGCCGCGCTGGGCCTGATTCCCAACGGTACGACCCCGCAGCAGCTGACGACCCTCGTGGGTGACCAGCTGGCGCGTTATGCCAAGGCCATCCGCGACAACAACATCAAGGCGGAGTAACGCGCTCCGAAACGGGTTCTGTCGCATTAAGGGC
>JBCKNM010000137.1:0-2238 GCA_038902775.1 Polaromonas sp.
CAGTTCCATCGCCACACGCACGCCGCCCGCCATGTCTGCAACACGCCTTGCCGCCCCAGCAGCTTCAGCATTCTGCGCGGCATCTGCAAAGTTGAAGGTGTGCGGCCCCATGATGACGGGGCAACCGCAGGCGGCGGCTTCAATCAGGTTTTGCCCACCCAGCGGTGCAAAGCTGCCGCCCAGCAGCGCCGCGTCCGCCAGCGAGTAGTACAGCGCCATCTCGCCGAGCGTGTCGCCCAGCCAGATGTCGGCGGCCATGGCTTCTTCGTTCGATGCTGGGCCAGCAGGCCAAGTTGATCTGCGAGACACCTGCAGGCCGTGCTTTTCGGCCAGCGCCGCTACTTCGTCAAAGCGCTGGGGATGGCGTGGCACGACCAGTATGTGCGGCATGATTAAGCCTGCACTTGCTATTAAATCAGTAGCTGAAAAATTTGTCATCTCGGTGCGTATTTGTTGGGCTACAGCACTTATTTGTGCATAAAAATCGCCCTCTTCACCTTCCCGGGAGCTGGCAAACATCACAACCGGCCGCCGAATAGCTTGTCGCCAAGCTTTGCCCGTGGCTTGACTGGCGGCATCAGGTGTTGCATCAAACTTGAGGTTGCCAAACACGCCCGCAACTGGGGCACCAAGCTGGCGAAAGCGCTTTGCGTCTTCATCAGTCTGCGCATACACCGCCGACAGTGCGCCGTAAGCGGGGTAGGCCAGCGATACCAGCGCCAGGGCCTGCTGCAATGATTTTTCAGACAGACGGGCATTGACCAGTACCAGCGGCACGGCGCGCGCCTGTGCCCCTGCTACCAGGTTGGGCCAGATCTCGGTTTCCATCAGCAGCCCGATGCGCGGCTTGAAGTGATTGAAGAAGCACTCCACAGCGCCCTTGCTGTCCCAGGGTTGCCAGACCTGCACATCACCCGCACGCAGCAGGCCTGCGCCTTCTGCGCGACCCGTGGCTGTGCCATGCGTGAGCAGTATGCGAAGCGCCGGATATTGTTCGCGCAGCGCCTTGATCAAAATAGCCGCCGTGCGCGTTTCCCCAAGCGATACGGCATGTAGCCACAGCAGTTCAGACTTTGCCTCAGGTGGCTGGGTGTACCTGCCAAAACGCTCGTCAATTGCTTCGCCATAACCCGACTCTTGCCGCGCGCGGCGCGCCAGCTTGCGACGCATGAAAGGCTGCGCCAGCCACATCAGCAGCGAATACAGATTGAGGATCAGGCGGCTCATGCAGTGCCCTGCCCGCCATCAAGCCAGGCTTGCCAGACTGCCTGAACGCTGGGCGCGGGCGTGGCAAACACGCTGACCTGCCGTGTACTCTGATTCACCACATTGCGCTCATCGGGGCCGGTGCGCCAGGCGGTGTCAAAGTTGTAGATCTGTACATGCGGCAAGCCAAGCGCAACGGCAATATGGCTCACGCCGCTGTCAACACCGATCACGCCAACGCATTGGGCCAGCGCGGCAGTCAACGCATCGAGAGGCAGGCGCGACCAAATCAAGGCTTGGGCTTCGGCTCCACCATCGACGTTCAGTGCAGCGGCAATCGCCTGACTGGTCGCCAGCTCGTCGGCACTGCCATGCGGCAGGGCAATGCGGTAGCCCTGCGCGTTCAACTGCTGGCCCAGCGCGATCCAGTGCTGCAACGGCCACTGTTTGTCGGCGCGCGAGGTGCCATGCACAAACGCTATGGTTTCAGGAGTTGCCTGCGCCCGCCCGGCAAGGACCAGAATCCTGTTGAATCCATAATCCGGGACTGCCGGCAAGGCATAGCCGAGCGCCTGCGCACACAATGCGCGCCCGCGCTGCACCGCGTGAATGTGCGGCTCCAGCGCAATCGCCACATCAGCCACCCAGCGCGTAGTCGCTTCATAACCCGAACCCTCGGTCTGATTCGCCAGCGCGTAGCGTTTGCCGTTCGGTGTAAGGCGTGCAAGCCAGGACACGACGGCAGATTTGCTCAAGCCTTGCAGGTCAATCACTGCGTCATAGCTTTCCGCCTGAAGCGCGGCTTTGAAAGCCCGCCACTCGCTACGTGTGGCGCTGGAAAAAGGCGACTTGCGCCAGCGCCTGATCTCGCAAGTAATAACCCGGTTGATGCTGCGATTTAGCGTGTGGTCGCCGACAAAAAATGAAAGCAAAGGCGCAAAAGATTTTTCAACAACCCAGTCAATCTGCGCATCCGGCAGCGCCGCATGAATGTCCTGTACCACTGGCAGGGTATGCACGACATCGCCGAGC
>JBCKNM010000138.1:0-2083 GCA_038902775.1 Polaromonas sp.
GTGCCAAAGCGCTGACTGTAGAGCTGCCTGCCCAGAGGTGAGTCAATCGCCTGGCGCATCCGCTCACTGGGGTTAGTCGGGTCTTTGGGCTCGAAGCGGGTGACTTGTCGCCCGCGGCCATCGTTGGCTTTGAGTGGGCCTCTGAGGCACTGGCCGCGGAGTTTGCATGCGTTGCAATCGACCGCCCGGGCGGTGTACGTCTGATAGTGCAAACCTGTGGCGCTGGTGTAGATGGCGCCTGAACTGATCATCAACCTGCCAGCCGGGCACGTAGCGGTGTTGTCGTCGTTGAAGCTGAAGTCTTTGGGCTGGAAGCGCTTGACCCCTTTGGGCTTGCGCGTTGACGTCTTGTCGTACAACGGGTCTTCCTTGGCCTTGTGTTTGGCCTGCTCGGCAAAGCGCTCGTCCCGGCTTCGCATCTGGCTGTCGGCAATCAGCGCCGCGATGTTGTTGTCCAACAGGTGCTGCACATTGGCATCGCTGTGGTAGCCCGCGTCCGCCGTCACCAGGGTGCTGGGTGTGCGGTAGGGTGCAGCCTGCCCGATCATGGGCACCAGCATGGCCTGCTCGGAGCCTGAGCCAATGACGTCGGCCGCAATGATGATCTGGTTTGCACTGTCGACTGCGGCCTGGGCTGCGTAGCCCTGGATCACGCCTTTGCTGGTGGCCATCTTGGCGCTCTCGGGATCGGTGACGTTGGTTTTGAGTTCCTGGCCTTTGCGGTTCACACGCTTGGGTGCCGTAGCAAGAAACTCCCGCGTGCGTTTGGCTTCCTTGCGCAAGGCGTCGATGCGGGCCTGGCGTTTGGGCTCCATGGATTGTTCTTGCCCGAGCTTGTCCTGGGCTTGGTGCAGGGCGAGGATCTTGTCTGCCGCCTGGTCCAGTCGTTTGGCGCGGTGGCGCAGTTCTTCATGGGTGCCGCTGCGTTCTTTGCTGGCGTTGGAGGGGAGCTTGACGCCGTCGATGGCGAACATGTCGCGCCCAATCAATCCTTGGGCATCGCAGGTCATTAGGACTTGGCTGAAGAGGGGTTTGATTTGCGCGCTCAGGCTGCACACAAACTTGGCGATGTGGGTGTGGCTGGGTTGGCTGCCTGCGCTGATGGCGATGAATTGCACGTTGCGCAGGCACGCTTGCTCAATGGTGCGGCTGGAGATCAAGCCCTGGCTGTAGGCAAGTAAAACGATCTTGAGCATGACGCGTGGGTCATAGGCACTGGCACCGACTTCATCATTCTTGAACTTGGCGTCCAAGGCAGTGAGATCGAGTTCGTTGTCTACCAGGTAGTCCAGTGCAAAGGCAAAGCTGCCGGGCAAAATTTGTTCACTGAGCACCACCGGCAACAACAAACTGTTGCGGTCTTGGGGTTTGTAGCGGGCCATGGTTTGCGGGTAGTGTTGGGGATGAAAACACAACGTTTTATGCCACCCAGGCGCTGACGGGAATTGCCCTCGAGAGAAGTTTTTTTACAGCCTCAACGTAAAATTGAGGGGCGGCGCGCTTTTGCGGCGTCCCGCTTGAACGCAGGGTTAGGCTGCATGTTGAAGTGGAACCTCCCAGCCGGGAAATACTAGCACTGCTGGGTGGCACTTTAGTGCGCGCGCAAATACCTTAGCACGCTCAACACCCAAATTTACTCGTCCGTTCTCGATGGCAGAAATTGTGGCCTGAGGGATGCCCGTAAGCTCCGAAAGTTGGCTTTGGCTCAATTCTTGGAGCTCGCGCAAAATGCGAACAGACTCCGCTACCGAGACCTCAATTCTTTTTTTTGCGGGGCGAAACTCTTTCATTTTATGACCTCCTGTAATCGTGGGCAGTAACTTGAACAACGTGAATCTGCAACACATTGGCGATAACTCGATATATGACGCGCCATTGAAGCCCTAACCGAGATGAGCGATATCCTTTCCACTCGCCTGAAAGTGCTTCATCGTGAAACCCTGTGATTGCACGTAATCCAACCGGCCCAGAGATACGTGCGATGTCTTTCCATTTTTCGTAGCGTTTCAGAACCTCAATGGGAACGAAGCCTGAAAGCTGCTTGTCAACGCGTCGGTGTTCTTCAATTTGCCACATATCTTAT
>JBCKNM010000139.1:0-2066 GCA_038902775.1 Polaromonas sp.
CGTGTGGAGGGGCGACAAAGCCTGCCGCTAAAACCGCATTTGCCGACCCGTTGGTTTTTCACTCTTCAAAAGGAGATTGCAAATGGCTGAGCAAACCAGGGAACTTGTCGTTTTGATGACCCATGGCGCCGACGACGAGCTGTCGTCGGTGGGCTTCACGGTCGCCAATGGGGGCCTCACGGCCGGCATGAAGGTGTATGTGTTTCTCACCAGCGGCGCCGTTGACCTCGTCCGCAAAAGCGCGGTCGACTCCACCCATGTGCAGCCGATGGATCCCTTGAAGGCGCTGATCGATGACTTCATCAAGCGGGGCGGCACCGTCTGGGCCTGCCCGCCTTGCGTCAAGTCGCGCGGCTACACCCAGGAGAGCCTGATCGAAGGTGTGGCGATCCAGGGAGCCAGCGCCATGCATGAGCGCCTTAAAGCCGGCGCGGCATCGTTGTCGTTCTGATGTTCCGGACCCCGCAGGGGGCGGAAGAGAATGGGAGTCGAACCCACCAGAGACGTCTGACGCCTCTCACCGGATTTGAAGTCCGGGCGCCCCACCGGGGTGCGAGTCTCTTCCGTGTTCGTCGGGGGAACGTGTCAGTACCCGGGCATCGCCGCTGCGGCGGGTCAAGCCCACGTGATCGAAGTACTCCAGCACTTCGATTGTAAGGTTGCGTCCGATGTGTGAGCGGTCGCGGAATCCGGCGGCGGTGACCTTGCCGTTGGCCTGTTGCTCCTGCTGCAGCAGCTCCGTGAGTGTCGCCACCGCCGCCAGCGGGAAAAAGCGCTTCCTCGACACCGGGATCAGCAGCCCATGGTGCGCCAGCCGCGACAGCGCCGTTTCCAGGGGCGGCACCTCCTCGCCCAGTTCGGCGGCCAGTTCGGCAAGCGTCGGCGGCCGCAGCCCGCGGCCTTCGAGCAAGGGCTGCAGGCGCTGCCACAGCGCCTCATCCGCAGGTCGAAGCTGCGGCCGATGGGCCGGCAGACGAACGCCCGTGATCTCGCGCACCAGCCGCCCTTCTCGCGCCAGTTCCGCCACCACGGCCAGCACCGCTTCGCGCGGTAACGCAGGACCTTCGCGTCCCGTCAGCACCCGGTCGGCAGCCGGGCCTACCCGGTCCGGATGGCGTTGGTGCCAGTCGGCCAGGGCCTCGATCACCTCGCCACGCCAGCGTTCCCAGTGGGCTGGCGCAAAACCCAGCGGGCCGACGCGGCTTTGCAGCAGCTTCATCGGGACGCGCTGGTACAGCAGAGCCGATTCCTGCGGCCGGAGGTTGCGATTGGCCGCGAAGCGGTCAAGCGCCAGGCCCGCCGCCGATGGCGCCAGCAGTGCGCCTAGGGCCGTCGGGTGGTCGTCGATTTCCATGGCGGCCAGGTAAGCCAGGCGCGCCGGCCGGGCCCGGCCTCGGGCCGGCGGGAACACGTCGATCACGCTGCCACCGCCCAGCGTATGGCGGGCCGAGGCATCGCGCACGATGAAGCGGTCGCCGCGCAGCGCACCGATGGCCTGTTCGAGCACCAGCTGCACCCGGCCGCTTTCGCCCGCGGCGATGGCCGTGCCTTCGAGCACGGCCACCCGTCCGGTCACATGGGCCGCGCCCAGATGCACATGCACCGCCGACCAGTGTGCCACGGGCTGTCCCGGCAATGCCCGCAGGCGCGCGTCGATGCGGCACACGGGCGGCGGCACATCGCCGGCCACGACCCAGTCGCCACGGCCGATCCGTTCCCGGTGCAGGTTAGCGCCGATCAGGTTCAGGGCGCAGCGCTCTCCCGCACGGCCCTGCGCCGCCGCCGTGTCCTGCGCGTGGATGGAGCGCACCCGCGCCTCGCTGCCGTCCTGCAGGAGTCGGACCGAATCGCCGACCGCGACGCTGCCGCTGACCACGCTGCCGGTGACGATCAGGCCGGCACCGGCCAGGTGGAAGCGGCGATCGACCGCCAGCCGGAAATGCCCGTCGGCGCTGCGACTAGGCAACTCGCGGGCCTGCTGTTCGAGATGGCGGGCGATGTCGTCCACGCCGGCGCCGCTCAACGCCGAGCACGGGAAAACCGGCACACCGGCGAGTGCCGAATCT
>JBCKNM010000140.1:0-2048 GCA_038902775.1 Polaromonas sp.
TCCCGCCCGGCGTCGATCACGAAGATGTGCGCAAGTATTACCGGGCGCTACGCCGCGCGCAGGCCGACATCGATCACATGCATCAGGCCTACACGCATTTCTATTCCAATGAACTGCCCGAGCGGCATGCAAAGCGGGTGGATGTGCGCCGCTTCGGCCCTGGCGAGCGCATCGTGTTCGAGCCCTACACCCGAGAACTGTACGAAAGCACCCACAAATGGGTGGAGGAGCGCGATATTTTCCCTCCCGAGAAAACCAGCGCTTGCAACTACGAAGACGCGGTAGCCTGCACCGTCTGATTTTTCGGGATCCCAGCCCCGGTCGTAGCAAGTTTGTTGCCAATGCCCGCGCCGCAAACGGATTGGCCCGGCTCGCGTTTAAGCGAGCCTGGTGATCTTGAGTTTCGTCTTCAGGTCCGTGCGGCAAAACGCATGCAGGAAACACGTCTGCTCGGACAGGTCGAGCATGTCCTGTGCCACTTCGTCGCTGGCTTCGGTGTTCAGGTAGACGTGGGTTTCCACCGGCATCGCTTCACCCGCCTTGCGGGTTCCGCCACTTGCCCCGCCCAGGCTGAAGTGAGTGTCCTGGATGATCTGGTAGTCTGGCAAATCGACCTTGAGCATGGGTATCTGGCGTCCGAACTGCGTCATGAAACACAGTCCGATTCCTGCCGAGATATAGCTGTTGGCATCCGGCGCGCGACCCTGGCCACCATCGGAAGGCGCTTCTTCGGAGAGAAACAGCCATTCCGTGCCGTGCGGCGAATAGAGTTGCTGGCGAATCTCCTTGATGCCGTCGTCGCGCAGAACGGCGATGGCCGATATCTTCAGGCGTCGATCCTGGTGATCGCTGAGAGATGAGCCCACGGCATGGGTTCCGCCGGCGACTTCCTCTTTCGGGGTCAGTCCCAGTGGCTGCAGCAATACCATATCCGGAGCGCCCAGGTTGGCCCATGCTGCCGCGTCCTTCGGATCCGGCAGCATGGGTCGATTGAGTTTGTGGGCCTTCTTCGGAGCAATCTCGACACCGTTGCGGGCCAGCGTGAACAGGCTGTCGTGCTCGCCACGCATCAGGCCGTTGAGCGGCGAGGCGTGGACCGCGTTCATCAGGAACTGGGTCAATGCCCGGCCTTCTAGGTCGCAATCGATCTCCACTTCCATCTCGACGGGCAGCGCTCCGGCAACCATGGTGCGCTTTTGCATCGAGCCGACCATCGAGTAGTAGTTGTCCAGGATCAGGCGGAGCTTGCGGATCTCGACCCCTTCGAGTTTGGCCAGTGCGATGATTTCGTTCATGTACGAGGCGATCATCCCGACGGTCAGGAAGGACAGCGGCGGCGGTGCCGCATCATGGCCGTTCAGGTATTTGCCTTCGTCACTGACCATGCGCCAGGTGCGTCCTGATCGGGTCGATGCCACCAGCGCCTCCTTCTGGAAGCCGGACATCGACTGCACCAGCGTTCGGACGGCATCTCCCATGCGCAGTTCAGCCGTACCCATTCCCAGATCGCCTGCGTTGTCGACGCGGCAGATCAACGGCAACCCACTAGCCGCAATGCGGTTCTCACCCAATTTCATGATCAGTTCTTTTTCGGGGTTAGAAGGGTTCGCCCACATAGGGCATGGCGAGCGCGCGTTGTGCGTCCTCGTTGCGGCGCAGAAAATCGAGTTCGCTTTCCTGCAGTCGCTGATCAATCTCCATCTGGTCGGGAAATCGGTGCAGCAGATTGGTCAACCACCATGAAAGGCGGGTCGCGCTCCAGACGCGCTTGAGCGCGGTCTGGCTATAACTGTCCAGATGCGTGTCGCTACGCCCCTGGTAGTGCTCGACCATTCCGCGTGCCAGATAGAACACGTCGGAGAAGGCCAGGTTCAGGCCCTTGGCGCCGGTAGGCGGCACGATATGCGCTGCGTCACCGACCAGGAACAGATTGCCCCAGCGCATCGGCTCGGCGACGAAACTGCGCAGCGGCGCAATCGATTTCTCGATCGACGGCCCGGTCTGGATCTGAGCCGCAATGTCGGGGCCCATGCGCGTCGTCAGTTCAC
>JBCKNM010000141.1:0-2042 GCA_038902775.1 Polaromonas sp.
GGACTCTGGGTTGATTGCAAAAGGTGCTCGGGGCGCACCGGGAATTTCATTTTACGCAGCCTGTGCCAACTTGGCCAGCAAGTTCAAATAGGTCTGCTGTGAGGTGATTCGATCCAAACTTGAATGTGGCCTCTGCGTGTTGTACCAGTTGAAGTATTCGGCAATATCAGCTCGGGCGTCTGTGACGCTGTCGTACGCCCTGAGATAGATGCGCTCGTACTTGGCGCTGCGCCAAACCCGCTCGACAAAGACGTTGTCACGCCAGGCACCTCGGGCCATGGGGATATAGGTGGTGTCCAGTGCCCAGACCTGATTGGCGCGCACGATGGCCAGTTTGCGCAGCAGGTACGGATATATCTTGTTCCCTGGTGTTGCCTTGCTGGTGCCGGCCAACATGAACTCCCTCTCGGGTCAATTGGTCGCGCAGCATACGTGTGCTGATTTCTTGACCATTGAAAACTCCTTCATGCCCCGCCGATCTCGGTAGGACTCTATGCCCAGAGTTTCCACTTAAAAATTTGTTCAGCTTTGCGCGGCTACTTCTTCAGGGAAAGCACGACTCTTGAGGACGCTTTTTGGTGTCATACTTGGCCTCATGCGGTTGAATTTCCTATCTTGAGGCTATCTTGAGGCCATGACTTCCGATGACCACTTCACGCCCGGCCAAGAGCCGGGCCGCGGCTATCACGACATCGGCGGGCTCGATTACGGCTCGGTAGATCCGAAAGTGACCGATGCACGCCCATGGGAGAAACTGTCGATAGTGGTCGGCAACGCCCTCGGCATGAACGGCGCGAAAGTGATCCGCACGGATGAGACGCGGCGCACACGCGAGGAGCTGGGCGAGCAGCTCTACAACGAGCTCGGATATTTCGAGCGCGGCATCGAGTCGATGCGCCGTCTGCTGGTGGAAAAAGGCGTTGTGACAAACGCGGAGGTCGAAGCCCGCATGGCGACGATCGCGCAGAACATGGCGAGGATCGGCCGATGACGAAACCGCTTTCCGCTGGCGATCGCGTGCGGATCGCTGCCGTCAATCCGCCCGGGCATCGGCGCACTCCCTTCTACATTCGCGGCAAGGTCGGGGTGATCGAGCGCGCGTGCGGCGAGTTCGCCAATCCGGAAGAACTCGGCCATGGATTCGATGGGCTCCCCAAGAAGCGGCTCTACCGCGTGCGCTTCAAGCAGACAGACCTTTGGCAGAATTATCGCGGCGGACCGGCCGACACGGTCGATGTCGATGTCTACGAACATTGGCTGCAGCCCTTGCCGGCTCAAACCTCAGGACAGGGAGATCGCGCATGAGCGGGGATCACGAACACAACCACTCGCATGATCACGATCATGCACACGGCCACGCGCACGACCACGGAACGCCGCATCCTTTGGCGCCCGAGGACAATTCTCCGCCGGGCCGCTATGAGCTGATGATCATGGCGATTCGCGACCTGATGATCGAAAAGAAGCTCATCACGGCCGAGCAGGTTCGCAAAGGATTCGAGACGCTGGATTCGTGGCAGCCTGCGCGCGGCGCGCAGATCGTCGCGCGGGCATGGACGGACCCGGCCTACAAGGCGCGGCTTCTCGCCGACGGCAATGAAGCCATCGCGGATTTCGGCATCAACATGGGCGGCGCGAAACTGACCGTCGTGGAGAACACGGAAACCGTGCAGAACGTCATCGTGTGCACGCTCTGCTCCTGCTATCCGCGCGCCGTGCTGGGCCTGCCGCCCGACTGGTATCACAGCAAGGCCTATCGCGCCCGCGTGGTCGTGGAGCCGCGCGCGGTGGTGAAGGAACTCGGCCTCGATATTCCCGACGACGTGGCGATCCGCGTGCACGACAGCCTGGCCGACCTGCGCTATCTCGTCATTCCGCGCCGGCCGGCCGGAACGGATGGCTGGAACGAGGCGCAACTCGCCGCCATCGTGACGCGCGATTGCATGGTGGGCGTCGCCAATCCGCAAGTTGCCTGAAACGGATCATGAATTCGATGCGCGACATGCCGCCCAGCAGCGCATCGAGTTATGGGTATCTCTACT